>DAOTJI010000016.1:0-38520 GCA_035448625.1 Smithellaceae bacterium | reverse complement strand
TCCTGAAGGCGCAACGCGGCCTCGGGGGAGATGGTTTTCATCTTTTCCATCAGCGCGGGCGTCACCAGCGCGCCCGCCGCGTCCGTCGGCCCGTCGCTGCCGTCCGTACCCGCGGACAGAAAAAAAATGTTGGCGGAATCCGGAAGGATTCGGTGCAGCTCCAAAGCAAAGGCGAGCGCCATTTCCTGATTCCTTCCTCCTTTTCCTTTCCCCCGAAGCGTGACGGTTGTTTCGCCGCCGGCAATCAGGACGGCGGGGTTTGCCGTCGGGGATTTCTCCGCATTCATGGCCTTGGCAAGCAGCGCAAAGCACTTTCCGGCGGCGGATGCCTCGCCGGATATCGTCGTGCTGAAAATTCGCGCGTCATACCCCAGCTTCTTAGCGGACGCCTGCGCCGCATTGCAGGCCAGCGAGTTGTTGCCCAGTATCAGATGCATGCTGTTGCAAAATGCCGAATCGCCCGCTTTGGGCGTTTCGGCCACCTCTCCCCGAGCCCCGCGCACCAGGCGGTCCATCACCGGTTTCGGAAGTCTTTCTTCCAGTCCGTATTGATGAACGATCGAAAGAGCGTCCTGAAACGTGGTGGGGTCGGGGGCGGTAATGCCGGATGCAATGGTATCGATCCGGTCGCCGATGACATCCGACAAAATCAGGTTGATAAGTCTGGCGGGGCTTGCAATCCGGGCCAGACCTCCACCCTTGACTTTGGAGAGATGCTTTCGAACGCAGTTGACCTCGTCGATGCCGGCGCCGGACGCCAGCAGGGCTTGCGTGGCCCTGCGCTTCTGGTCAAGGCTGATGACGTCCGCGGGCAGGCAGAACAGGGATGACCCGCCGCCGGAAATCAGATGGATGATCAGCGTGTGTTCATCCGCCGCCCGGGCCATGTCCGTCAGAATGCGGGCCCCTTCCAGGCTGTTTTCATCCGGCACGGGGTGGCCCGCTTCCAGAACTTTTATTTTCCGAAGGTTCAGCCCGTGGCCGTATTTTGTGATGACGAATCCCGACGAAAGTTCCCGTCCCAGGATGTTTTCCATGGCTGCTGCCATCCGGGCCGAAGCCTTGCCGATCCCAAGCACCATCACCTGCCGGTAGGGGGAAAGGTCTTCCGTCCAAACCCCTCCCCGGCCCGTGAGCACAAGCTTCCGGCCCTCTTTCCGGACACAGGATAAAATAAGGCCCGCGGGGTCCACCTCCCGAACGGCGTCTCGGTACATGTTTTTCAGGTCGCCAGCAAAATCCACGGCTTTCTCCGCGCAAGGTTTTCCACAGCTACCACGAAGGGGGCTTTCACTGTCAAGGAATGATTTTAAAAAACCGTGTAAAAAACCATTTGACAGGCGCAAAGGGAATGTTTATATATACCCCCACGGGGTATGCTATGGATGAAATGAGAATCAAGGTATTAAACCGATTGAAGCGCATTGAGGGGCAAATCCGCGGGCTGGAGCGGATGGTGGAGCAGGAAGCGCCCTGTTCCGATGTGCTCACCCAGCTCTACGCGGCCACCGCCGCCATGAAGAAAACCGGCGCCGTGATCATTCAGGCCAATATGAGGCGCTGCATCGAGGAGGCGGGCGATGATCAGGAAAAAAGCATAGAAGAATTTCAGAACGCACTAACCCGCTTTATCGGCATGTCCTAGAGGGGAAAGAAATTGGATTCAAAGCACTCATCGAAACTCAGCCGCCGTTCCTTTTTGCAGATCTCGGCCGGAGCCGCGCTTCTCACGGGAGTTCATCTGCCGAAAACCGCGCGGGCAGAATCGGGAGGTTCCCTTTCTACGCTCATCGATTTGAGCCTTTGCGACGGATGCGCGGACCGCAAAATTCCGGCCTGTGTCCAGGCCTGCCGAAACATCAACCGCGATAAAATACCCCCCGTCGTGGATAACATTCCGGAACCCTGGCCGAGAAAAACCATTGAAGACTGGTCCAAAAAACGGGACGTCTTCCACCGCCTGACCCCTTACAATTACATTTATGTTCATCGCGCGGACGTCGTCGTCAACGGGCACAGCCGAACCGTTTTTGTCCCGAGACGCTGCATGCACTGCGACAATCCCGCCTGCGCGACCATCTGTCCTTTTTCCGCCAACCATAAAAACACGAACGGTGCGGTGGTCATCAACCCAAATCAATGCTTCGGCGGCGCCAAGTGCCGGGACGTCTGCCCGTGGGAAATTCCGCAGCGGCAGTCGGGCGTCGGCATTTATCTTCACGTGCTGCCCGGTCTCATGGGCAACGGCGTCATGTACAAATGCGACCTCTGCAACGACAGGCTGGTTCAGGGAAAACAGCCCGGATGCATCGAAGCCTGCCCGCGCGGGGCCATGCTGATCGGCCCCAAAAAAGAGATGGAAGCGGAAGCGCAGGCCCGTGCCGGCAAGATCAACGGGCACATTTACGGTCAGAAAGAAAACGGCGGCACGGCAACGCTGTACGTATCGCCCGTCCCCTTTGAGCAGCTGAATCAAACCATGGTCAGAAAACCGGGGCAGCCGGACATGAAGCCGGGCGTCCCGCGGCGAATGGCGGCGACGGACCCCCTGGGAAAAGCCGTACTGGCCTCCCCTGTGGTGGGGCTGGCGCTCGCCGGAGCGGCCGGCTGGTATTCACGGCGCCGAAAGAACAACCGACGGCAGGAGGAAGACCGTGACTGAAAAAATCCTTTCGGAAAAAAACCGGGTGGTCCGCCACAACGCGATCGAATTGATCGAACACTGGGCGATCGCCCTTTCCGGCCTTGTTTTGCTCCTCACCGGAATTTTTGAGCTGCCCGTCGCCAAACGCTATTACATCGTCACCGTTCCCGGATTGGGCTGGTCGGCGGACTTCATCACGTCTTTGTCCCTCCACTACGCGGCGGCATTGGTTTTTACGGTCGCTGGAATCTTTCACCTGGTCTACCATGGACTGCGCGGAGAAACCGGCCTGCTGCCGAAAAAAGGCGATCTGTCGGCTTCCGTTACCGTCGTCAAGAGCCTGTTCGGCTTCGGCCAGGAGCCGCCGATGCACAAGTATTTGCCGGAGCAGCGGCTGGCTTACGCGGGAATGGCCTGGATCATTCTTCTGCTCGTCGTATCCGGCCTGATTAAAACCTACAAGAACCTGTATGCGCCGGATCTGTCGCTTGCGGTTGTCCTGGCGGCCACCTGGATCCATAATATTAGTTTCGTCCTATTTTTTCTGGCCTTTCTCGCGCACATGGCGGCGATTCTCCTGCGTCCGAACTGGCCGATGGTCCGCGGCATCTTCACGGGCAAAGTCCGTTTGGACTATGCCCGGCACCGCCATGCTTTGTGGATCGCCGATCTTGAAAAGAATAAAAAAGTCGTTGATCCGTAAACGGGATCTTCGCTTCAAAAGATTTGACGGCCTTCACCGCCTTCAAAAGTGCGACAGACAAAAAAACAAATCAAACAGGAGGGTAGTGTTTTATGAAAAAAATGAAATGGTTGAAAGCGTTTGTATTGGCGGCTCTGTTGCTGCTGCCGTTGGCTCTCACCGCTCCCGCACCGGCGGCGGCGAGAGGCATTGACCCCATCGTATCGACGGACTGGCTGCAGAAGAATCTGGACCTTCCCAACCTGGTTATCGTCGATGTGCGCAAGCTGGAGGAATACAAGGCCGGCCACATTCCCGGAGCGGTCAACGTAGCCTATGGCTCCTGGGCTATTAAGAAGGGCAACCTGCTCAATGAACTGCCGGCCGTTGACGACCTGGCCGATGCGGTCGGAAGCGCCGGCATCGATCAGAATTCTCTGGTGGTCATCGTCGGAAATACGGGCAAGGTTCCCGATCAGTTCGACATGACCCGCGTGGCCTGGACCCTGAAGTACCTGGGCGTGCCGAATGTCGCGATCCTCAGCGGCGGTCAGAATCATTGGGTCAAGGAAAACAAACCGGTTTCTCAGGATACGGCCAAGCCTAAAGCAAAATCCTTCACGGCGTCCGTCCAGAAGGATCTGTTCGTGGACAAGGCGTATGTGGCGGGTAAAATCGGCAAAGCGATCATTATCGACAACCGTGCCCCGGCGTTTTACGAAGGAAAGGAAAAACTGCCTTTTGTTCCTAAACTGGGCCGCATCAAGGGAGCGGTGAACCTGCCGGTCGGCCAGCTCTACACGCCGGAAGGGCTGTACAAGGACCAGGCGGCGCTCGCGGCGCTCGCGCAGAAAGCGGCAGGCTCCGATTTGAACCGCGAAATCATCGTTTACTGCGATACCGGCAAGACCTGCACCGGCTGGGCCTTTATCATGACGGAAATGCTCGGATATAAGGACGTCAAGGTGTATGACGGATCCTCGATGGAATGGCTGGCGGATCCCAACGCTCCTTCCGAACCCTAAAACATCCTCACGCTGCATCATTGGCGGCAAGCGAAAGCCCGGCCGTTAAACCGCCGGGCTTTTTTTCGGCAAAAGGGGACGGTGCAACGGTTTATTTCAGGAACTGAACTTCGATGAAATCGGCAACGGCTCCGGGGTCGTTGAGGTCCAGACAGGGAACATCGATCTCCAGTTTTACATCCGAGGCCACGGCGACCAGGCCATCCTCCCTGCTCGAGATCAATCCCCGTTTGAGTTCAGCGCGGAACACTTCAATTTTCGGATAGTCATTCGCCTTGAACCCCTCCGTGAGAATGAGATCCGCTCCCGAAATGTATTTGTCGCGAATTTCTTGAAAGGAGTGATCGTGGTCCACGTCCTGAATCAGCGCGAGCTGATGGGGCGACGACAAGACGGTGGTGCACGCGCCTGCTTTTTTGTGGCGGTAGCTGTCCTTGCCCTCGTGGTCGATGTCGAAGCCGTGGCGATTGTGTTTGATCGTGGCGATTCGATAGCCCCGGCGGACCAGGTCGGCGACGATTTTTTCCAGAAGCGTTGTCTTGCCGGAATTGGATTTTCCGACAATGGAAACAATGGGAATCATATTTTTATCCTGAAATTCCTTGACTTAACGGCTGCATACCACATAATCCCCGATTTGGGCAACCCTGCCGGCCCAAGGAGGCGGCCGGTCATAAGATTGCTTGACATCCCGCAAAGGCCTGTAGTATAGAACAATCGTTCTATAGGCAAAATGCGATTTATCAAAGGGGCGTCCGTGGCAACTTCTCAAAAGGACAAATGGATCATGATCCTGGCAACCGGATGCGGGGCGGGCCTTTCCCCCGTCGCACCGGGTACGGCAGGCACGCTGGCGGGTGTTCTGGTCTGCCTGGCTTCCAGTCCCCTTCCCTGGCTTTTTCGCGTCCTCTTTGTGGTTGCATTATCGGCCGTCTCTATTTATGTTGCCGGAGAGTCGGAAAAGCTTTACAAAAACAAAGACGACCAGCGGATTGTGATTGATGAAATCGCGGGCTACCAGGTCGCCATGCTGCCCGTGGCCGTCACCGGACTGCATCTGCTTACGGCCTTTGTTCTTTTCCGGATTTTTGACATCTGGAAGCCTTTTCCCCTGAAGCATTTTCAGAAGTTTCCCGGCGGCTGGGGCGTGGTGACCGATGATCTCGGCGCGGGTGTTTACACGGGAATCGTTATTTTGATCCTTGTTTTTCTTGCATGATAAGGCGGTTTTATGAAAATCGGCATTTTGACCATCGGTAACGAATTGATGAACGGGCGCATCTCCGATACGAATTCGTCTCTCATCGCACGGGAAATGAACCTGCAGGGCTGGACGGTGGAAACCATGATGTCGGTCGGAGACGAATTCGAAATCATCGCCGACCGGCTGCATTACCTTTTGTCTTTTACGGACGCGGTGATCTGCACCGGAGGCCTGGGGCCGACGGTTGACGATATCACCACCGCCGCGGTGGCGAGGGCGTTTGGCCGGCCATTGGTTCTGGATGAAAAAGTTCTGGCCTATCTCAAGGATATCTTTACGCGATTCAATCTGCGCTGGACGGAAAACAATGCCAAGCAGGCTTTGTTTCCCGAAGGCGCGGAAATGATTCCCAATCCCGTAGGCACCGCCGCGGGCTTTGCGCTGCCGGTCGGGGAAAAACTGGTGGTGGTCATTCCCGGCGTTCCGTCGGAAACGCGGCGGATGGTGCCGGAAGGCGTCATTCCCCTTTTGCGCCGCCGCTTTCCCGAGGCCGTTCTCCAGACGGTCAAACAAACGATCAAAACCTTCGGCCTCGGGGAGGCGATGGTGGATCAAAAACTGGCCGACGTCCACTTTGACGCCCTCGGCGTGAGCGTCGGCTTTTACCCCGTCTTTCCGGAAAATCATCTGGTGCTGATCTCACGCTCCGAAACGCTGGAGGCGGCCCGGGAAAACCTAAACCGGGCCGTCGCGGAAGTGTCGTCGCGACTGGCCGACTGCATCTTTTCCTACGGCGAAGAAACCCTGGAGCAAAGGATCGCCGCAGCGATGACGGAAAAGAAACTGACGATCGCCGTGGCGGAGTCCTGTACGGGGGGGCTCATTGCCGACCGCCTCACCGACGTTTCCGGCAGTTCCGCTTACTTTGAGCGCGGCGTGGTGGCCTACAGCAACGAGGCGAAAATGCAACTGCTCGGTGTGCCGGCCGATATCCTGGAAAAGTACGGCGCCGTGAGCGAAGAAACCGCGCGCCGGATGGCCGAAGGCGTCCGCAGGTCGGCGGGGACGAATCTGGGCCTTTCCTCCACCGGCATCGCGGGGCCGACCGGCGGCACGAAAGAAAAGCCGGTCGGAACGGTTTACATCGCGCTCGCCGACGGTACGCAAACGATTTGCCGCCATTACGCATACCGCTGGGACCGCAGGAGAAACAAGCTGATCTCCTCCGAGGCGGCACTGATGTTGCTGGGAAATTATCTGCAGGAGAAGAAGTAAGTGGCGGGTGCGGAAAAAAATATTCGCGCATTTCTGGCCGTCGAGCCGCCGGAAGAGATTTTACAGGCCGTGATTCGCCTGCAGGAAAAACTCAAGCGGGAAATCGGCGGCAAATTGAGCTGGACCAGGCCCGGCGGACAGCACCTGACCTTGAAATTTTTCGGCGACGTTTCCGCCGAAGAGGTCCATTCGATCAGCCGGGTCGTGCAAAACCGTCTGCAATCCGAGCGGGCTCTGAATCTGAAAATCGAAAAATTGGGCTTCTTTCCGGATGTCCGCAAACCAAGGGTCCTCTGGTGCGGCACGTCGGGCGAAGTGGAGAGGTTAGCCGCCCTGCAAAAACGACTGGAGGCGGATTTTGC
The DNA here is from genome assembly GCA_035448625.1 of Smithellaceae bacterium. GTDB lineage: Bacteria > Desulfobacterota > Syntrophia > Syntrophales > Smithellaceae > UBA8904. The sequence goes on along the minus strand of DAOTJI010000016.1, from coordinate 31,328 downwards.
CGGAATCGGCTTTCCGGAAGAAGAGCGCCCTTTCCGGGCTCATCTGACGCTGGCCCGCATCAAGGATCCTCGCGAAGTTTCGGGAGTCAGCGAAGCCATGACCCGGCACGCAACATTTTCTGCCGGGGATTTCACCGTCGGAGAACTGGTTTTGTTTCAAAGCCGCCTGACGCCGCAGGGGGCGATTTATACCCGGCTGGCGACGTTTCCGCTGTCGGGGTGAGTCCCCGGGAAAAGAATAATCCGGCGGACCGCCGGTCACGCAATGAAGAATACAAGGGAAGAAGGAGGATATCAATATGTGCGCAGATATGGACAGATCGAAAGCCGTGGATTTGGCGATCACGCAGATTGAAAGGCAGTTCGGCAAGGGATCGATCATGAAACTGGGCAGCCACGACCGCGTGGCCGACGTGCCGGCCATTTCCACCGGCTCGCTGAGCCTCGATATCGCACTGGGGACCTTCGGCGTTCCGCGCGGCCGCGTGGTGGAAATCTACGGGCCGGAATCCGGCGGCAAAACGACGCTGGCGCTGCACATCGTGGCCGAAGCGCAAAAAAAGGGCGGCATCGCGGCCTACATTGACGCGGAACATGCTCTCGACGTGACGTACGCCAAAAATATCGGCGTAAACACCGACGAACTCCTCATCTCCCAGCCGGATACGGGCGAGCAGGCACTGGAAATCGCCGAAACGCTGGTTAGGAGCGGCGCGCTGGATGTCCTGGTCGTGGATTCCGTGGCGGCCCTGGTCCCCAAAGCGGAACTCGAAGGAGAAATGGGCGACGCTCAGATGGGGCTTCAGGCCAGGCTCATGTCGCAGGCCCTGCGCAAACTGACCGGTTCGATCAGCAAATCCAAAACCACCGTGATTTTCATCAACCAGCTCCGCATGAAAATCGGCGTGTTCTTCGGCAATCCCGAGACGACCACCGGCGGCAACGCACTGAAATTTTATTCGTCCCAGCGCCTCGATATCCGCAAAATGACCTCCATCAAGAACGGCCAGGATGTCGTCGGCTTCCGGACCCGGGTCAAGGTCGTGAAAAACAAGATGGCGCCTCCCTTCCGCGAGGCGGAATTCGACATCATCTTCGGCGAAGGCATTTCCCGCGAGGGTGATGTCCTTGATCTGGCGGCGGCAAACAATATCATTGAAAAAAGCGGCGCCTGGTATTCCTACCGGGGCGACCGGATCGGGCAGGGGCGGGACAACTCCCGGATTTACCTGAAGGAAAACCCGGAGGTTCTGGCGGCCGTGGAAAGAGATGTCCGCGAAAAACTGGGCATCGTCGTCAAAGACCAGGAAGAATAGCGTGAAAGCTCTGAATCTGGAGGCAGCCAAGCAAAAAGCGTATCGGCTTTTATCCCTGCGCCCGCATTCGGAGCGCGAGCTGGAAATAAAACTGCTCAACAAGGGCTTCCCCAAAGCGATCGTAAAAGAAGCACTGGAAAAACTCCATGAATTGAAGTATCTCAACGACGCCTCTTTCGCCAACGGCCAGGCTCGCCATCTGGCGGCAAACAAGCTCTGGGGAAATCGGAAAATCACGGCCTGCCTGCGGGAAAAGGGCTTGGACGACCGGTTGATCGAAGACGCCGTCGAGGCGGCGCGCCGCGAGCTGTCCGAAGAAGAGGCCATCCTCCGGTGGATGAAAAAGAGGAAGTCCAAGGGACGGCCGGACCGGAAAGAAAAACAAAAAAACTTTCAAAGCCTGATGGGACGGGGCTTCCCGCCGGGCCTGATATTAACGATACTGGGAAAGCCGGCGGAGGAAGAAGCAGATGGTGAAAACGGGTGACGCGATACGGGAAAGTTTCCTGAAATTTTTTGAGAGCAAAGGGCACACACGGGTGGCGAGTTCCTCGCTCATCCCCAAAGACGATCCCACGCTGCTTTTTACCAACGCGGGCATGGTGCAGTTTAAAAACGCTTTTCTGGGCCTGGAAAACCGGGGCTACACCCGGGCCGCCACCTGCCAGAAATGCGCGCGGGCCGGCGGCAAGCACAACGACCTGGAAAACGTCGGCGTCACCGCCCGCCACCACACCTTTTTTGAAATGCTGGGCAACTTCTCCTTCGGCGACTATTTCAAGGAGGAAGCCATCGCCTGGGCCTGGGAATATCTCACCGAAGTCTTGAAGCTTCCCAAGGAAAACCTCTGGGTGACGATTTATGAAAACGACGATGAGGCGTTCAAAATCTGGCATGAAAAGATGAAAGTTCCGGCGGACCGCATCGTCCGGATGGGCGAAAAAAGCAATTTCTGGATGATGGGCGAAACCGGCCCCTGCGGCCCCTGCTCCGAAATCATATTCGACCAGGGCGAACAAACCGGCTGCGGGCGGCCCGAATGCAACGTCCACTGCGAATGCGACCGGCACCTGGAAATCTGGAACAACGTCTTCACGCAGTTCGACCGCGACGCGTCGGGCAAACTGACGCCGCTGCCCAAGCCCAACATCGACACCGGTATGGGGCTCGAGCGCCTCACGGCCGTCCTTCAGGGCGTCAAAAGCAACTACGATACGGACCTGTTCGCGCCGATCCTGCGTTTCGTTGAAAAGACCTCCGGCAAAACTTACGGCCAAAACACCGATAACGACATTTCCATCCGCGTGATCGCGGACCACAGCCGCGCCGTGACATTTCTCATCGGCGACGGCATTCTGCCGTCCAACGAAGGACGCGGCTATGTGCTCCGCCGGATTCTGCGACGCGCCGCGCGCCACGGCAAGATGCTCGGCATCCAAAAGCCTTTTTTAAACGAAGCCGCCCTGGTCGTCATCGACATGATGAAATATACTTATCCCGATCTGGCCGACAATGCGACCTACATCACCAAAGTGATTCTCAACGAAGAGCAGCGCTTCATGGAAACGCTCGACGCGGGTCTGCGCATTCTGCAGGAGGAGACGGAAGCGCTCAAAAAAGCGGGGAAGACCGCCCTGCCCGGCGAGATTATTTTCAAACTGTACGATACCTTCGGCTTCCCCACCGACCTCACGGCGGACATCGTCAAAAAAGACGGGATTACGCTGGACACCGAAGGCTTCGAAGCCGAAATGGAGCGCCAGCGCCGGCGCGCCCGCGGCGCCTGGAAGGGCAGCGGCGAAGAAGCCGTGGCGGAGTGCTACCTCAAGGCGTCGAGCGCCGGCGTCGTGAGCGCTTTTTGCGGGTACGAAACCGTCCGCAGGGAAGAAGCGAAGATCACGGCCGTTTTCGTGAACGGCAAGTCCGTCGGAGCGGCGACGGCCGGTCAAAAGGCGGAAATCGTCCTGGACACGACGCCGTTTTACGGAGAATCGGGCGGACAGACGGGAGATACGGGTTATCTCGAAGGCGAGGGATTCAGCTTTACCGTCGAGGATACGAAAAAGCCCGTCGAGAATTTCATCGTCCATCAGGGCGTGGTCCGAAGCGGAGAAATCAAATTGGGCGCCACGGGCCGCCTGGTCGTCGATCTGGAGAGGCGCAGGGCCATCGCCGCCAACCACTCCGGCACGCATATCCTGCAGGCGGCGCTCAAAGCCGTGCTGGGCGATCATATCAAACAGTCCGGATCGCTCGTCAACGCGGAACGGCTGCGCTTCGACTTTACGCATTTTTCCAAAATCAGCGATGAGGAACTGCAGCGCGTCGAGACCATCGCCAACGAAATGATCCGCAGGAATGTTTCCGTGCAGACGGAAGTCTGCGCGCTGGAAGACGCCCTGAAAACCGGCGCGACGGCCGTGTTTGACGAAAAATACGGCGCGACCGTCCGCATCGTCAAAATGGGCGACATGAGCATGGAGCTTTGCGGCGGAACGCACGTCGAGCGCACTGGCGACATCGGCCTTTTAAAAATTCTGCATGAATCCGCGATTGCCGCGGGCGTCCGCCGGATCGAAGCCGCAACGGGGAAAGAGGCGGTTTTGCATGTCCAAAAAACAGAGGCGGAATTGAAGCGGGCGGCGGGCCTGTTCAAAGCCGGGCAGATGGAAGTGTTCGACCGCGCCGAAAAACTTTTGAAGCAGACGCGCGAACTCGAAAAGGAAATCGAAGCGCTCAAGGGAAAACTCGCCGCCAAAGATTCCGGCGACCTGATAGGGCGGGTCAAAGAAATCGGCGGCGTGAAAGTGCTGGCCGCGGAAGCGGCGATTTCCGACGCCAAAACGCTGCGCGATTTCGGCGACAAGCTGCGCGACCGGCTCGCCTCCGGCATCATTCTCCTGGGGAGCAAAGCCGAAGGCAAAGCGCTTCTGCTGTGCATGGTCACCAAAGACCTGACCGGCAAGTACTCCGCCGGAAACCTCATCAAGGAACTTGCCCCGCTCGTCGGCGGCAAGGGAGGCGGACGCCCCGACATGGCCCAGGCCGGCGGCACAAAGCCGGAAAATCTGGCTCAAGTATTCCCTGCGCTCGAAAAGCTGCTTTCCGCGTAGAAACATCTGCAGCCCTGCATGAATATTTCCATCCTGACTCTTGCCGTCGTTTTTCTCCTGATCGCCGTACGGCAAATCGGCAGCGCCAGGCTCCAGATCTGGCAGATCATGCTCGGCGGCGCCGCCCTCGTGATCCTCGCGGGAGACATCTCTTTGCGGGACGCTTTTCACGCCGTTCATTTTGACGTCATTTTCTTTCTCTTCGGCATGTTCATCATCGGGCAGGCGATGGAAGACTCCGGGTATCTGACCCATGTCTGCCAGGCTTTGTTCGGCCGCGCAAAGTCCGTTGATGCGCTGGTCCTGGCCGTCCTTTTCACCATGGGCATCGGGTCCGCGGTCCTCATGAACGACACCATCGCCATCATTGGAACCCCGATCATGCTGCTCTTGGCCCGAAGAAACGGAATTTCCGCAAAACTGCTTTTGCTTTGCCTGGCGTTTGCCATCACCACGGGAAGCGTCATGAGCCCCATCGGGAACCCTCAGAATCTTCTGATCGCCCTGGGGGGAAACATCGGAAATCCCTTTCTCACGTTCTTCCGGTATCTGTTCGCGCCGACCATCGTCAATCTGTTCATGGCCTACCTCCTCCTGAAGATTCTGTACAAAAAAGAATTCCGCCGCACGGAGCTTGAGCCCGGCGTCGAAGAAATCCGGCATGTCCGTCTGGCCAAAGTCGCGCGTCTTTCCCTGATTCTCGTGATTTTCCTGATCCTGGCCAAAGTATCCCTTGCCGTGGCCCGTCTTTTTGTGCCTCTGCCCTTTGACTTCCGGCTGACCTACATCGCCCTCGTCGGCTGCTCGCCGATTCTGATCTACCGGTTCATGTCCAAGAAGAAAGCCTACCGTTTTCATATTCTGAGGAGAATCGACTGGTACACGCTGGTCTTCTTCGCGTCCATGTTTGTCCTGATGGAAAGCGTTTGGCAGTCCGGGTTTCTTCAACATCTGCTTTCTTCCTTTTCGCTGAAGGTGACCGGCGTTTTTGTCATCATGATCCTCTCCGTCGGGGTCAGTCAGCTGATCTCCAACGTGCCCATGGCGGCGCTGTTTCTGCCGCTCGTGCTTTCGGCCGGCGCCGGCGCAAAAGAGCTCATGGCGCTTGCGGCCGGCTCCACCATCGCGGGGAATCTTTTCATTCTCGGCGCGGCCAGCAACGTTATCATCATTCAGCACGCGGAGAAGGAAAACCACGGCCAAAGCATCACCTTTCTCGAATTTGCAAAAGCCGGAATCCCGCTGACGATCCTCCAGACGGCCGTTTACCTGCTTTTTTTCAAGATGATCTGAACCGAAAAACCGTTGACAAAAACCCGGCGGTGCGATTACGCTCACCCACAACGTTCGGTTCTTCAAGCGCTCGGGGCAAAGACAGGAATTTGGTCCTGTCCATCAATCTTTCTTACAAACAGAAAACGTATCCATGAGGATCAAAAAAATGAACGCAATGCGAATCCGGCCGGCGGCCCTTTGCCTGGCGGCCATATTCCTGCTTGCCGGCTGCGGGAAGGATCCTGGAGTCGGCGGCGTTGCAGGTGAGGCAGGCGAGGCGGTCATAACGGCCAACCGGGCCGTGGCGCAAAAGCTCGACTTCCGCCAGGACCGGGACTTTCAGGACGCCCAACGCGGCTGGATTGCAAAACCCCAGGGACAGATCCTCGCGGCGGACGGGACGGTCCTGGTGGACTTCGACGCCTTTCGTTTTGTTGCGGGCGAGGCGCCGCCGACAGTCAATCCAAGCTTGTGGCGCCACGCGAAGCTGAATGCCGGAACCGGACTTTTTAAAGTCGTCGACGGCATCTACCAGCTGCGCGGCTTTGATCTGGGCAACATGACGCTGATCGAAGGCAAAACCGGCTGGATCGTGATCGATCCGCTCACCTGCCGGGAAAGCGCGGCGTTTGCCTTTGCCTTCGCCCAACAGCACCTGGGCAAAAAACCGGTATCGGCGATCATTTTCACCCACAGCCACGTGGACCACTTCGGCGGTGCCTTGGGCATTGTCACGCCGCGGGAAGCGGTCTCGCGCAGCCTTCCGGTCATCGCGCCCCAGGGCTTTCTGGAAGAGGCCGTCAGCGAAAATCTGATGGTGGGCACGGCGATGGCAAGGCGCTCTTCCTACCAGTTCGGAAAAGATCTGGAACGCTCCGCCAGGGGAATGGTCGATACGGGCCTGGGCAAGACCGCGGCCTATGGCAGCATCGGCATCATCCGGCCCACGGTGATCATCGATCGGCCCGTCCGGGAGATGCGGGTGGACGGACTGCGCTTCGTCTTTCACAATACGCCCGGCGCGGAAGCCCCCGCTGAAATGACGTTTGTTCTTCCCGAAAAAAAGGCGTTTTGCGGCGCGGAGATCCTGTCCCAGACCATGCACAATCTGCTGCCGGTTCGCGGAGCAAAGGTGAGAAATGCGCTGCTCTGGGCCCGATATCTGGACGACGCGCTGGAATATACAGCCGGTTGCGAGGTCTATTTCGGCCAGCACAACTGGCCGATCTGGGGAAGGGATCGCATTCAGGAATTTATCGCCCTGCAACGTGACGTTTACCGCTATACCCATGACCAAACCGTTCGTCTCATCAATGCGGGCTATACACCCCGGGAAATTGCCGATGTCATCCAATTGCCGGATTCTCTGCAATCGCAATGGGGAGCGCGCGGATACTATGGCGATCTGCGGCACAACGTCAAGGCCGTGTACCAGTTTTACATGGGATTCTACGACGGCAATCCCGCCGGCCTGAATCCGCTTCCGCCGCAGGAATCCGCCAAGCGTTACCTGGAGCTGATCGGCGGAGCGGACAAGGCTGCCGATGCGGCCGAGGCCGCTTTCAAAAAAGGCGAATACCGCTGGGCCGCCGAACTGCTGAATATGGTCGTGTTCGGCAAGCCCGATCACACCAAAGCCAGAAAACTGCTCGCCCGCACCTACGATCAGATGGCCTACCTGTCCGAATCGGCCATCTGGCGAAACAGCTATCTCACCGCGGCTCAGGAACTGCGCGACGGACCGCCCCGGAAAGGCGTAAACCGGTCCGGAGCGATCGACCTGCTGGAAAACATTCCCGCCGAACGGTTTCTCGAGGTGATGGCCTGCAGCCTCGACGGACCGGCCGCCGAGGGGAAAAACTATAAAATCAACCTGGTGTTCAGCGATACGGGGGAATCCTATGTCCTCTGGATCGAGCATGCCGTTTTGCACCACAGAAAGGGAAAGCCTGCCGGAGACGCTCATGCGACGCTGACGCTGACCCGGCCGATCTGGATAAAAATGATGGCGGGCACCGCGGGAATTAAGAATACCCTGCTGTCCGATGATCTGAAAATCAGCGGCAGTCGAATCGACCTGATGCGTTTCTTCGCCCTGCTCGACAAGCCGTCGGGCACCTTTCCGATCGTAACGCCGCGGTAAAACCTTGATTGCATCATTTTGAAGAATGACGAAGGAGGCGGCCGTATGGAACCCCGGATACGATTGGGCGGCAAGGAAGACATTGAGATCCTGGTGGAGATCATTCGGGATTCTTTTCAGGAGGTGGCCGACCGGTTCGGACTGAACGAGCAAAACAGCCCGACGCACCCCTCCAACTGCCGGGCCGAATGGCTGGCGCGGGAGATGAATCGCGGCGTCGCCTTTTATATTCTGGAAGCGCAGGGCCGGCCGGTGGGATGTGTCGGGCTGGAAAAAATAAACGACGAGGTCTGTTACCTGGAGCGCCTGGCGGTTTTGCCGCGGGAGCAAAAAAAAGGATTCGGCGAAGCGCTGGTCAAGCATGCGTTGTCCCAAGCCCGCCTTTGGAAGGCGTTTCGCGTACAAATCGGCATCCTCGCGGACGATCCGGCATTGCAAAACTGGTATGAAAAATTGGGGTTCGAGGAAGTGGAAAGAAAAAATTTCCCGCACCTGATGTTTGAGGTGGCCTTCATGGCTTACTATTTTTTATAGGCAACCCCGCAAACCATCCGGCCGCGCTGCACGGGCGGCCGCAATGGTTTTCGCGGGAAGGAAGGACCTTGGTATGCGGCCGCACGACGGCCGCACACCAAATGAACACCGCTATGGTTTGGCGAGCGCCTCGCGGTCACCGCCGCTCATGCCGGCGATGTATTTCACCAGCTTTTTGCGGGATTCGATATCATACTGCGTCGTAATGGCGATCTGCTCCATGATCGGCGACCCTCCGCCGTGATACGCGCCGATGTTGCGGACGCCGCCGGTCGCCGAGCAGAGTTTGTCGCCCAGGTATCGCCAGAACTGCGCCTGATCCTCGGCGGATATTTTGGGGCTGCGCTTGGTGTATTTCAGAAGCGCCTCGCCGGTTGCCGGATTGAGAAAGTCCTTTTCATGCGGGAAGGTCGCCGTGACGCCGCCGGAGATGTCGCAGAGAATTTCCGATTCACGCCAGACAGCCTCGCCGGAAAGGCAGCGGCCCACGTTGCAGTAAATCGAATGGGGGATGTACGAGCCGGGGCCATAGGGAACAAAGCCTTTCCCGGGCATGAACACCTTCGGGCCGCCCAGGTCGGACGCCGTGTATCCCGCCGCGTAGCCCAGTTCCGTCACCAGAATGATCTCCGCCAACTTTTCCCGGACATGGGATTCCTTCTGAATGTTGTTGACTTCCGCGGCCAGCGCCGCCATGCCCAAAATGATGTCGCCGATGGCCGGTTTGCATCCCGAGTAGGAATGGCGGTGGAACAGCGCGAAGAGCAGCGCGTTGATGCCGCCGTGCTGCCATTCGCCGGCGAGAAAGACGCGCTCCCAGGGGACGAAGCAGTTCTCAAAGATCATGTACGAATCCGTTGATCCTTCCATAAAGCCGCGCTTGTAATGTTCCCGCTCGCGCAGGGAGTGGATCGTCAGCACCTGTTTTAATCCGTCCCAGTCGCCGGGGATCGCAAACGCCACCGCGTAATTTTTATCCTGCTCCCGAAGCGCCCGGGTGGGCACAACCAGCACTTCATCCGACACGGAGGCTTCGGAAATGTGCAGCTTGCAGCCCTCGACAACGATGCCGTCTTTCAATCGCTCCTTGATATAGACATAGGAGCCGGGATTGGGCTGATCCGCCGGACGCAGCAACCGGTCTCCCTTGACGTCCGTCTGGGCACAGCAGGCGACCAGGTCTTCCTTCTGAAAGCGGAGCAGCCATTTCTTGAAGTTCTCGTGATAGGCGGTTTCTCCCGGTTTGACCTTGTCGGCTTCGTAAGAGACGTTATAGATGGCGTTGGCGGCGTCGATTCCCATGCAGCGCTGGATGCAGCCGCCCACTTTCTGGCAGAGCATGCGGGTCATGTCCTGCTTGCGGTGCAGATCTTCCTTGTTTTGATGAATATGGGTGAACCGGTTGATGCGCTCTCCCGTCAGGTGGGAAACCGCCGTCATCAGATCCTGATTTTCCGGCCGCTGTGCCTCGTCGTAGGTGGTGCCGATCGTGTTGAGGCAGCGCATCTGCAGCTCATCCGTCCGGTCGATCAACTGGCCGTCGTAATAAAGGTTTCGTTTCATTTTGGACAGCCCGGTAATGTAATCCTGTTTGCTTCTCATGTTGTAATCTCCTTCTGTGTGAAATTTTTTCATGTTGACACTACCCCTATGAACCCGATATAGGGATGCCCACGCAATGATCTCGATGTGTCGCTTTGGAAAAGTATAGCATAAAAATTATGGATCTCCTTCTATATTTTATCGATGTTCTGATTCACCTCGACCAATACCTCCCCCTGATCATCCAAAGCTTTGGCGTGTGGATTTATGTTGTTGTATTTGTTGTAATATTCTGCGAAACGGGGCTTGTGGTGACGCCGGTTCTGCCCGGGGATTCGCTTCTTTTTGCCCTGGGCACGCTGGCCGCGCTGGGCGCGCTGCATATCGAGTGGCTTTTGATGCTGCTCAGCCTTGCGGCCATCGCCGGAGACACCGTCAACTATGCCGTCGGCCACTATATCGGGCCCAAAGTGTTTCAATATGAAGAAAGCCGGTTCTTTAAGAAGAAGTACCTGATCAAAACGCACGATTTTTACGAAAGACACGGAGGAAAGACCATTATCATCGCCCGGTTTATGCCGTTTATCCGAACCTTTGCCCCGTTCGTCGCGGGGATCGGAGCGATGATCTATGCCCGCTTCATTGTATACAATATTGTCGGCGGTGTATCCTGGGTGGCCATCTTCCTCCTGGGGGGGTACTTTTTCGGCAATATCCCGGCCGTTAAAACGAATTTTACCGTTATCATTGTCGCAATTATCGTCATTTCCGTGCTCCCGGGGTTCATTGCGTACCTCCGGCAGAAATATCTTGCCCGGAAAGAAGGGGTTGATGCATGAACGTTCGATTTGCCGTCCTGGTCGCCGCCGCCGTGTTAGCGCTCTTTCCAACCTCTCCCGCCGACGCAAAAAACATGATCGGCGCCGGCCGTGATCTTGTCGTGGAAGAAGGGCAAACCGTGAACAACGTGGCTGTCCTCGGCGGGCAAATCACGGTCAGCGGTCTGGTGGAGCAAAATGTCCTGGCCGTTGCCGGCTCCGTCGTGCTGACCAACAAAGCCGTCGTGCGGGGCAAGGTGATTGTTCTGGGCGGCATCGTCGCCAAGGGCAGCGGCTCCATGGTTTTCGGCGACATCACCGAAGTCAACTCCTCCACCCTGTCGCAAGCCCTGCAGTCGGCCATGAGGGGCGAGCTGGAAGGCTGGTCGCTGATCTTAAACGTTATTTCCCTGTGTTTTTTCGCCATCATCCTGATTATCGCATTGATCATGACCCTGCTGCTTCCGCGGCCGTTGACCCTGATCACCGGCACCATAGAGAACAATGGCTTTAAATCGTTCTTCTGGGGCGTTCTGGCCACGCTGGCCACCGTGCCTTTTTTTATGCTGCTGGCCGTCTCCATCATCGGAATCTTTTTGATCCCGCTGGTTTTCACGGCGATGCTGCTGGCCGTGATTGTGGGATTCATCGCATCCGGGGCGATTTTGGGCAACGCGATGATCTCCAGAATCTTTCGCGGATACAGGAGGTCCCTGACCAAGGAAACGCTGGTGGGATTGTGCCTGCTGTGGCTCTTGGGCTGGATGCCCCTCTACATCGGAATGCTGATTAAGGCTTTCGCCATCACCATCGGGCTGGGCGGCGTGGTGCTGGCCCTGACCGGCAAAACCGTCAGGCCGACAGAAAATCCAGCACCGTCCGATTGAACGCGTCCGGATCCTGAAGGTGCGGGGCGTGTCCGCATCCCTCAAACGGGACGACCCGCGCATCGGGAATCTGCTGCCGCATGTAGTCGTAGTTTCCCGGCGGATAGTAATTGCTTTCCGTTCCGTATGCCAGAAGACAGGGCACGGCAAGGTCTTTCAAAACGGAGCGGTAATCCTGCGTCACCATCGCAATCCAGAAGGCGGCAATGACGGAGGCTTTGTTCTGTCTGACCTGCTCGTAGAGCCAGGGCAAATCGTCTTTCCCCTTGAAGTCCGCGTCGGCGTTGAATTCCATTTTTTCATTATAGAGCGATTTGTTTAAAATCCGCTGGGCGACGACCCGGCTGTACGCGTCCCAGTCCCGGAGCATCACGGATAAAAGGAAAAGATTGTCTTCATGGCTGAAATCCCCGGGCCTGCGGCTCGTGACGCCGGTCATCCCGTAAGACCAGTCGTCGGATTTCATGAGTTTGGGCGACATGTCGATGATCACGATTTTATTTATCGAGTCGCAGGAGTAGTTTTTGACGTACTCAAAAATGACGTGGGCGCCCATCGACCAGCCGACCAGAGACGCTTTGGAGACATGAAGCTCCGCGAGAAGCTGTTTCAAATCGTCAGCCAGTCGCTTGAGTGTCAGGTGGTCGCTTCCGCATTCCGATTGCCCGTGGCCGCGCAAATCGGGCGCAATCACCGAAAAATGTCCGCTCAGCGCCGGTATCTGTTTTCTAAAAAAAAGGGAGCCGGCCGTCAACCCGTGGATCAGCACCACCGGCTTTCCTTCGCCCGTTGCCTCGTAATAAAGACGAACGCCGTCATCCGCCGTGAAAAAAGCCATTCTTTCTACCCCATCTTTTTCATCGCTTCCACCAGTTCCCGGACGGCGGCGGCTGATTTCTCCAGAGCCTTTTGCTCCTCGGGCGTCAGGCGCAGCGAAAGAATCTGTTCGATGCCGTTTTTTCCCAGTTTGACCGGCACGCCGACGAATAAACCGGATAGGCCGTATTCCCCTTCCAGGTAGGCGGCACAGGGAAGAATTTTCTTCTTGTCCCTGAGGATGGCCTCCGCCATTTCCACCGCCGCCGAGGCGGGCGCATAGTAGGCGCTGCCGGTTTTCAGAAGACCGACAATTTCCGCGCCGCCGCTGCGCGTGCGCGCGGCCAGGGCTTCGATCCGCTCGGGCGTCATCAACTCCGTGATCGGCACCCCCGCCACGGTGGAATACCGGGGCAGCGGCACCATCGTGTCGCCGTGGCCGCCCAGGACCATCGCATGAACGTTCTCCACGGAGACGGTGAGCTCCGCGGCGATGAAGGCCCGGAAGCGGGCCGAATCCAGAACACCGGCCATGCCGATGACGCGGTTTTTGGGAAAGCCGCTTTCCTCCATCGCCACATGGCACATGGCGTCGAGCGGATTGCTGACAATAATGAGGATGGCGTCGGGGGAATAGCGGACCGCCTGGCGTACGACATTTTTCATGATGCCCCGGTTGGTCGCCAGCAAATCGTCGCGGCTCATGCCCGGCTTGCGGGGAATGCCCGCCGTAATGATGACCATATCGGAACCGGCGGACGCTTCGTAGGTATTGGCGCCCGCAAGATGCGCGTCATGTTTTTCAATCGGCGCGGCCTGGGCCAGGTCCAGGGATTTGCCCTGCGGCACACCTTCGATGATGTCGACCAGGACCACATCGGCCAGCTCTTTTTCCGCCAGCCGCTGCGCCGCCGTCGCCCCGACATTTCCGGCTCCCACAACAGTTACTTTCTGTTTCATCTTGCCTGTTTCCTTCGTCGGTGGATTGAATGGGTAACGGTTTTTTCCCTACACCCAAAAGTCTAATAAATCAATGGTTCCGGTGGAATCATCGTTTTGACGTCGAACAACGCTCCTCGAAAACGCCTGCAGCAGTCGCTACTTCACCGTGAGCGGAAGACCGGCGACCATGAAGATCACCCGCTGGGCCGCCGCGGCCAGGATTTGGTTCGCTCGGCCCAGCGCGTCGCGATAGAGGCGGCCCAGCGGATAGGGAGGAACGAGGCCCAGGCCCACTTCGTTGGACACGACGAGCCACCGGCCGCCCAGGCGGGCCTGCGCGAAAATGAGGTCGTCCATTTCGGCGCGAATCTTTTCCATGACGGTGTCTTCGGATGCGTTTTCAGGCAGTGAGAGCAGGATGTTGTTGACCAGAAGCGTGATGCAGTCGACGATGACCACACCGGCCCCTTTCGTTTCAAGGCTGCGGCCGACATTCCGCGGCAGTTCCAGCGTCTGCCAGACGGCGGGACGCGAGGCCCGGTGGCGGAGAATGCGCGAGGCCATTTCCTCATCGCCGGCCGTGGCGGTGGCGACAAAGAGGACGGATGTCTCCGAATCGCGCGCGATCTTTTCGGCAAGCGCGCTCTTTCCGCTGCGCGCGCCGCCCAAAATCAGCGTCATGCCGCTTGTCGGAATGTCCGGAATCACAGAGGTTTCTCCTTTCTGGGCGAGGGAGGAAAAATTTCGTTTTGCCTGTCCGCCGCCCGGGCGATGGCGTCAAGCGAGGTGAGAAAATCCTCCTCGCCAAAGACTTCCACGGTCACTACGCCGCGGTAGTCGGAGCGGACAAGCTCGCGAAGCACCGCGCGCAGTTTTTCGGTTGGAACATGCGCGAGCGACCGGTGATCGCGTCCGTCGATGCCGTGGAGGTGCACCACGCGCGTGCGAGGCAGGGCCTTTTGCAGATAGACGATCGGGTCACAGCCGTCCAGCCAGAGGTGGCCGACATCGACCGCTCGGCTCACGTCGCTGCGCGCAAGCACCGGCTCGTAGAAATCAAGCGGATAGCCTTCCAGATTTTCCACGGCCAAACGCTGCGGGCCGCCCGCCCATCGGCCGACAAGTTCAAGCGCACGGACGGCGTCGCCCTGCCAGCGGGACTGCGCCCAGGACCTCGTCTCGCCGCGGACGGATTGCCCGTCCAGATGCAGGACATACGCCCAGGGATCGAGAGGACGCGTACAGTCGATTACGCGGCGCGCCTTGTCCAGGGAAGCGTGGCGCGGCGAGCCGTCGTCGGCCAGGCGCAAATCCAGCGGCAGATGAACGGTGTACGTCAGATCATGATCGTAAGCGATTTTGGCTATTTCGGCAATTTCGGCTTTCCCGGGCAGGTTGTTGGGGCCGTCATCGACCTCGAAGAGCACCAGTTCCACGTCTTGCACCTGCGGGGCAAGGAAGCGGACATTGGGCGCGATGCCGGCGGGGAGGATGTAGGAGGTTGTGCCCAGACGAAAAAGAAAAGGCCTCATCCGCGTCCTCCGGCAAGCGAAAGCAAAATAACGGTTTCCGTTACTTCGACGAGCAGTCCGAAGACGTCACCCGTAACGCCTCTGATGCGGGCGCAGGACAGTGCGAGCAGGGCTGCCGCAGCCGCAAGCGCAGCCGCAAGCGCAATCCAGCCGCGCGCGCCCATTGCAAATGCGATGCCGAGCGGTAAAACCGCCGAAAGGATGATGGCGCTTCGCCTGAGCCCCAGAGCGAAATCGACGCCCATGCCGTCCGGGCGGGCCTGGGGCAGCAGAGCGGCGGGCAGGATCAGCCAGCGGCTCACGGTGGCCGCAAGGACAATGCCCAGGCCGAACGCCGGCGGGAGGGCGGCGAGCGCGGCAGCTTTGGCCAAAAGCACGACGATCAAGCCGACGCCGCCGAAGGTTCCCAGATGCGGGTCCTTGAGAATTTCCAGACGTCTTTCCAGGGGAACGGATGAAGGCAGCGCATCGCAGCAGTCGGCCAGGCCGTCGAGGTGCAGGCCGCCGGTAAGTCCGACCCAGACGGCCAGCGCCAGCACGGAGGCGACCGGCGGCGGAAAAATCAGATTCAGCCCCAGCCAGACCAGCCAGACCAGGCCGCCCGCCGTAAGACCGACCACCGGATACCAGAAGGCGGCGCGGCCGCTGTCGCCGGGTTGCCAATCCCGGGGCATCCCTACTGGAAGCGTGGTCAGTAAGCCAAAAGCCGTACGCAAATTCCGCATAGCATTCCTTTTACCCTTCAGCCTTCAGTCTATAAACCTTTCCCGCTCACCCCTGCTTCATCAAACGTCGCCATTTCCCGCAGGATGCGGCAGGCCGCGTCCAGCAGATGAAACGCCAGCACTGCGCCCGTGCCTTCGCCGAGGCGAAGGTTGAGATCGAGCAAGGGAACAAGGGCGAGATGCCTGTGCATGGCCCGATGCCCGATCTCCACCGACCGGTGGGCACCGAAAAGATAATGGCGCAGATCCGGCACAAGCCCGACCCCGATCATCGCGGCGGCAGTTGAAATAAAGCCGTCCACGATGACGGGAATGCGGCGGGCGGCCGCCGCGATCATGACGCCGGCAAGGCCCGCAATTTCCAGGCCGCCGACCTTGGCCACGACGTCCAGCGCATCGTTCGGATCGGGACGGTTGACGGCGAGGGCCTGCTCGATAACCCGTATCTTGCGCGCGAGACCTTCATCGTCAAGACCCGTGCCGCGCCCGGTGACCCTGGCCGCCGGCAATCCCGTCATCACGGATACGATAGCCGAGGCGGCGGTCGTATTGCCGATGCCCATTTCACCGGTGGCCACCACATCGAGGTCTTTTTCGGCAATTTCGTCCAAAATATTCATGCCGCAGGCCAGGGACTGTTCGGCCTGAGCGCGCGTCATGGCGGGCCCGACGGCCATGTTGCCCGTCCCCCGGGCCACCTTGCTTTGCCGGAGTCCGGGCAGGGACGGATCAAAGTCGGAAGCGACGCCGATGTCGACAATATGCGTGGCGGCTCCCGCCTGGCGCGCCAGCACGTTGACGGCCGCTCCGCCATGGAGAAAATTCAACACCATTTGCCGGGTGACTTCGACCGGAAAGGCGCTGACGCCTTCGATCGCGACGCCGTGGTCGGCGGCCATAACGATCACGGCCTTTTTCGAAACCTCCGGCATCGGATCCGCCTTCATTCCGGCCAATCGAATGGAAATCTCCTCCAGCCGGCCAAGGCTTCCGGGAGGTTTGGTCAGGAGGCTCTGTCGTTTTTGCGCCTTCTTCGCGGCCTCTTGATCAATCGGGGGCATGGTCGGGAAATACATGACAGATCCTTATTTATGGTTTCATTTCCGGATGAAACATCAACGCCATCATTTCAACCGCGTCAACAATGCGCGGGGAGGCGCGATTGATCAGATTGGCGTCAATCGGATAGATTTTATGGTTTTTGACCGCCGGGACTTCTCCGAACGAACGCCAGAATTGATAGACGGCCTCAAACGTTCTGTCGTTGACCATCGGCGCAAACACAATGATGTCCGGCGACGCGCTGATGATACCCTCCGCGCTGTAGCGCGGGTAGTTGGCCCTGTCGTGCCCGGCGACGTTCATTCCGCCGGCCCGTTCAATGACTTCATGGATCAGGGTTCCCCGGCCGGCGGTGATCATGGGCTCCATGCCCAGCTGGAAAAAAACACGCGGTTTTTTTCGGCCCCGCGTCCGGGCGGCTACCCCGGCCAGCTTCTTTTGAAGTTTTTCAATGAGCAGGCCCGCCTCCCTTTCCCGGCCGGTGATGGCGCCGATGTGCTGAATGCTTTTTAAAACACCGGCTGTGTTCGTCGGGTTGATGACATAGACGGGCAGCCCCAACTTTTCGAGCTGCCGGATCGTTTCCTTCCGATTGCCGTCGGCCGTTGCCAGAATCAAATCCGGTCCAAGCGAGACAATTTTTTCTATGGAGGGATTCGTAAAACCGCCTATTTTCGTTTTGGCCCGCGCGGCAGCCGGCCAGTCGCAAAAAGCGGTTACCCCGACGATTTTACCCTCCAGGCCCAGCGCGAAAAGCGTTTCCGTTATTCCGGGGGCCAGGGAAACGATTCGCTCCGGCGCGGCCGCCACAGGGACAAGCCGCCCCGTTTCGTCCGTTACCGCGGCGGCACCCGGCGGGATCAGGCAGGGCACCGCCCAAACCGCTGCCGCGCAAAACATCAATATCCGGTTTTTCAGGCGCGCGGGGTTAAAATTCAAAGGAAAGTCCTCCCTTCAAGATTCGTCCCGGCATGGGATAATAGAAATTATCCATCCCGAACTGGGCGTAATCCAGGCCGTAGGAGCAATAACGGGTATCCGTAAGATTTTCGACGCCCGCAAACACGGTCAGGTTCATCCTCCCGAACGTCGGTTTATAGAGCAGGGATGCATTCAGCAGCGTATAGGCGTTCAGTTTTTCCGCGTTGTTGTCGCTGTCACCGGACAAATACGCTTCTCCGACGTGCCGGATTTCCGGTTTGAACGTCACTTGAAAAGGCAGGTAAATTTCCAGGCCCGCATTGATCACGCGGTTGGGCACCATGGGCATCTCTTTGTGCCGTTGCGGACCCGCTTCATAGGTCGCCTTGTGGTAGGTCAGATTCCCGTAAGCCTTTAGAAACTTTTGCCACCAGTAGGTGACGGACAATTCCACGCCGTCATGGCGGGTTTTGCCCGTATTGCGGTTCTCGCCCAGCGACAAAACCGGATTGTAGATCACATATTCAATTTCGTCTTCCATGTCGATGCGGAAAAGCGCGAGCCCCAGCTTCAGATTCTCCATCGGATAGTACTCCATGCCCGTTTCCATGCTGACGCCCTTCTCCTCTTCCAGCGCGGTGAGAAAGGGTGTTGGAACGGCATAGCCGTTGAAGGATGCCACTTCATCGAGGAAAGGAATGCGGTAGACGGTTGCGTAACGGGCGTATGCTTTCGACTTCTTCCCCCACAGCCAGGTCAGACCGGCTTCATAAGCCCGGGCGCGATAGGTTTTCTCGTTGTCGAAGTTGTTGGCCGGCGCTACGAAATCCTTGTTCGAACCGGAAATCGAGGTCTGCTCAAAGCGATATCCGAAGCTCAACACCAGGCCGGCAAGCAGGCTCAATTCGTCGCGGATAAAATAGCCCGTGCTTTGCCGCCTCAAAGAGGCCGTACTCAGGGCGACGCTTCTTTCCCGGTCGTTGAAATACTTCTTTTGGTAAGGCTCCGAATAGTAGTCCATGCCGATGATCACTTGGTTGCGGAATTTCCAGACATCCCGCTCCAGGGTGTAACGGGGCGTGATGCCCAAGGTTTCCGAGTTCGTGTCGGAATACACATAGGAATAGGGAAGCCAGGAGGACGCCCAGGACGGCATGTTGCTTTCCAGATCCTTGCGGCCGTACGTCAGGTTCACCTCCATACGCCCGAAAGCGCCCCAGAAGGATTTCACCCCGAGATTCACGTTGGTGTACTTGTCTCTTCCGTCATTGTCGTCGTTGGCGTTCATCCAATACAGAGGCATCGCCGGCTGGTACTGGCGGCGGTTCTCCTGCATCTGCGCTTTGGTCAGGGCGCCCGGCATCTGATAATCGGTCCGGTTGAAAGAAACGCCCAGAGAAAGGTTGAGAAGATCATGGGCCGCCCAGCCCACTTCAAAACCGCCGCCCTGCGACGAATACCGGGAACGGTCCCGGTAGCCTGAATTGTAATGGTTTTCCCCCGTCAGAGCGTACGTCCATTTGCCTTCCGCGCCGATCACCCCCGCCCGTTCGTTGTGCAGACCGTAGCTTCCGGCCAGAAGCGAGGCGTTGAACGCAGGCTTTCCCTTGCCTTTCTTCGTCACGATGTTGATGACGCCGCCAACCGCGGCGTCCCCGTACAGCACGCTTCCCGGCCCGCGCAGGATTTCGATCCTTTCGATGGTGTTGACCGGGATCGAAAGCCAGTTGATCGAAGACATGTCCGGCCGGTTCAGGCGGCTCCCGTCCAGCGTCACCAGGGTTTTCCCGAACGGATTGTCTCCGCCGAAACCCCTCATGTCGATCATGGCCTGGGATGCATTGCCGCTGTAAGTCCGAAACTGGATGCTTTCAAGCTTTTCAAGCACCTCCACGACGGTCGTCGCGCCGGAATGACGGATCTCTTCGGCGGTGACGACGGTGACGTTGGCGGGGGTTGTACGATCTTCCCGGGGATCCCGCGTGGCGGTGACCACGACGGCGCCCAGTTTTACCGGTTCCTCTTCTTGTGCAAATTGGGCTTGTGCGGGCAGGACAAAAAGCAGCGGCAGAACAAAAAACAGGATCTTCTTCATGGTGATTTTCCTTTCCCCCTCGGGATAAAAGAAAGTCGATGGGACTGTCCATAAAGTCTCCTGGCTCGCGGCAGCCTACTCTCCACGCCTTCCCGACTTTTTTCGTCCGTGGCCTTGTGTGGATTTCGTTCCGCTTACAGTTGCGGGGCAGCGCCGGATTCTCACCGGCTTCCTTTTTTGGACAACCTCTTCAGGTGAACAACGTCACACGGGGCAACCCGTTATGGGGGTTTAAATCAATCCCCACGTCGACATCGTAAACCTCTTTGATGCTTCGGGCGGTTAAAACGTCCGACGGTGTGCCTATAGCATATTTTTTTCCGTTGTAAAGCAAAAGAATGGCATCGGCGTTCTGCGCGGCCATATTCACGTCGTGGGTCACAAAAACAACCGTCAGATGCCGTAAACGGCTAAGATCTCTAAGTAAAACAAGAAATTGCGCCTGGTGCTTCAGGTCCAGAAAAACGGTGCTTTCGTCCAAAAGCAGCACTTTCGGCTCCTGCGCCAGAGCGCGCGCGATCAGCACGCGCTGGCGCTCCCCGGCGGACAGCTCGTTGAATCGCCGGTGAGCATACGCCAGACAGTCGGTTTGTCCCATGACCTCGCGGACAATCCGGTAGTCTTTTTTGCCTTCAAACACGAACGAACGCAGGTGGGGAAAACGCCCCATCAGGACGATTTCCTCCGCAAAAAACGGAAAGATCGCCTGCGTTTCCTGCGGAACCATCGCAACGGTGCGGGCAAGCTCTCCGCGGTTCCACCGGCGCGTTTCCCGGCCTTCGAGAAGCATCTGCCCCTGATCGGGGAAAAGCGTCCCATTGAGCATCTTGAGCAGCGTCGTCTTGCCGGAACCGTTGGGCCCGATGACCGCGATGATTTGCGCCGCCTCCAGGCCAAAGGAAACGCCATCCAGAACCGGTTGTTCCGTGTAGCGAAACGACAGATTTTTCGCCTCGATGACCGGCATTATCCCCGCCCCCTTCTTCTCATCAGAATAATAAAATAGGGAGCGCCGCAAAGAGCGGTGATGACGCCTACCGGCAGTTCCGCGGGCGCGATGATCGTTCTCGCCAGCGTGTCGGCAACCACAAGGAAGGAAGCGCCGAAGAGCGCCGCGGCGGGCAAGAGCAGCCGGTGATCGGAGCCGAAAACCAGACGCATCATGTGCGGCACCATGATGCCGACAAAACCGATGATGCCGGCCAGCGATACGGCCACGGCCGTGACGAGCGACGTGACGAAAAGCAGGATGTACTTCGTGATCCGGACATCGACGCCCATCTGGAGGGCCGTTTCCTCTCCCTGCACCATCAGGTTGAGCTTGCGCGCCTGCGCGTAAAGAATCGCAAAACCCGCGAGCAGACACAAAGCCGCCGTGACGATTTCCCGGCCGTCGGCGCCGGACAGATCGCCCATCAGCCAGAAGGTGATACTGTGCAGTTCGACGCTGTTGACGACGGACAGGGCAAAGAGAATCGCGGCGGAAAAAAACGCGTTGACCACTACGCCGGCCAGAATCAGCGAGTGGTCCATCAGGAATCCTCTCGATCCCCCGGCCGCGACAAAAACCAGAAAAACGGTCGTGAGCGCGCCGCAAAAAGCCAGAAACGGCACCCCCAGAACAAAGGAGCCGGCGCCCAGAACAATGCCGATGATCGCCCCCAGCGCCGAGCCGCCGGAAATGCCCAGCACATAAGGATCGGCGAGCGGATTGCGCAAAAGCGCCTGAAACACCACGCCGCCCGCCGACAGAGACGCACCGACAATGCCGCCGAACAGGATTCTCGGAAGCCGCACGTCGAGCAAAATGACCTGCCCTTCGGACGGGGGAGAGGCGGATCCGCCCATTACGCCGGCCAGGGCCGAAAGCAGGTCCGTCGCGGGAATCGAAACGACGCCGATACAAAGCGACGCAATGCAGACGGCCGCGAACACAACCATCAGCAGGGCGCTGATCTTCAAAACTCTCGATCGCGTAACCCGTCGGTAAATGGACCGTTCCTCCAAAAAAATTTCCCGTCCCCCGAAGGACCGGACGAAGGGGAGGTTGTTTTCGTAGTATAGGTCCGGCAAAATTGCAAACGCAGAAACGCTCAGCGTTTGCCGACCCGGATCAGGCAGAGGATTCTACCGGTTTTCATTTCTCACAAAGTCCGTCATCTCTTTCCACAGCGATGCATCCATGTGAAACGGCCAGTCATTGTGGCCCGCGTTCGGGATCACCCACATGCGTTTTTGGCCTTCGGGCAAATGGTCGTAAAGTTGACGGGCGTGCCGGATGGGCAGGATTTCATCGTACTGTGCGCCGACCACGGCGATCCTGCGGGGGAAACGGCGAAGATTTTCAATGCTGTCATACCGGTCGGTGAGAACCAGCTTCACCGGCAGAAACGGAAAGAGCGACTTGGCCACGGACGCCAGCGTGTCCCACGGCGTGATCAGCATGATCCCGGCTAGCGGAACGGAAGTCTGCCGGGCGACGGCGGCGGCCACACCGCAGCCCAGCGATTCACCCAGAAGATACACCGGTTCTCCGTAGTCCTCACGGGCAAGCCGAAGCGCCTCCAGACCGTCGGCGACAAAAGGCTTTTCACCCAGCTTGCCCGGACGGCCTCCATAGAGCGGATACTCGGCCAGAATGACACGGAAACCGAGACCCTCCAGCGGCTCCCGATAAAAACCGCGGTCAAAAGCCGTGCCGCCGTTGCCATGAAACAAAACGATCGTTCCGGACGGCGCAGGCCTCTCCCCCGCGGAAATCAGTCCCCGGTAATCCCCTTCCGTCTGCCGCCAGAAGGCCATGTTTTCCGAGGCCAGCATTGCCGCCGTCGGCCGGTCGTCGTTAGGAAAGTATAGGAATCGGTTCTGCATGTCACAGCCTCCCAACATCAGGATAACCATGAGAAGTAGCCATCGCTTTTTCATAAACCGGCATACTCCCTTGATGCCCCCGGGGCCGCAGGGCGATCACCGGCTGAAACGTAGCACATCTGATGATTTTGTAAAGCCCTTCCGCGCCTTGGCGGCGTGACGGGGAACCGGGGTAAACCTCCCCCCGAAAGCCGATCACTCGACAAGGCCTTTCCGGAAAGCTTTGATGTATTGCAGGCAGAACGAATCCTTGCCCATCAGCATCAAGGCCGCTCTCATGGCGCTGTAAAGCTGAGGATCCGTCGGGTCGAGGATCACCGCATCCAGGCCGCGGGCCACCGCTTCCACAAGATACGTCCGATTCACCAGTTTGCGGCCTGGAAGCCCGTGCGACACATTGGTCAAACCGCAGACCGTGTGCACGCCCGGATGCTGTTTCATGATGGTTTCGATGGCGTCCAGTGTGGCGCAGGCGGAGTTCGTATCCGCCGCCACCGGAAAGACCAGCGGGTCAATGTAGATCGCGTCCAGGCCGATCCCGGAAGCGGTGATTTTTTCGATGAGGCTCCCTGCGATTTCAACCTTTTGCGCCGCGGTTTTTCCCATCCGGTCGTTGGTCTGGCAAAGGCCGATGACCCTCGCCTGATAATCCCGTGCGAGCGGCAGGATACCCTCCAGGCGCGATCGATCCAGCGTGACGGAATTGATCATGGGCGGCTTTTTCACCAACGGGACAACCTGGCGGATCACGGCAGGATCCGGGCTGTCCAGACACAGAGGAAGGTCCGTGACCTCCTGCACGGTTTCAATCACCCACCGGAGACATTCCGCCTCTTTTTCCAGGAAGGCCGCCGCATTCACATCCAGATAGTCAGCCCCCGCATCACGTTGGGCTTTGGCCTCCCGCTGAACCGATTCCCTGTCCCGGGCGGCAATAGCCTCGGCAATCCGCTTGCGGGAAGAATTGATTTTTTCTCCGATGACCATCATGGCAGCCTCTTTCACTGTTGCGTCCGGTTGATGAGATCGAGGGCCTTGTTGACCGCTTCAAAAGCATCCTTGGCATATCCATCGGCGCCGATTTTGGCGGCGAACTCCCGGGTGATCGGCGCGCCGCCGATCATGATTTTGATTTTATCCCTCAAACCGGCTTTCACGATCGCTTGGACGGTTTCATCGGCCGCCGGCATGGTGACGGTCAGGAGAGCGGACATTCCGAAGATGTCGTAATCCCCTTCTGCAATCGCCCGGCAAATCTCTTCAGGAGGGACGTCGACTCCCAGGTCGGTCACTTCCCACCCGTTGCCTTTCAGCATCATCATGACGATGTTTTTGCCGATGTCGTGAATATCTCCTTTCACCGTTCCGATAAGGTATTTCCCGACGCTGGTTTTTGCGCCGCCGGCATTCAGCAGCGGCTCCAGCTCGGCCACCGCCGCCTGCATGGCCATGCCTGAAATAAGCAGTTCCGGCAGATAATACTCCCCGGCGCTGAACAGCTCGCCCACTTTCCGGATACCGGGCAGCAGTCCGTTCTCCAGAACCGACCTGGCCGGCAGGCCTCTCTCCATCGCTTCCCTGCAAAAACGGACTGCGTCTTTCTCATTGCCGTCCATGACGGCCTGCGTGAGTCTTTTCAATATGTCTTCGCTCATGGCATCTCCTCATGCAACCTGCGGTCGGCCCCCGGCTACCGAAAGATTATATCGGGAAAGACGATCCTTGTCCAACATTAGTGAGGATCATCCGCAAGACGATTCCCGTCGTTGACGTTGACACGCGGAAATCATTGCCTTATAAGTTCCATAAAAGGGCCGGGGAAACGTAATGTTGGAATCCGCGACGATTGCCGTAAGGCTCAGCTTTCATGAACTGACCGTGACGCCGGATCATGTTGCGCGTTATGCAGGCGGAAGCCGCTACCGGCCTGATGCGAAAAGGAAAAAGCTGGCTTGCGATGCCGTCGAATGCTCGGCCGCTCTTGTGCAGCCGGCTTTTGCTTATGCCGCCTTGCCCGTCTTTGCGGCGGATTCCGAAAAAGACGCCGCTTTGTTTTTTCCGCCGGAGGCGCTGAACGCAGGCCCCGTTTGCATCATAGCCGCCGTCTGCACGATCGGACCGGATCTGGAAAAGCAAACCGCCGATCTCATGGCCCAGGGAAAATATCCGGAGGCCCTCTTCCTGGATGCGGCGGGTGTCGCGTGCGTGGAGGCTTTGGCCGACGCGGCGTATTGCCGCCTGAACCGGGAAGCCGCAAAAAAAGGTCTGTTCACGTCTCGCAGGTTTGTTCCGGGCATTGAAGCAATTCCGGGCAATGCACAGACGGTCTTGGTGGAATCCGTTCATCCGGAAATCATCGGCGTGTCGCTGAATGCGAGCGGCGTCCTTTCCCCGCTCAAGTCTTGCTCATTCTGGGTGAATTGGACATCTCAGCCGCCACCCGAGGCCGCTTCCGATAAATGTCAAAACTGTACAATGAACCACTGTCCCTACCGGACCGGAAACCGTTAGAATAAGGGCTCTATGCGCAGTCTCAAGAAAGAAAAACATACGATCAAAATCCTCCCGGACGGCCGATGGTTTGCCGCAGAAAGAGGAGAACGCCTCATGGAAGCGCTCGCCGGCAATGACATCCTGCTGCAATCCCGTTGCGGCGGCAAAGGACTGTGCGGGAAATGCCTTGTCCGGATCACCGAATCCTCGGCCTCCGGTGCGTCTTCCCCGGACGATTCCGAAGCGCGAATTCTCGGCAAAGAAGAGCTGCAGGCCGGTTACCGTCTGGCCTGTCGGGTTCAGATCCTTCATGATTTATCGGTGGAAATTCCACCCGCTTCGCTCCTTAGCCCCGACACCGTTCCAAAGGCTCCCCTGGCCCTCCCCGAAACCGTTTCTCTCGCCCGGCCTTCTACAACCGGCAGCGCGGGCCGTTACGGACTGGCGGTTGATCTTGGAACAACCACCATCGCCGTCTATCTTTGCGATCTTGCTTCAGGCGGCATCACAGGCTCCCTATCCATCGGAAATCCCCAGGCGATGTTCGGCGACGATGTCCTGAGCCGGATCGGTTTTGCCGCACAAAGCAAAAAGAATTTATTGCGCCTTCAAAAGATGGCCGTGGGGGCGATGGACCGGTGTGCGGCGGCCGTCTGCAGATCAACGCACGTTGATCCCGGGCATATCGGCTCCGCGGTGGTTGTGGGCAACAGCATCATGATCCACATTTTTGCAGGGGTTGATCCCCGCTCGATCGGCGCTTATCCATACCGTCCCGTTTTTTTGGAAGACAGAACTTTCAAGGCGGGATCGGTGGGGCTGGCGTTCAATCCGTCCGCCGATATCTTCACGCCGCCGCTAATTTCCGGCTTCCTCGGTTCGGATATTCTCGCGGCGGCCCTGGCCGTCGACCTGGACCACGCTGCCTGCGGAACCCTGCTTGCCGACATCGGGACGAACGGCGAAGCGATCCTCAAAGGCAGGGAAGGCCTGCTGGCCGCGTCCTGCGCAACCGGCCCCGCTTTTGAAGCGGCAACGATCCGGCACGGAATGCAGGCCGTTTCCGGAGCCATCGCCGCGGTGAGCATCGACCGCGTCGGCGACCGCGTCATCTGCTCCGTCATTCCTCAATCTTCCGGAGCGGATTGTCTTCCGTCCGGAATTTGCGGTTCCGGCGTTGTGAGTGCGGTCGCTGAGCTCTACCGGACCGGGCTCCTCTCCGGCAACGGCCTCCTCGTGAACCCGACCGGCTCATCGTTGATTCGCCGAGACAAAGCCGGTCTGCTGGAATTTGAGCTGGCGGGCGCTTCGCAATCACAAACGCAAAGGCCCATTACGCTCACCCAAACGGATATCAGAGCGGTTCAACTGGCAAAGGGCGCTCTGTTTACGGGCATGAAAATGCTCTGCGCCGAAGCCGGCATCGCCTCCCTCGAACGGCTTCTTGTGGCCGGCGCCTTCGGAAACTTTCTCGACATAAAAGCCGCCCTGATGATCGGGATGTTTCCGGATCTGCCGGAAGATTGCATCGCTATGGTGGGCAATGCCGCCGCAACGGGTGCGGCGCTTTTGCTCTTCAAACCGGAGCTCCGCGATCAAGCGCGAAATCTCGCTCGATCGGTCAAAGTCCTCGATCTGGCAGCCCGACCTGATTTCCAGGATCTATTCCTGCGCTCGTTGGCCTTTCCCGCATGGACTTCCTGAAGAGCGGGTCATGCGCCTTTGGTCATAGGCTCCAGCGCTTCAAAGGGCCTTGCATCCGCATGATAGAAAAACGAGCCGATAAAGAAAAGAACGCCGGCCGTGAGCGCGAAAAACGGAATGAAAATCATTGCCGTCTCGAGGCCGAAGGCATCGGAAAAGAAGCCGATAACGGGAGGCCCCAGCGTGCTCCCCAGGACATGCTGGATGATGACGCACAGGCTCAGCGACACGGCCCTTACGCCCGGATGGACAACGTCCTGAGTCACCGCAACGGCGGCCGGAACAAAAGCCACCGCCGCAATCCCGCCGGCCAGCAGGACGGCATATTGCACAGAACCCCGGAAAAAAACAAAAGCGATAAAAAACAGAACCGCCGTTATGCATGAGGATATCGAAGGGAAAAGAAGTCTCGCATTTCTTCTGCTTTTCAGCCATTGATCCGCCAGGTAGCCTCCCAAAGGAGCTCCGACAATGGCCAGGAGCATCACCGCGCCGCCTTTCGTCGAGGCCACGCTCATGGACAGGTTTTCCACCCTTTGAAAGTAGCTCGGAAGCCAGGTCAGCAGGGCCGTCGTCACAAAGGTATTCGCGGCAAACCCGAGGTTGTTGAATAGCAAGGTTTTATTCGCCAGCAAATGCCGGGCAACTTCACCGAAGCCCATTCTCGCGTCAGCTTCGCCCTTCGCGCTTTGGGAAAGCCGAATCAGTGGAACCGTCTTGTAATCCTTTACACAGAAGAACAGCAGGGCAATAATGAAGCCGGGCAGGGCCACCAGGCCAAAAGCGTGCCGCCAGCCGAAATGATCCGCAATGATTCCGCCCAAAGCAATGCCCAATGCGCTTCCCAGCGGGATAGAGGCATTCCAGATACCCAGCATCTTCGCTCGTCTGTGTTGCGGAAACAGTGCGGAGATCATGGCGGTTCCGCCCGGCGCATAACCGGCTTCGCCCAGGCCGATGGCCGTCCGGGCTGCGAAGAGCTGTCCGAAATTTTTCGTAAAAGCACAGGCCAAAGTGGCGGCGCTCCACAGCACGGCCATCAAACCGATCGTTTTAATCCTGCTCCACCGGTCGATCAGAATGGATACGGGCAGGGTAAAAATGAGGATCGACCAGTACACGGCGGAAACGAGCAGGCCGCACTGCGTGTCCGTGATTCCCCACTCCAGCTTGAGAAAAGGGAAGAGAGAAACAATCACCAGCCGGTCCATGTAGTCAAACATGTAAAGCAGGAACAGCAGGGTAAAGATGAAATAAGGGGATGATCGAAAGGCAGGGTTTTGAGGAGCCGGAGGCTGATTAATAGAGTCCATATTTTTTTGCGGCCTCGAACATGGCCATGCAGTTTTCAGGGTTGACCCCCGGGTGCAGGGAGTTGGAATCGCAAAGAATGTAGCCGCCGCCTTTTGCCGCAACATCCATCGCGCGTTTCACGGCGGCCTCCACTTCAGCGGGCTTGCCGGAGCAAAGAAGCTCCTTGCAGTCGATATTGCCCAGCAGGCAGATTTTATCGCCATAGGCGTCCTTGACCTTCTTCAGGTCCATCCCCGCCTGGGGCTCCAAAGGATTGATCCCGTTATATCCGGAATCGATCAGGATATCCATGATCGGCCAGAGATTGCCGTCACTGTGGCGCACAACCTTCAGGCCAAGCTCGTGCGCGCGGTCGACGAGCTTTCTGTTGTAGGGGTTCACAAACTCTTTAAAATGCCTCGGGGAGATGAGCAAATTGGTGGTTGCCGCAATATCATCCTCGACGACCAGGACATCCATGCCCGCGGAAACCAGCATATCCAGCTGCTGCAGGTTGTATTGGGTGACCATGGCGGCAATGCGATGTATGAATCCGGGATCCTGATAAAGCTTCATCATGTAATTTTCCATCCCGGTCAATCTCCAACTGCGGACAAAAACACCCCGCATGAGCCAGAAAAGCGCCTTATCCTCCTTAAACCGGTTTTTCGCCAGATGGAGCAGCAGAAGATGCGAGGCATTCGGTTCGGGCACAGGAAAATGGTCAAGGTCGGCGGCGTCCCTCAGGGGGTGACCGATGGGAACCGGAAGGCCGTGGGGATTCCGCCGGTAGGTAACCCCCCAGTCATCGCGGACGTCCTTGTCATTGATTTCAATTTCGTGGCCGATTTCAAAAGAGGTGAAGCCGTCGACGCCAAATTCTTCGTGAATGAGAAAAAGTGTATCCAACAGCTTCATTTTCTCGGAATCGTTCATCTCGTGAAACTGTTTGGATTCCGGCAGGCCGCAGGTAAGGTGTTTTCCGATGCCGATGATGGGGGCCTCATTTATGCCGTGGATATACAAAGGAACACGATCGGGTTGCCGTACACTGAGAGCGGTAACGATCCGTTCTTTCCCGTTCATCACGAAGAGACTCCTTTGCGAAATGCCCGGTCAGGACAGCGGGCGATGAATACTTTTTCATCGGCATAGAGTATATCATTCGGACCGGCCTTAAGACAGCAAAGTTTTTTTATTTTGCACCGGGAAGGTCGATTTTCCCAATGTTTTTATCCAGCAGACCTCTTTTCCCGACGATGATTTTGTAAGACGCTTCTTTGCCGTTCGCGGCGCGACAGGCGGCAAATTTTGCATTTCCTTCATTTTTTATGGCATAAAACAGCCGTTTCGGTTAAGTAGCCTTTCATGAACTCGAACTGGCTTCTGGTGGATACGCCCGAGACGATCCGGATTGCGGCCGATCACCTGCGAAAAGCGTCGATCTTGGGGATTGATACGGAATACGATTCCTTCCGGTATTTCAGGGAAAAACTCTGCCTGATCCAGATTTACGCACCCGAAACCACTTACGTTCTCGACGCGACGGCGGATCTGGACTTTTCCTTCCTGGCCAGAGTTTTCAAAAGCAGGTCCATCGTCAAGGTGCTTCACGCGGCAGACAACGATATCCGCCTGATCGGCCGAGACTATGGGTTTGAATTTCAAAACATTTTTGACACGCACCGGGCCGCGATGATCCTGGGATTCCAGCAGCTGTCGCTGGAAAAAATGATCCGGGAATTTCTGGGCGTGGAATTGAAAAAAAGCAAAAAAATGCAGCGCTCCCGATGGGACCTGCGTCCGCTGACCGGCGAGCAGATCGAATATGCCGTCCAGGACGTGACGCTGCTTCCGGCGCTTTATGAAAAGCAGAAAGCCGCTCTCAGGGAAAAAAGGCTCGAGGCATCGGCAAAAGAGGCTTTCGCCAAAATCGCGACCGCCCACTGGCAGGAAAGGGCGTTTGACCGGCGCGGCTACTCGAAAATCAAGGGATATTACGCGCTGGCGGGTGAACAGAAAGAACGGATGAAAAAGCTCTATGTCTGGCGCTTTGAAAAAGCCAGAGAAGCCAACTGCGCCGTCTTCATGTTTCTGTCGGATGAAAAAATGGCCGAGCTGGCGCAAAACCCCGCCGACATTCAGAATATTTTATCGCCCGAAAAGAATCAACGCTACGGGAGAGAACTGAAAAGGCTCCTCCAGCCCGAAACAGAGCCTGCCTGACCCGGGGCCCACCGGAATAAGGATACAGAGCGGAATTTCAAAACAACAAGGGGCCGGCCGGTGAAACAGCCAACCCCTTGTTATGTTTATGGTGCCGAAGACTGGATTTGAACCAGCACGGGTGTAACCCACTACCCCCTCAAGATAGCGTGTCTACCAATTCCACCACTTCGGCAGGCAGTAAAAACGAGGTTTGCAAGCCGGCCGCATGAAGAAGATGACTGAAAAACCGGCCGATCTGAAAAAGAACCCTTACTTCGCCGGGGGCGACGCAGGCGGCACATTCACGGGCGAGGCCGCAGGCGACGCAGAGGGTGACACGGGCAGCGGCGCCGGCTTTTGCGCGGCGGGAAGCTCCTGTCTTGTCGCGGGGGCCGCGGCTCCGTCCATGAGGCCTGATGTTTTCCGCGAAGCGGTATAGGTCAGCGTGATCGATGTCAGCATGAAGATGATCGCAACCGCCGCCGTCATTTTTCCCAAAAAAGTCCCGGCCCCGCTGGAGCCGAAAACGGTTTGACTGGATCCGCCGAATGCGGCACCCATGTTGGCGCCCTTGCCTGCCTGCAGCAAAACGATCAAAATCAGGGTAATGCAGGCCAAAATATGGATAATCGTTAATAATGTCGTCATTTTTATATCCCTTTTCAACTCCTTCACCGAGGCTCATATCATCCGACGGTGATTTATTCAATGCTTCTTTTCTTGACGGAAGAAAGAGACCCTGGCCCGAAAAAACATCACGCCTTTGCTGAACAGGCGTGATCCGGATCCCTTATATTCCAAAAAAACGGCGGCATCATAGCCAAAGCAGCCATCATCGTCAACTGTTTTCTTCAATCGCCCGGCCGCGGTCTTCATTTTTCAAAGCGGGGCTTATCTTCGCGTACCGACCCCGGCCTGGTCGCAGTACTTTCGAATCGGACAGGCGCTGCAGACGGGGGAAACGGGCTTGCAGGTTTTCCTGCCGAAAAACACCAGGAGGGTGTTGTAGATGATCCAGTATTCGCGGGGAAGCTTGCC
>DAOTJI010000015.1:38023-40712 GCA_035448625.1 Smithellaceae bacterium | reverse complement strand
TCCATCGGATTTGCGGACGACAGCCGTCATCTGCTGATCGCATACGATGATAAGGATCTGGATTACCGGATGATCAAAGTTCTGACGCCTGAAGGGCGTGAAGCCAGGAAATACATGAGCGCCGGGTTTGATTTTTCCGAAGACGGAAAATATTTTCTGACCAATGAATACTGGGAGATGACGGACCGCGGACCGCAGGCGTTCGGCCCGTCGGCCGGTCCGAAAAGCCAAAAGCTCTATCTGGACGGCGCCAAAAAAAGCACGCTGGTGGACATTGCCGGAGGCGGCATTCTGGGCCGCTTCGGACAGAGCGGCGCTTTTCTGTCTCTTTCCGTCTGCGCGGAAGAGGGCGTTGTCCTGACCAAAAGCCGCTACAACCGGGACATCGTTTTGTGGGATGTCCGGACCGGTCTCGAGATCCGCCGCTTCCCCGCCAAGCACGGACTGCTGACCTATGACGGGAGAAAAATCATCGCGCCGTCCGGCAATACCCTGCAGGCCTTTGACAGAGCGAGCGGCCTGCCGCTCTCGCCTTTTACCGGCAGAGCATCGATGCAGGTCAGTTCGCTGGCTTTGTCTCCGGACGGAAGCGTCGCCGTAACGGGAGATGTTGCCGGTGAGGTTCAACTTTGGGACATCGGCGCGGGCACTCTGAAAAAAAGTCTGCCGGCTGCGCAGAAGGAAGTGATTGTGGCGACGGCGGTTTCTTCCGATCGCCGCTTTGCGGCGGCGCTTTCGCGTTCCGGCGTCATCCGGGTCTGGAATCTGAGCGACGGGCAGAAAGTGTCCGAATTGAAAACGGATTACAAGCCTATTTATGCGGACGAACTTGCCGCCGGGGATTTCGTCGATTACGGAAACGGGGTTCTGGCTTTCTCACCCGACAGCCGCCGCATTGCCTGCGGATCGGGCATCTGGGAAGTTGAGACGGGAAAAAACACACTGACGTTTGTTCAGCCCAACGTTCCCTATCCCTGGGTGGCTTTTTCGCCCGACGGCCGTTTCCTGCTTTCCCGAAATATGATCTGGGATGCGTCCTCCGGACGTCCGGAGAAGATTCTGGATTGTGTGAAGAATGCGGCGAAATCCTTGTATTCTGCGGACGGACGGTTCATCCTGTCCGCCGATCTCGAAGGCGGATTTTACACGGTCGATGCGGCGACCGACCGCCTGGTGAGGAAGTTTGCCGATTTTGTGCCGCCCGGCCCGTTTGACGTTTCGCTGGACAAAAAAATGATGGTTGCGGTGGACAGAGACCGGAACGAACTGACGGTGTGGGATTTGACTTCCGGCAGGAAAAACACGTCCATCGGAGTGGAACAAGAGGTCCTCAGCGTTTCCATGACCTCAGACCGACGCAGGGCCATCCTTCGGCACGGGATCTCCATCAGCGAATACGATCTTCCCGCGGGTAAAGAGATTGTTCAACTCATCAGTTTCACCGACGGCGGATGGATTGTCGTGACGCCCGAAGGATATTACAACGCCTCGTCCAGGGGAGACCGCTACCTCAACGTTCGCGTCGGAAACTCGGTTTACGGCATCGAAAATTACCGGGAATCTTTTTATCGCCCCGAATTGGTCAAAAGTGCGCTGGCGGGAGATTCCCTGAGAAATTTGCCGAAACTGACGGACGTCAAAGAGCCGCCGAAAGTGAGAATTGTGGATACCCCGGCTTTCGTCAAAGGGGAAGAGATTCAAGTCCGCCTGAGCCTTGACGAGCAGGGCGGCGGCATCGGCGACATACGTCTTTATCTGAACGGGACCGCAGTGTTGATGGACAGTCGTTCTGCCGACACGCAGGAGAAGACGGACAGGGCGATTTTCAAGGCCTATCCTTTGAAAATGGTCGGCGGAAAAAACATCATCAAAGCCGTGGCCATGAACGGCGACAACCGAATGCAGAGCAACGAGGCGACATGGGAGGTGACGGCCGACTATAAAGCGGCCGGGCCTTCGCTTGCCGCCCTGGCCGTCGGCGTCGGTGAATGCAAAGATCCCGGGCTCAAGCTTCCCTATGCGGCGGCAGGCGCGGAACTTGTTGCCGGCGCGCTTGCGAGCGCATCGGAAGGAATCTATGAAAAACCGTCCGTCAAGACCCTGACCCTGCCGGAAGCAACAACGGCCGGGGCGATTCTTCGCGAGATTCGCGCGTTCCAGACGCTGCGCGCGGAGGATCTTTTTGTCCTGTACATTGCCGCCCATGCGGTCGTTGAGGAAGGGGAATATTTCCTGATTGCGGCCAATGTGGATTCTTTGAAGGCGGAAAAACTGAAAACGGACGCCATTCCCCTTCGAAAGCTGATGGAGGCTGTCGGCAATATTCCGGCAACCAAAAAACTGATTCTGATCGACGCCTGCAATCCCCGCGACCCGGGTGTGGATGGGAAAACGCCTTTCCAAATGCGGGGCATGAGCGAAGAGACAGCCCTGAAGATTATGGGCAGGACGCTCGGATCAACCGTTCTGGCGTCGTACGCACCCCTTCCCGAAGCGCTGGAAGGCTATCAGGGGCACAGCCTGTTTGCCTATCTCGTGACGGAAGGATTGAAGGGCAGGGCGGATGCAGAAAAGACCGGGCTTATCAAGACGACCGATCTTACGCGCTATGTGCGCAGTGAAATGCCCACGCTCACGGAGAAGATTTTTAAGCATGCCCGGCATCCGGTCGTTTCCATCAACGGCCAGG
>DAOTJI010000015.1:0-37923 GCA_035448625.1 Smithellaceae bacterium | reverse complement strand
ACGGAGAAGATTTTTAAGCATGCCCGGCATCCGGTCGTTTCCATCAACGGCCAGGCGTTCCCGATTGCGGGAAGGGGGAAAGATGGGAAAGATGGGAAAGATGGGGTCAAATCTTTAACCTTGACATTTCAACATAAGAAAAGATGCAACGCTTTTGTTTCTTGTGGAAAAAATTATAATCTTTACAGTTTTGACCTTTCCATTCTGAAGGAAATCCGCGACCAGGAGGTGCTCGATCATATCCGGCTCGTCGGCGTTGTATTCTACGAAAGATAAGAAATCAGGAAACCCGAATCAACCTTTGGGGTAGATGTTCTTCCTGCCTGATAACATCAAACAATGTTATACTGGGTGGCAATTCCGTTGAGCACATTTAAAGGAGGTTTTTATGCGTAGGATATTATTTGTTCTGGCTTTGCTGATTTTGACGGCTGCGCCGGTTTATGCCGCGCAATCGACGATCAAGATTGCCGAAGGCTCCGCCTGCATGGGAGATGACAAATCGCGCAAGCAGACGGAAACGGCGGCGCTAACCGAGGCCAAGCGAAACGCCGTCGAGTCGGTCAAAACCTATGTGTCGTCCGCCACGGAAGTGAAAGACTTCGAGCTGCAGAAAGACCTGGTGTCCGCTTACGCCAACGCCACGGTCGAAGTGCTCGAGACGCTGGAAAAGAGCTGGTATAAAGACCCGGCGCAGGGGGACTGCTACAAAATCAAGCTCAAGGCCGAAGTGATTCCGGATGAAAAGGCCATGAAAAAGGCCGGGGCAAAGGCTTCGGATGCCGCGCTGGATGATCCGTCTCTGCCTCTGACGGTGAAGGTGTGGACGGATAAAACCTCTTATTCCACCGGCGAGAAAATCAGGATTTATCTCAAAGGGAACAAGCCTTTCTTCGCAAGGCTGATTTATCGGGATGCGGCCAGAAACCATCTGCAGTTGCTGCCCAATCCCTACCGGCAGGACAACTATTTTCAGGGCGGCGTGATTTACGAAATCCCCTCCGGCAAGGATCAGTTTGAACTGGAAGTGAATCCTCCCTTCGGAGAGGAAAACATCATCGTCTATGCCAGCGTCTCGGAGCTGGGCGATCTGAATTTGAAAGAAGAAGGCGGCGTCTATACGGTTAAAACAAAAGCCAAAGATATCGGCATCAAGACCAGGGGCGTCAAGGTCAAGGAAGTCGCCAACGGAAACACCGAGCAGTCGGCTGAGTTTTCCGAAGTCAAAACGGTGGTGAAGACGAGAAAGTAAAAGGGGATAAAAACCGCTGCTCCTCAAACGTGGCCAAAAGAGGCGGGCAGCTTTCATGGCCGTTTCTGACATGCGCATTAACCTGCGGCAGACTTCCGGAAAACCAGTCTGGAGTCCCTGTAGCAAACAGAAAAGGAGATGGAAGATTGAAAAAGGCATGGGCGCTTTCTTTTTGCTGTCTGATGCTGTTGGGCTCTCTGGCGGTTGTTCAGGATTTGAAGGCGCAAAGCCCGCCGCCGCTGAAGGCAGTCCTGATCTTTGACATGGGCGGCCGGGGAGACGGCGGGTTTAACGATTCCGCGTACAACGGAATGGAAAAAGCGGTTGCGGAGCTGGGCGTGAAGGCCGTCTATATCGAGCATAAACGAAACCTGGATCTGGATCATGCCTTAAACGAGGCCGCGGCTTCCGATGCGGAAATAATCATCGGCGTCGGTTTTGCCTTTTCGGAGAAGTTCGATCATCTGGCCGCCCGGCATCCGGATAAAAAATTTGCCGTGGTGGACTACAGCGCAAAGTACGATGAGAGCGGAAACCTTATCGCGCCGCCGTCCAATCTGTCGGGACTGATGTTTAAGGAAGAGGAAGGGTCCTTTCTGGTCGGGGCGATCGCTGCTCTGAAAAGCCGGACGGGGAAAATCGGATTTATCGGCGGAATGGACAGCCCGATCATCCGCAAATTTCAGGCAGGATATGAGGGGGGCGCAAAAGCAGTCCGGCCGGCGATCCGCATCTATTCACAATATGCCGGCATCACCGGACAGGCCTTCAGGGATCCACAGAAAGGTTACCGGATGACGGTGCGTATGTACAAAAAAGGGGCGGATGTCATTTATCATGCCGCAGGAGAAACGGGAGCGGGCCTCTTCCAGGCAGCGAGAAAGATGAATCGTCTGGCGATCGGCGTGGATGTCGATCAGAGCGCGCAGGCTCCCGGCCGCGTCCTGACGAGTATGCTAAAAAATATCGACGGGGCGGTGTTCGAGGTTGTTCAAGCCTGCGCTCGCGGAAACTTTTCGGGAGGCCTCAAAACGCTGGGGCTGAAGGAACAGGGCGTCGGATTTGTTTATAACGACCAAAACAGAAAACTGATTCCCGAAAGCATCTATCAGCAGGTTCAGGCGCTCGGGGCAAAAATAGTGTCGGGAGCGCTGACGGTTCCCGACGCGAGCGGACACAGGACGCTGATGTCCCGACAGGAATTGCGGGACCTTTTGGCCCGTCTGCAAACCGAGATTCAGACGACGTTGAACAAACTGGACAATGATCTGCTGCACAGCGCCAAGGTGCTGGCCGGCAAAGACCTGCGCGGTGATTTTGCGCGCGGCATTCTTCAGGGGCTTTACAGGGCAAACCCCTATATCATCGACTGCGAAACGGTGAGCGATTCAGGAATCATGGTGGCAGTGGAGCCGCCGGCGCACCGTTCGTCCGAAGGCGCCGACATCAGCGGGCAGGCGCACATGATCAAGCTGTTTAAAACCCGCAAGCCGGTGTTGAGCGGCTCGTTCGTGTCCGTGGAAGGTCCCCGGTCCGTTGTCATTCATCATCCGGTATTCTCTGCGGATCGAGGATTTTCGGGATCGGTTTCGGCCCTGTTTGCGCCGGAATACCTGCTTTCAAGCATTATTGGACCGATCGCCGCCAACATCCCCGTTTCCATTTTCCTGATGCAGACCGATGGTCTTTTTATCTATGATGTAGATTCGAAACAGATCGGCCTCAACATCTTCACCGATCCATTATACCAGCGGTTTCCGGAGCTGATTAAACTTTGCCGCAGGATGGCCGATGTCCGCGAAGGATCGGGCGTTTACCGTTTTTACCGAAAAGTCGGTGAAGAGCCGATGGCCAAAACGGTGGAATGGCGCACCGTTGAATTGCACGGCACGCCCTGGCGCCTTGCCGTTGCCTTCGCCCAAGACGGCGTCAAGCGTTAAAATTTATACGTTCCGGCCGTCACGTTCCGATAGATTTCATCATTGACGGGCACGTAGGTTTCGCTCCCCGGCAGGAGCACATACAGTTCTTCCCGGACCTGCGCCGGATCATAGCCTTCATTTTTAAGATTGGTTTTCTTGATTTTGTGCGTGGCGGTCCATTCAAAATCCGGAACGAAACGGATAAAGATCGGCACGGCGTATTTGGGAAGGCTGGCCTTCAGGTGGGCCACCAGCCGGGCCAGATCGAGAGGCTCGTTTTCATCCCGGATGACGGCGGCCATTCCGGCCTTTCCGTCGCTGCCGGGCATGGAGATGCCGTAAACCGCCGATTGCTTGACGCCGGGGAAGGTGTCGATCGCTTTTTCGACTTCCTGCGTGGCCACATTCTCGCCTTTCCAGCGGAAGGTGTCGCCCAGCCGGTCGGCGAACTGCGCGTGGCGGAAACCCATGTCGCGCAGCATGTCGCCGGTGTTGAACCACAGATCGCCTTTGCGGAAAACGTCACGGAATATTTTTTCTTCCGTCTTTTTCTTGTCCGAGTACCCGGCGAAGGGGGTTTTTTCGGAGATTTCCATGATCAGGAGCCCGGTTTCGCCCTTGCCGACTTTTTTCAGGAATCCTTTCTCGTCTTTCACGGGCCGGTCGTTTTCGGTGTCATAGGCCACGATGGCGAACGGCGTCACGCTGGTGCCCACGCTGTAGTTGATGTTCAGGAAGTTCGTGAAGACGCCCACCCCTTCGGCCGCGCCGTAAAACTCGTATATTTTTTCAATGCCGAACCGCTTCTTGAAGGGCATCCAGATATCCGGCCTGAGCCCGTTGCCGCAGATATATTTCAGCGTCGTCTGATGATCGTCGGGCTTTGCGGGCGTCGCCATCAGGTAGCGGCAGACTTCCCCCACGTAAATGAAGTGGGTCGCCTGAAACTGCCGGACGTCGTCCAGGAACTTGCTGGCGCTGAATTTTCTGCGCAGGGCCACGGCCGCTCCGTTATGAAGCGCCGGAGGCCATCCGACGGTGATGGCGTTGGTGTGGAAAAAGGGAAGCGGAATATAAATCGTATCGGTGGGTTTGACGGGCATGACGAATTTCCCGAACCAGAACATGGCCGACATGGTCCGCTTGTTGATGATGACGGCCGCCTTGGGGAGCCCCCCGGTGGTTCCGGAGGTGTAAACATACGCCATGGTGTCTTTCAGGGTGACGCTTTTGGTTGTGGAGGGATTCGCACCGTTTTGCCGCGCCAGCTCGCCGGTAATGTCGGGCACGTCTTTCGTCTTGCATTGCCCCTTGTCCCTGACCATGCCCAGCACCGATTGAGAAAGGTCGATGCCGGCGCGAGCCTCGGTAAAAAACTCGCAGCATTCCTCGCCAAGGAGGACAACTTTGCCCCGGTTGAGGTTGAAGCTGTGCACCAGGGAGTCTCCCCTCTGATTGGTGTTGATCAGCGAGGCGATGGCCCCGACTTTTGAACAGCCGCAGTAGGCGGCCAGCAGTTCGGGCCGGTTTTCAAAGCAAAGCGTCACCACGTCGCCGCGGGAAACGCCTTTGGAGATCAGATAATGGGCAAAACGGTTGGCCCTTTCGTTCAGTTCCCGGTAGGTGAGGGTGCCGTCGGGGGACTTGACCGCCGGATTGTCCGGGTACCGGGCGGCGGTTCTTTCCAGCTCCAGGCCCCAGGAGTTGTTGGTGTTGCTGCCGATGCTTTTCAATCCTTTGATCAGGTTGAAGATCATCGACGGAAGCCGCGGTGCGATCTCAAGGATCTTCAGAAGGAATTCGGACGTGCTTAAGGTTGTGGGGATCTTTACCGGTTGAGTGCTCATTATTTTTTTCTCCTTAGGTTTTATGGTCTGCCGCAAACTTCCCGCTGCACCCAATGCCAGGTGCTTCCGGGATTGATCCGGAACCAGGAAGCCTGCACATCGCGGGCTTCGTGAAGCATGTTTTGGTCGTCATCCAGATAGACAAATTCCGTATAACGGATGAGGTTTCCGGAACAGTTGATTTCGCAACGGATTTCCACGGATTTCCATCGAGGATTCCATTTGTTGACGCTTTGAAGGTACTGGGCGACAACGTCCCGGTATCGGCTTTTCCCGGATGGGGCGATCTTGATCCAGGCCGCCGTCCGGTCCGGGGCGGGTTGTGAAATCCGGCCGCGATCCACGAAGACGGCGTCGCGGTATTTCGTGTAGCCGGTCAATTGCCAGTGGCCGGTCATTTTTTCCGCGTAGAGCCATGCCGGCATGGCTGCCAACAAA
The DNA here is from genome assembly GCA_035448625.1 of Smithellaceae bacterium. Classification (GTDB taxonomy): domain Bacteria; phylum Desulfobacterota; class Syntrophia; order Syntrophales; family Smithellaceae; genus UBA8904. The sequence goes on along the minus strand of DAOTJI010000015.1, from coordinate 32,464 downwards.
AAGACGAAAAGCAAGACGGCCCTGGTGCGCATTTATGGGTTCCTTCCCTTCAGGTCGGTTTTCCCTTTACAGCAAAACCCGGCAAATTTGAAGAGGGATATGCTCCGGGCGGAAAAAAGCCTCAAAGCGCTTCGAGCCTTACCATACACGAAAATAATCGGTTGAAATTTACAAAAAACAGTAGATTTTTTTTTGAAATAGGGTTAATGAAACGCCATCGTTTTACAAAATAAAATTTAGAGGGGTGAGCAATGAACAGAGCAGAATTGGTCGAAGAAGTGGCAAAAGTGACGTGCACGAAGAAAGAGGCTGACGTGGCGATCAGCGCTGCGTTGGCGGCAATTCAGAAGGCGCTCAAGAAGGGCGACAGCGTTACGCTGGTGGGATTCGGCACCTTCTCTGTCAGCAAGAGAAAGGCCCGCAAAGGCAGAAACCCCCAGACCGGCGAAGCCATCAAGATCGCCGCCAAGAAGGTTCCGGTATTCAAGGCCGGAAAGGGTTTGAAGGACGCGGTCAAATAAATTACATTTGTCATCATTTGAAAAAAAGCCGGCTCGCGATGTTGCAAGCCGGCTTTTTCTTTGCGCTGAATCGCCGATCCGGTCAGCGGTACAGCGCTTCGATCCGATCCTGAAATTTGTCCAGAACGACTTTACGCTTGAGCTTCATGGTCTGGGTCAGCGTGCCGTTTTCCAGGGTGAACGGTTCGTCGATCAGCAAAAACTTTTTGGGGATCTCGTAGCCGCCGAACTTGTTTTTGAGGTGCGCCGTGATTGCGGCGCCGTACATTTCCACCACGTCCTGCCTTTCTACGAGCTCTTTAATATCCGTGGGCAGTCCTTTTTCTTTTGCGTAGCTTTTCAGAACTTCAAAGTCGGGAACCACGATGCAGATATTGTAGGGGCGGTTGAGGCCGTAGATGACCGCCTGCTGGACCAGGGGCAACAGGCAGATTTCCTCTTCAAGAGACACGGGGAAGCAGAACTTTCCATTTTCCAGCTTGTACTGCTCCTTGATGCGCCCCGTAATGAAGAGGTAACCGTCCTTGTCCAGGCGGCCGCGGTCGCCCGTGCGGAAACCGCCGTCGGGCGTCATTGAGGCGGCCGTGTCCTCCGGGCGGTTGTGGTATCCCTTCATGACGTTGGGGCCGTAAACGATGATTTCGCCGTCCGTGGCGCCTTCCTCCACGACCGATGAGTCAATCACGATTCTGACCTTATCGATGGCCCGGCCGACGCTTCCCAGGCGATAGGCATAGGATGCGTTCATGGTTGCGGCCGGCGACGTTTCCGTGAGCCCGTAGCAGTCGTAAACGGGAAGGCCGATGTCGAAGAAGAAATGACCGATTTCCGGATTCATCGCGGCGCTTCCGGTCATGGCGCCCATCACCCGGCCGCCCAGCTTTTCCCGGATTTTCGAAAAGACGATTTTGTCCGCGAGCTTGAATTTGAGGTTGGTCATGAAATCGGATTGGCCCCGGGCGGCCAGTTCCCGTCTTTTCTTCCCGGCTTCCACGCCCATAACGAACAGCGCTTTGGGCAGCCCCCCCTCCTTGTTCATTCTGGCCCAGAGGCCGTCGTAGATCCGGTTGAAAACGCGGGGCACGGCGACGAGAAAGGTAGGTTTCACTTTGACGATGTCATCGACGATCGTGGCGGGGCTTTCCGCAAGGCCCAGAGAGCCGCCCAGGCGGATGACCGCGTACAGTTCTCCGGTCTGGCCGAAGGAATGGGCCCAGGGCAGGATCGCCAGAGTCACCACGTCTTTTCCTTCGTTTTTCGCCAGTTCAGGATACATTTTCAGTCCGGCCAGGGAATTGCTGGTAAAGTTGCCGTGGGACAGAAGGACGCCTTTGGGGTTGCCCGTGGTGCCCGACGTATAGATGAGTTCGGCGATGTCATCCGGTCCGGGAATCTGAGCGTCAACGAGCTTGGCTGCGCCTTTCTTTTCCAGTGCGGCCATGGAATTTTCGCCTGCGGCGTCAATGATGAAAATATGCTTCAGCGTAGGAATATCCTTCGGAAAGTCCTTGATTTTCTCATAAATCTCCGGCTTGGAAACAAACAGGACTTTAATCTGGCTGTCGGCAATGATGTATTTCCAGATCTGAACCAGTTCCGCTTCGTACATGGGAACGAAACGGGCGACGCGCCCCCAGGAAGCGAAAGCCACGATGGGCCATTCCACGCGGTTGTTGGCGATAATGCCGACGACATCTCCCCGGTTGATGTCCAGTCCGGCCAGTCCCGCCCTGAGATTGCGGATGCGGGTTCCCACGTCCCCGTAAGTGACCCATTCATAATCGCCGCTTTTGTTCTTGGTGCCGAAAAGTCTTCGATCGGCAAATTTCGCTTCGCTTTCCTGCCACCAGTCAATCAGGTTGTCAGGCTTATCCAGTGTAAACGTGTGCATGTAATGATCTCCTTTTATCCTTTTATCGCGGGGATTCATTCTCCGGCCTGGGAGCTCATCGGAAAATGCCCTCCGCATGATTTGCCCGACTCCTTAAGCCATTTTTCCGCAAAACACAATCAAAACCGTTGATTTAATTTTCAGTGATATCACGATCTTTATTGACGGGCGCTTTCAAATTTGCTAAGTGACCACTAGTTTTTGCAAAAGCTCGAAAGCTCATGGACGGCTGCACGTGATAGATCTGCATACACATACCCTTTTCAGCGACGGTGCGCTGATCCCGGCGGAGACGGCCCGAAGGTCCTTTGCCGCGGGATACAAGGCGATCGCGCTTACGGACCATGTCGATGATTCCAATATCGATTTCGTGATTCCACGAATAGTCAAGGTATGCGGCAAACTTTCGGAAAAGGGCGACATTTTCGTGATCCCGGGGGTGGAACTGACGCATGTCGATCCCTCCGGCATCGCCCCGCTTGCGGCCGAAGCCCGGAAACTGGGAGCGAAAATTGTAGTGGTCCACGGAGAAACCTTAACGGAGCCGGTTCCCCCCGGAACGAATCTGGCCGCCATTCGCGCGGGAGCGGACATCCTGGCCCACCCCGGATTGATAACGCGCGGGGAAGCGAAGCTCGCCGCGAAGAAAGGCGTTTATCTGGAAATTACGACCCGCCGGGGGCACAGTTACACCAACGGCCACGTGGCGGCTATGGCCAGGCAGTGCGGGGCGCAGCTCGTGCTCAACAACGACGCTCACGCACCGGGCGATTTGGTGAGCCGCTCCATGGCTGAAAACATCGCCCGCGGCGCCGGCTTATCCGGAAAAGAAATCGTCATCATGTTCAAGAATTCCGAAAAGATTGTTCAAAGGGCCCGTACGTGAAAAAGAAATCGAATCGAGGGCCGTTGAAGATTTGTCTGCTTACGTATCGTGGCAATCCCACCTGCGGCGGGCAGGGAGTGTACATCAAGCATTTGAGCAAGGCGCTGGCCGATGAAGGCCACCGGGTGGATGTCATCTCCGGACCTCCCTATCCGCATCTGGACGACCGCGTCCGCCTGATCAAAATGCCCGGACTGGATCTCTACAATCCGGACCATCTGTTCAGGCCGGAGCGCTTCCGGGATCTGGCCCGGCCGTTGAATCTGTATGAGTTTGCAAGCGTTTGCATGGGCGGATTTCCCGAGCCCTTTGCGTTCGGCGAGCGGGTCTATGAGTACCTGCAAAAGCACCGCGGCGAATACGACATCGTTCATGACAATCAGTGCCTGTCCTGGGGCATCGGTCGGCTGGCGCAAAAAGTCATGCCGACGATCCCCACGATTCACCATCCGATCACCGTGGACCGGCAGGAAGAGTACAAGGCGGCCAGGACGCTGCGGCAGAAATTCCGGGTGTTCCGCTGGTACTCGTTCATCAACATGCAGCTTAAGGTGGCCAAAAGCTTTTCCCATATTATTACCGTATCGGCCTTCACCCGTAAGGATATCGCCAAGGAATTCTCCCTGGATGAAAATAAATTCCGGGTGGTGCACAACGGCGTCAACAACGAATACTTTTATCCCAAACAAAACGGTCCAAGACCGGAAAATTCCCTGATTGTGACCAACAGCGCCGATACGCCGCTGAAGGGGCTCAGGTACCTTCTGGAGGCGGTGGATGAGATCCGCCGAAAACGGCCGATCCGGCTGACGGTGATCGGCCAGCCCAAAAAAGACGGCATCATTGAAAACCTGGTGACGCGGCTGAATCTCTCCGATACCGTGCATTTTACCGGGCGGATCGCCAATGAGGAATTCGCCGATTACTACGCCAAATCGACCATCGCCGTGGTGCCGTCTCTGTACGAAGGTTTCGGCATTCCCGCCGCCGAGGCCATGGCCTGCGGCGTGCCGCTGATTTCCGCCGCCGGCGGAGCGCTTCCGGAAGTGGTGGGGGAAGCGGGCATCATCGTTCCGCCCGCCGATGCAAGGGCGCTGGCGCGGGCGATCGAGCATTTGCTGGATTCCCCACAAGAAAGACAAAAATACGCGCGGGCGGGGCTGGAGCGGGTTCATTCCGTGTTCAGCTGGGAAAAGGCCGCCCGGGAAGTGGCCGATGTCTATCGCGAGGCGATCTATGGTTACGGTTGATTTGCAGGAACTCCATCTGAAGCCGGGATTCTCGGTGCTGGACGCCGGATGCGGTACGGGCAGGCATTTGCGAGCACTGGCGAGACTGCCGGGCCTGAACATCTTCGGGATCGATCGCAATCCCGCCGACGTGGCCGAAGCCGGGCGGGCGCTCTCGGAGATGACGGACGCCCTTTCCCGTGACGTTTGCGTGAAAACCGCCGACATCACGAAGATGCCCTTTGCGGATAAAACTTTCGATTGCGTGATTTGTTCCGAAGTGCTGGAGCACATTCCGGAGCATGAAGCGGCCCTGAAGGAACTGGTCCGTGTGTTGAAGCCCCGGGGGACTCTGGTCGTCAGCGTTCCGCGCTATTTTTCGGAGCGCATCTGCTGGATGATATCTCCCGCGTACTCGAGCGACGAAGGCGGACACATCCGCATTTATAAAAAGAAAGATCTGCAAAAGATGCTTGCCCGACAGGGGATGAAGTGCTGGAAGATCAATTACAAACACGCGCTTCACGCGCCCTACTGGTGGCTCAAGTGTCTGGTCGGCATCAAGAACGACAACAATTATTTTGTAAAGCTTTATCATCGGTTTCTGGTTTGGGATATGTTCTGCAAGCCAAAGGCGGTGCGGGTTCTGGAGGAAGCGTTGAATCCGGTCATCGGAAAGAGCATCGTATTTTATCTGAAAAAAGGCTGACCGTATGGAATTGAATATATCCCTGAGCGAAGAGCTTAAACCCATTGATGTGGAAAAAGTAGCCGAGTTCATCGCCTCCCTGCAAAAGGAAAACGGTGAAATTCCCTGGTCGCAGGGCGGAAAGACGGACCCCTGGGACCACATTGAAAGCGCGATGGGCCTGAGCGTCGCCGGATGGACCGCCGAGGCGGAGCGCGCCTATGCCTGGCTGGTTTCCACCCAGCTGCCGGACGGAAGCTGGTGGTCGGAAATCCGCGACGGCGTGGTCACCAATTCAACGAAAGAAACCCATTTTGCCGCCTATATCGCCGTGGGGGTTTATCATCACTATCTGATTACCCGAAACGAAAGTTTCCTCAGGGCCATGTGGCCGGTTCTGTCGCGCGGCATTCAGTACGCGCTGGGTCTCCAGGCGCCGGAAGGCGAAATCTACTGGGCCAGAAACCGCGAGGGCGCAATCGACCGGATGGCGCTCCTCACCGGATGCAGTTCGATTTACATGAGCCTCAAGTGCGCGCTGGCCATTGCGGACCTGCTCGGCATCAAAAAGCCGGCGTGGCAGAAGGCCAAAGAACGGCTGGGAGAGACCATCCGCAACCGCCCGGATCTGTTCAATATGATCAAATCGCGTTTTTCGATGGACTGGTACTATCCCATCCTGTGCGGGGCCGTGCGGGGAAACGAGGCAAAAGCCCGGATCGATCATTTGTGGGACAAGTTTGTCGTACCCGACTGGGGTGTGCGCTGCGTCAGCGACCGTCCCTGGGTGACGATGGCCGAAACATCGGAGTTTATTTTGACGCTCGCAGCCATGGAAGACCACACGCGGGCGCGGGCCATCTTCAGCTGGCTTTGCGACAAGCGCTATTCCGACGGTTCCTACTGGATGGGCGTGACGTTTCCCGACACCGTGATCTGGCCGGAGGAAAAAACCGGCTGGACGGCCGCGGCGGTCCTTCTGGCCTGGGACGCGCTCAACGGCATGACGCCGGCCTCGAAAATATTCGCCCACAGCTCTTGGCCGGAGTAAACCCCATCCATTTCCGAAAACGGCATCGAAGGCTCCCGGCGGCGGGATTGGCAATGTCCATTGTCCGTCGCCGTATTTTGAAAAGAGGAAAGCATTGCTGAAGGATCACCGCCCCTATTACCTCAAGCGCTTCTACAACCGGTTCCAGAAAATGTACGCTCAATATTTTCTGGCGCCGCAGTTTGAATATTTCGGCCGCGGACTGGTGTTCATGAAGCCGTGGCACGTGGAAATCTTCGGCGGTCCCGTCTCCATTGGGGATTATTCGAACGTCATCGCCACGCCGGACAAAAAAGTGAGGTTTACCGTCTGGCCGGCCTGGAAAAGCTCCGGAAAGATCGAAATCGGCCGGTGCTGCCTGATCTGTCCGGGCACGAGAATCATGGCGGCCACCTCGGTTACGATGGGCGACGGCTGCATGACGGCCCAGCATGTCAGCATCAGCGATTCCGACTGGCATGATTTATACGACCGCGCTCAGCCCGTGGGCATCACGGAGCCGGTCCGCATCGGCAGCAATGTCTGGCTCGGCGAAAACGCCGTGATCTGCAAGGGAGTAACGATCGGGGACAACGCCGTGATCGGCGCCGGCTCGATCGTGGTCAAGGATATTCCGGCCAACGCGATTGCCGCCGGGAACCCTGCGGCCGTGATCAAATATCTGGATCCGGGCAAGCCCATCCGGACGCGCATGGAATGGCTGGCCAATCCCGCCAAACTGGCCCGTGAATTTGAAGAGATCGATCGCGACATGATGAAAGGCAACACGATGATAGGCTGGTTCCGGTCGATTCTATTTCCGCGAAAGGGGGACTGAACTCATGCGCGTTGCCGTGATTGCCGCTCCTTACCCGCTGGAAGAATTCCCCTCGCCGCCCCTGGGCATTTCCTATGTCGCCGCGGCCTTTGAAGCGGCGGGCTGCGAGGTGCGGATTTTCGACTATATCATCTCCGCCTATTCGCGGGAAAAACTGGCCGCCCAACTGGCCGATTTTCAACCGGATGCCGTGGGCGCCGGTTCGGTCACGATGAATTTTTACGATGGACAGCGGATTTTGCGCGACGTCAAAAGTATCGATCCCGACATCCTCACGATGATGGGCGGGCCTCATGTGTCCTTTACCGTGGAAGAGACGCTGCGGACCTACCCGGAAATCGACGTGGTGTTTATCGGCGAGGCGGACGACACCATTATCGAGTTCGCGCCGCTGATAGAACGAAAAGATAAATGGGCTCAGGTGAGGGGGCTTGCCTATCGCGACGGCGACGGCATCGTTCATACCGGCCGCAGGGACTTCATCACCGAGGTGGACCGAATTCCGCTGCCCGCCCGCCGTCTGCTGCCCATATCCCGTTACCGGGCGTTGGGGTATCCCGTCAGCATGATCACCGGCCGCGGCTGTCCGCACGGCTGCATTTTTTGTCTGGGAAGAAAGATGGTCGGCGCGAAAGTCCGCCGCCGCAATCCGGCCCTGGTAGTAGACGAGATCGAGCAGATCGTCGGCATGGGCTTTGACCGGATGAACATCGCCGACGACCTGTTCGCCTCGGACACAAACCGCGTTCGGGAAATCTGCCGGGGGATTCGGGAGCGCGGTCTGAAATTCACCTGGAGCGCCTTTGCGCGCGTAGACACCGTCACGCAGGAAATGTTTGATGAAATGGCGTCCGTGGGCTGCGACAGCGTCAGCTTCGGGGTGGAGTCCGGGTGTCCGGAAATGCTCAAACGGGTGCGCAAGGGCATTACGCTGGCACAGGCGGCCGAGGCCGTCCGGATGTGCAAGCAGGCCGGGATGCTGGCGCACGCCTCCTTTATGGTCGGGCTGCCGGGCGAAACGAAGGAAACGCTCCAGCGGACGGATGACTTTGCCCGGAGTCTGGACATCATGTACGGCTATCATTACCTGGCGCCTTTTCCGGGCACGACCCTGTGCGAGAAAGTGGAGCGCTACGATCTGCAAATCCTGACCCGCGACTGGTCCAAATACGACGCAAACGACGCGATCGTAAAAACATCGGAGCTTATGCCTCAGGATATTCGGGATTTTGTCGCACGGTATGAAGAAGAGTTGAACGGAGACTGGCAGAAGGTTGTGGATAATTACAAGACGGGGAGAAACACCCCCTACGACGATTTACGGGTTGAAGGGCAGAACCGGACGAAAATCACCTATGCCATTCTCAAGGAAGATCTTGTGGAACGCCTCGGCGTCATCGATTCATCCCAGACTGGCGGCGGAAGCAAGGAAGCGGCGGCAATCCTGCTCATCGAACGAATGAAGGAGTCCATTTCCGGCGATCCCGCGGTGGTTGAAGCCACTCTTCGGGACTTCATCGCCAAAGGCTATCTTAGGGCCGATTTCAGCGACCGGGGCTGTGTCTGGCACTGGACATAAAAAGCCTTCAGCCTTCAGCCTTCAGCCTTTTTTTCAAAACCCCGAGCGATTTGAAAAGCGGCGCCGGATCGAAAAGGCCGGAGTCAACCGCCTGACGGTACACCCGGTAGGGCGCCTGGCCGCCGTCGGCGGGATTTGGGAAAATGTCGTGAAACACCAGATAGCCGCCGGGCCGGACGTGATCCGCCCAAATTTGATAGTCCGTGAGAACGGATTCGTAAGCGTGGCTTCCGTCCACAAAGACGAGTCCAAGCGGTGTTTTCCAGGCGCGTCCGATGATGTCCGATCGGCCGATAACAGGGATGACGGTGTCCTGCAGGTCGAATTCTTCAATCGTTTTGCGAAACAGCCGGAACGTGTCGATTTTTCCGGTTTCCCTGTCCAGCAGATCGGGATCGAAGTACTCCTGGCCCGGCTGTTGCTCCTCCGAGCCGGTATGATGGTCCACTGAAAAGAATACGGCGCCGTTTTCCCGGCAGGCGCATCCCAGATAGACGGCGGATTTTCCGCAATAGCTGCCGATTTCCAGGCAGGGAGCCGATCGGGAGGCTTCCAGGGCCAGTTCGTAGAGACGCTCGGCTTCCGCCTCATCCAGAAATCCTTTGATTTTTGATACTTTGATCGGGTCAATTTTCAACATCGTCGATCCTTCGAGAGAATGTGTCTTTTCTTAAACCGTCCCCGAATGAATTGCAACTTGAAAGATGCCGAAACGTGCTTTTTCGACAGGACTTCGCAACTTCACAGTTGACAGTCAAGGAGGTTTCAGGGATATTACAAAAAAATCATTGATCAGAGCGGGCGGTGCCTTGATGCAGGAAAAATACATGGACCAGAATTCGATGGACGCGGACCACGTTCGTCGGCTGACGCAAATCGGCGTGGCGCTTTCCGCAGAAAAAAATATCGACCGCCTTCTGGAAAAGATTCTCACGGAAGCCCGCACCATCACCTCCGCGGACGGCGGAACGCTCTACCTCATGTCGGAAAACGAACAGGAGCTTCAGTTTGCCTTCATCCAGAACGAATCCATGGGCGTGACCATGGGGGGGACGGGAGAGAAAATCACCTGGCCGCCCGTGCCCATGACCGGCGCCGACGGACTGCCCAATCACGCAAACGTCTCCGCACACGTGGCGATTACCCGGCAGGCGGTGAACATCGAGGATGTTTATGACGCGTCCGGATTCAATTTTGACGGCCCCCGCGCGTTCGACCAGAAGACGGGCTACCGCACAAAATCCATGCTGGTCGTCCCGATGCTCAATCACGAGAATGAAATCATCGGCGTTTTGCAGATGATCAACGCCCGGGAAAAAAATTCGGGCCGGGTGATCCCGTTTTCCGAAAGAGCCCGCGATCTGGCCTGGTCTCTGGCCTCGCAGGCGGCGGTGGCGCTCACCAACAACCTGCTGATTCTTGAATTGCAAACCCTTTTGGAAGCTTTCATTCAAACCATCGCGCTGGCGATCGACGAAAAATCTCCTTACACCGGCGGCCATGTCCGGCGCGTGGCCGGCCTCACCATGAAAATTGCCGAAGCCGTCAATAACGCTCGCGACGGGTATTATGCAAACACCTGCCTGTCCGAGGACGAAATGAGGGAGCTCAGGATGGCGGCCTGGCTGCACGATGTCGGAAAAATCACCACGCCGGACCATGTTGTCGACAAGGCCACAAAACTGGAGAAGGTGTACGACCGGATCGGTGAAATCACAACCCGGTTCGAAGTGCTCAAAAGGGACCGCCTGCTCGAGGCGTGCGGCGGACGGGAAAAACCGCCCGGTCCGTATTCGGCAGAAACGGAACGGGAACTCCAGGAACTGGACGACGAACGCCGATTCCTGCTGCAGATGAACATCGGGGGCGAATTCACGAAGGATCAGATGATCGAACGCATTCGGCAGATTGCCCAAAGACAATGGATGAGCGACGGAGAAAGCCGGCCGCTGCTGACCCAAGACGAAGTGTACAACTTGAGCATCCGGCGCGGAACCCTGAATGATGAGGAAAGGGAAATTATTAATAATCACGCTGCCTTAACTCATAAGATGCTCTCGAAGCTTCCTTTTCCCAAGAAGCTGAGAAGAATCTCCGAATATGCCGGCGCACATCATGAAAAACTGGACGGCAGCGGCTATCCTCTGGGACTCAAAGGCGACGAGCTTTCCCTTCAGTCGAGAATCATTGCGCTGGCCGATATTTTTGAGGCGCTGACCGCCAAGGACCGGCCTTACAAGAAGGGAAAAACGCTGGGCGAAGCCCTCAAAATCATGGAGATGATGGTCAAGGATCAGCATATCGACGCCAACCTCTACGACCTGTTCATCCGGGAAAAAATTTACCTGGATTATGCCGCAAGCGAGCTCGCTCCACAGCAGATGGATGTCTGACGGAAAGGGATTAGGCGGCAGACTGAAGACCGAAGGTTTTTTATACAGGAAATTTTACTTGCTTTTATTGGCTGATGTGTTAATAACCCCCTGCAAGCGGTGATTTAAAAGTAAATTGCTCCGCTCTATAAATGTGCTAAAGCACTGAAAATCAATGCAGTCTGTTGAACCCGTGCTTTGGCGCGGGTTTTTTTATGCTGAATCGAACCCGCACTAAAAAATTGTAAGGAGAAGATGTTTTATGCAGATTTCATCGGAAAGCGTTAAAGTAGGTCATCCGGACCTGGTGGCGGACATCATTGCGGCGAATGTGATTGCGGCCATTTTGGATGAGGAAAAGAAACTGAAGTTGACACTGGCCAATATGCCGCACTGCGGCATTGAAGTATTTCTGGGCAAGGGGATATGCATGGTGGGCGGCGAAGTCAGGTCGAGGGTTTACGTGGACATCGACAAGATCGCCCGGGACTCCGTGATCGAACTGGGCTACAACCACGCGGCGGTGGGCCTCAACGGCCATCTGATGGGCGTGCTCAACGCCATTATTCCCCAGTCGCCGGACATCAACCAGGGAACGAGCTGTCTTTTGAACAAAAACCGGGAAATCGGCGCGGGAGACCAGGGCATCATGTACGGATACGCCTGCGACGAAACGCCGGAAATGCTTCCGCTGCCGTATGTTCTGGTCAACAAACTCATGCGCGCTTTTGAATATTGTCAGGATCCGATTTTCGCTCCGGATGGAAAGGGGCAGGTATCCGTCGATTACGATGTCAAAACCGGCAAGCCGCGCCGAGTCGCCAAGGTCCTGATGTCCAACTCGATCGATTACCGCTTTGTCAAGGGCGACCGCCTCAAAATCCGGGACCGGGCCAAGAAGATCGCTTTTGAGGCCCTGAAGGACTGTGTGGACAAAAAGACGGAATTTCTTTTCAATCCCACCGGGGAATGGAACGCCATCAATTCCTGCAGCGCAGCGGATTCCGGCGTGACGGGCCGCAAGCTGGTGGTCCAGTTTTACGGCGGGTATCCGGGAGCGCAGCTCGGCGGCGGAGCGGTGGTCAACAAGACACCCGAAAAGGTCGACTGCTCCGCGGCATTCGGCGCGCGCCATGTGGCCAAGAATATCGTGGCGGCGGGTCTGGCTACCAAGTGCTCGGTTCAGCTGGCGTACGCGATCGGGATTGCCGATCCTTTCTCCATTTATGTCAACACGTTCGGCACGGGCAAAATCCCGGATGATCGGCTGGAAAAGATTATCGGGGATCTGTTCGATCTGACGCCGGAGGGAATGATCGAAAACTTCAAGCTGCTCGACGGCGGCATCTATCGCAGAATTCCCCGCACCTTCTTCATGGACGACTACTGCTGGGAAAAAACGGACATGGTGAAGGCGCTGCAGAAAGCCGTAAAATAAAACTGCCCCGAACAGGAGAAAAAGGTGATTCCGCGATATTCAAGAGAAAAAATGGCGGCCATTTGGAGTCCGGAAAACCGATACGCCAAATGGCTGGATGTCGAAGTGGCGGCGTGCGAAGCCATGGTGAAGCTGGGCAAGGTTCCGGCTGAGGCGCTGGAAAACATCAAAGCCCGGGCGGTCATCAACACGGCCCGGATCGATGAAATTGAGGCGATCACCCGGCACGATGTGATCGCGTTTGTTTCGTCGCTCACCGAGGTCATCGGCGAAGACGGCCGGTTCATTCATATGGGGCTCACCTCTTCGGACGTCCTCGACACGGCGCTGGCCGTTCAGCTCAAAGAGGCGTCGGACCTTCTTCTGGAAGACCTGGATCAACTGCTGACGGTTCTGAAAAGACGAGCCCTGGAGCATAAAAACACCCTGATGATCGGCCGGTCACACGGTATTCACGCCGAGCCGATCACCTTCGGGCTGAAGCTGTCTCTGTGGTATTCGGAAATGCGTCGCAACCGCGCGCGACTGGAGAGCGCGCGCAAGGCCGTTTCCTGCGGAAAGATCTCGGGCGCCGTGGGCACGTTTTCTTTTGTGGACCCGTTTGTGGAAGAGTATGTCTGCGAAAAGCTCGGTCTAAGTCCCGCGCCGGTTTCGTCCCAGATCGTCCAGCGGGACCGGCACGCGGAATTTTTCTCCACGCTGGCGATCATCGCCTCTTCGATCGACAAGTTTGCGCAGGAAATCCGACTGCTCCAGAGAACGGAAGTGCGCGAGGCGGAGGAGTATTTTTCACCGGGGCAGAAAGGGTCTTCGGCGATGCCCCACAAACGCAATCCCGTACTCTCGGAAAACCTCTCCGGGCTCTCGCGGCTGGTGCGCTCCTATGCGCTTGCCGCTCTGGAAGACGTTGCCTTATGGCACGAGCGGGACATCAGCCACTCCTCGGTGGAGCGGGTGATCGCACCGGATGCCGCCATCGTTCTGGATTTCATGCTGGGGCGGTTTACCGGTTTGATGGACAAGTTGGTGGTCTATCCGGACCGGATGCTCGCCAATCTCCATATAACGCACGGTGTGATTTTTTCACAGATGGTTTTGCTTTCGCTCGTTGAAAAGGGAGCGGTGCGTGAGGACGCCTATGCCGTCGTTCAGAAAAACGCGATGAAATCCTGGCAGGAGGGCATCGAATTTCGCAGCCTCCTCGAACGGGATGAAGAGGTCCGGAAGCTGCTCAGCACCGCCGAGCTGGACGCCATTTTCGACGTCAACCATTTTCTGAAGCATCTGGATTATATCTTCCGGCGCGTTTTCGGCGAGTAGGCGAAGACCGTTATTCTCTGGCCAGGACGGTGTCCTGAAGGAAGGAATCCTTCGGTTCCGGATAATCCATGGTGAAATGCAGGCCGCGGCTTTCCTTGCGGGCAAGGGCGCTTCGCACAATCAGCTTGGCCACGGTGGTGATGTTGCGAAGCTCGATCAGGTCTTTGGTGACCCTGTAGTTCCAGTAGTATTCGTGAATTTCTCTCTGAACCATGTCGATGCGGCGTTCGGCCCGCTCCAGACGCTTGTCCGAACGGACGATGCCCGCGTAGTTCCACATGCACCGGCGGATTTCATCCCAGTTGTTGGTGATCACGATGCTGTCGTCGCTTTCCGACGTGTCGCCGGGGTCCCAGGGGCGGATGGGCACGGTGCTCATTGGAGTCTGCCGGAAAGATTTGGCGATTTTGGAGTACACCCGGTGTGAGTACACCAGGGCTTCCAGAAGCGAATTGCTGGCCAGGCGGTTGGCGCCGTGCAGACCGGTGCAGGAAACTTCCCCGCAGGCGAACAACTGGTCGATGGAGGTTTTGCCGTAGTGGTCCACCGCGACGCCTCCGCAGATGTAATGGGCCGCCGGAGCGACGGGAATGGGCTCCCGGGCCATGTCGATGCCGTACTCCAGGCATTTGTTGTAGATGTTGGGAAACCGGTTCAGGAGAAATTCGCGGCTGTGGTGCGAGATGTCCAGAAGGACGTATTCGTCGCCGGACTGCTTGATTTCATTGTCGATGGCTTTAGCCACCACATCGCGCGGCGCAAGGCTTTTCATGGGGTGATATTTTTCCATGAAGGTGGCGCCGTTTTTCAGCTTCAGGATGCCGCCTTCGCCGCGGACGGCCTCGCTGATCAAAAACGCCTTGGCTTCCGGATGGAACAGGCAGGTGGGGTGGAACTGGATGAATTCCATGTTGGCGATTTTTGCGCCGGCCCGGTAGGCCATGGCAATGCCGTCGCCCGTGGCAATGTCCGGATTGGTGGTGATCAGGTAGACTTTGCCCGCGCCGCCCGTGGATAAAACCGTATATTTGGCGCGGAAGGTGAGGACTTCTTCTTTGTTGATGTCGAGCACGTAGGCGCCCAGACAGTTGACGGTCCGGCCCTGCGGGTCTTTTTGCAGGATCAGATCGATGCTGATGTGGTTTTCATAGATCTGAACGTTTTTCAGCGCCTCGACTTTTTCGTGCAGCGCCCGCTCGATTTCCTGGCCGGTAAGGTCTTTGGCGTGCAGCACGCGCCGGCGGTGATGGCCTCCCTCCTGGCCCAGATCGTAAAGGTGGGGAGGTTCTTCCGATTTCGTGAAATTGACGCCCCATTCAACCAGTTCCTGAATGCGCGGGGGCGCTTCCCTCACGACAAATTCAACCACGTCCCGGTGGCAGAGGCCCGCGCCGCATTCCAGCGTGTCGTTGATGTGCTCTTCAAAGCTGTCGGTCTTGTCCGTGACCGCCGCGATGCCGCCCTGGGCGTAGTTGGTGTTGGATTCCGATTTTTCCTTTTTGGTGACGATGGCGACCGACCCGAGCTGTGCTACTTTAATCGCCAGGCTCAATCCCGCGATCCCGCTGCCGATGATGAGAAAGTCCGATTTTATTTCCATGAAGAGCCCGATCTTCCCGCCGGTAAAAGTTTGTTTACAAATTCCGGGGGCTTTTATATAAGCCTTTTTCGCGGTTTGTAAAGAAAATTGTGAAAAAGGAGTTTCCTTGTTTGTTTTAGGCATGGAGTCATCCTGCGACGAGACGGCGGCCGCGGTGGTCCGGGACGGAAAGCTGCTGTCCGGCGTGGTCGCGTCGCAGATCAAGGATCACAGCGCATACGGGGGCGTGGTGCCGGAGCTCGCCTCGCGAAAACATATCGAAGCGATCGTTCCCGTGGTGGAGCAGGCGCTGAATGAAGCGGATGCTTCCTTCCGGGACCTCGAGGGGATTGCCGTCACCCGCGGACCGGGCCTGATCGGCTCCCTGCTGGTCGGTCTCTCGGCCGCCAAGGCGCTGGCCTACGCGCTGGGCATTCCGTTTGTCGGCGTCAATCATTTGGAAGCGCACATCATGGCGTCCCTGCTGGGGGAGAAAAGACCACGGTTTCCGTTTGCCGCGCTGGTTGTTTCCGGGGGCCACACCAATGTGTATTCAGTGAGAAATTACCATCGGTTTGCGCTCCTCGGCCAGACTCGGGACGACGCGGCGGGGGAGGCGCTGGACAAGGCGGCCAAATTGCTCGATCTGGGCTACCCGGGCGGTGTTGTGATCGACCGGATGGCCAAAACCGGAAATCCGCAGGCGTACAGTTTTCCCAGAGCCATGAAAGATGCACCGGATTTCAGCTTCAGCGGACTGAAGACATCCCTTCTGATTCTGCTGAAGAAGCGGGGGAAGGTCTTTTCTGAAAGCGAACTTCCGGATGTCGTCGCCGGCTACCAGGAGGCGATCGTGGACGTTCTGGTGGAGAAGACGGTCAGGGCGGCCCGGGAGAATGGCCTTTCTCAGATCGTTGTCTGCGGCGGCGTGGCCGCCAACTCCCGGTTGCGCGAAAAGTTTTCTCAGGCGGCGGTTCAGGAAGGCATGGAACTGTTTTTCCCTCCGATGATGCTGTGCACGGACAATGCGGCGATGGTCGCGGCGCTGGGAGAGGTCATGCTGGAAAACGGACGGTGCGATTCCCTGGATCTCAATGCCGTGTCGCGCTGGCCTCTGGTTCCCCAGGTCCCGAAGGAAAACGGGCAGGAATGAGAATGCTATGACCAGACCCGGGGAAATTCTTCGCCGGTACGGGATTCGACCCGATAAAAGACGCGGCCAGTCTTTTTTGACGGATTCGAATACGGTGCGTAAAATCGCCCAAGCCGCAAAGGTAAAGCCGGAAGACATTGTCGTGGAAATCGGCGCAGGCTTCGGTGTTCTGACCAAACAGATTGCACCGCATTCAGGCCGGTTAATCGCCGTTGAAATTGATGTCCGGCTTGTGGAAATCCTCAAAAAGGAGCTTGCGGAATTTAAGCAGATAGAGATTTGCCGCGAGGATGTATTAAAATTCGATTTCTCTTGTAAATCAAAAGAATGTAAAGCAAAACTTAAAGTCATCGGTAATGTTCCGTACAGCATATCCAGCCCCGTCGTTTTTCATCTGCTGGCGCAACGGTCGGTCATCCGGGACTTTACCTTGATGCTGCAAAAAGAAGTGGTTGAACGACTTGTTTCCCCGCCGGGCCATAAGTCGTACGGCGTGCCTTCCGTTTTGCTTCAGATGTATGCGGAGGTGGAAAGACTTTTTGATGTGTCGGCCGACTGCTTCTATCCAAAGCCGAAAGTTGAGTCTTCCGTCATTTGCGGAACGTTTCGCGACAAGCCGCTCTTTGAGCTCACCGACGAAGCGTTTTTCGGCAGGATTGTGAAGGCGGCTTTCGCCCAGCGCAGGAAAATGCTTTTCAACAATTTGAAACATGCAGACGTTCTGGAGAAAATGTCCCCTGCGGAAATTCAATCCACGATCGCTGAGGCCAGCATCGACGGCAAACGAAGGGGCGAAACCCTTTCCGTTGAAGAGTTCGCGAAGCTGAGCAACGCCCTGAAAAATCAATTGACGAACGGCCGGTGAAGGATTAATCCTGTGCGCAGTCCGGTTTGACGCGGAAAAAGCATGAAAAAAAAACATCTCTATATTGAGACCTTCGGATGTCAGATGAACGTCCACGACTCCGAGCAGATGGCCGTTGTGCTTCGGGATCTCGGATACGAACAAACGGGAGATTCCGCGAAGGCGGACTGCATTCTCATCAACACCTGCTCGATTCGCGAGAAAGCCGAACAAAAGGCGATGAGCGAACTGGGCCGGCTGATGAAACTCAAGGAAAAAAATCCGGATTTGATCATCGGTTTCGCAGGCTGTCTGGCCCAGCATCTGGGCGAGCGGGTTCACAGGCGCGTGAAAAATGTGGACCTGGTGTTCGGTACGCACAACATTCACAGACTTCCGGAAATGATTGCCCGTGTGCAAAAGGAGCGCAAATCCATCACGGAAATCGGATTTTCCTCGTCTCTTCATTCCCTGGGCATTTTCGCTCCTCCCCCCAACGGAACGATCAGCGCCTTTGTGTCCATCATGCAGGGGTGCGATAATTACTGCGCCTATTGCGTCGTTCCGTATCTGCGGGGGCCGGAAATGAGCCGGGAAGCCCAGGACATTGTCGGGGAAATTGAAAAATTGGCCCGTTGCGGCGTTCGGGAGGTGACGCTTCTGGGACAGAATGTCAATTCCTACGGAAAGAAGTCCGGCAGGGAGGGCAATTTTGCGGCATTGCTGAAAAAAATCAATGAGATTGAAGGGATTGAAAGAATTCGCTTCACCACGTCCCATCCTAAAGATCTTTCGGATGAACTGATCTCCTGCTTCGGAAGCCTGCGTAAGCTCTGTTCTCATATCCATTTGCCGGTGCAGTCCGGCTCCAACCGGATTTTAAGGCGGATGAATCGCGGATACACCGCCGAAGGTTATCTCGAAAAAGTGGCGCGGTTGAGACAGGTGTGTCCGGAAATCAGCATCACATCCGACATCATTGTCGGTTTTCCGGGAGAAACCCAAAAAGATTATCAAGAAACCATTGACATGATGGAAAAAATCAGGTTTGATTCAGTTTTTTCGTTCAAGTATTCTGAACGTAAGGGAACCGCCGCCCAGGCGCTGACCGGCAAGGTGCCGGAAGCGGAAAAAAGGTTGAGACTCAGGGAATTGCAGGCGCTCCAGGACCGACACACGCAGGAAAAAAACACGTCGCTGGAGGGCAGCATTCAGGAAGTGCTGGTGGAAGGGCAAAGCCGGAACTCCCGGCAGGATGTGACGGGGCGGACACGCTCCTGGAAAATCGTTAATTTTGAAGGAGGTTCGGAGCTGATCGGCCGGACCGTCCCGGTGAGAATATCGCGGGGGTATCTGCACTCACTCAGGGGGAAACGGATCACGCTGTAAGGAGGTTGCGAATGCTGCTGGAGATGAAGGTGTCCGGGTTGACCATCGATCCGATCACCAACACACCGATCGTCATCCTGAAAGACCTGCAGGAAAGCAAAGCGATCCCGATCTGGATCGGTTTATTTGAAGCCAGCGCCATCGCCACGGAACTGGAGCATGTGGTATTCTCCAGGCCGATGACCCATGACCTGATGTACGAATTCCTCAAGGCTCTGGATGTGGCAGTCAGCCGGATTGAAATCGTCGATATCCGCAACAACACTTTTTTCGCGACCGTGTATCTGGTCCGGGACGGGCAGACATACCGGATTGACGCGCGTCCCAGCGATGCCATCGCGCTGGCGTTGAGAGCCAACGCTTCGATCTTCGTCGAGGAGAGCGTTCTGGAGAAATCCCGCAACATCGATTTCGGGATCAAGCTGACCGACATCGATAAATTCAAGGAAGACAAGGTAAGGGAGTTTTTGGAAAACTTATCCGCGGAAGATTTCGGAAAATATAAAATGTGAAAAGAAATGAAAGAACTGCTTGCCGCTTTTCGGACATTTCTGGACGTCCGGCGTAATGTGTCGGAGCATACCCGCAAGGCCTACCTGACGGATATCGAGGAATATGAAGAGTTCCTGAAAAACGCATCCGCTCAAACAACCTTGACGGATGCCGGGACGGACGCCGTCCGGTCGTACATGGCCTATCTGCACGGCCGGAAGCTGAAAAAGTCTTCCATCAACCGAAAAATATCCTCCCTGCGGGCATTTTACAGATTTCTGGTGCGGGAAGGGACCCTGAGAACCGATCCGGCTCAGGGGGTTCAGACGCCGAAGACGGAAAAATACATGCCGACGTTTTTGTCGGTTGATGAAGCTTTTGATCTTCTGGAATCATCCGGATCAGACCCGTCTCCGTCCGGCCTTCGCAACACCGCGATGCTGGAGCTCTTCTATTCTTCAGGGCTCAGGCTGGCGGAACTGGCCGGTCTGGACGAAGAGAACGTGAATTTCAGCGCCGCGCTGGTCAAGGTGCGCGGCAAGGGGAAAAAAGAGAGAATGGTTCCGGTGGGCGAAAAAGCGCTGGAGGCGCTCCGGCGATATTTGTCCGCGACGGAGGATGTAAGGAGGGAGCTTTCCCGGCAGGGGAAAGGCGGCGCGCTTTTTTTGAATGAACGGGGAGGGCGGATCACGACCCGGAGCGTTGCCCGCATCGTGGATGCGGCGACCATCAAGAGCGGCATCGGCCGAAAGATCAGTCCGCACGCGCTCCGTCACAGCTTTGCCACGCATTTGCTGGCGGCCGGGGCCGATTTGCGTTCGATCCAGGAAATGCTGGGGCATGCAAGCCTCTCGACGACGCAGAAATACACGGCAGTCAACATCAACCGCCTGATGGAAGTTTACGACAAAGCTCATCCCAGGGCGAAACGATGAGTGACGAGCGATGAGCAACGAGCGACGAGTGAAGAGTGAAGAGAAACAAACCATCAGCCATAAGCTGCGAAGCATGGAAGACCACATGAAAATACGAGGCACAACCATTCTGGCGATCCGGAAGGGCGATAAAATCACGGTGGCCGGCGACGGACAGGTCACGCTGGACACGACGATTCTCAAGCACGGAGCGCGCAAGGTGCGACGGCTTTACAACAACGAGGTGATTGTCGGATTCGCGGGCGCGACGGCCGACGCTTTTACGCTGTTTGACCGATTTGACCAGAAGTTGGAGCAGTACAACGGCAACCTGCTGCGCGCCGCCGTGGAGCTGACCAAGGACTGGCGGACCGATAGGGTGTTGCGTCATCTGGAAGCTTTGATGATTGCCGTCAGCCGCGATTATTCGCTGATCATTTCCGGAAACGGCGATGTCATTGAATCGGATGACGACGTGATGGCCATCGGATCCGGGGGCGCTTTTGCGCAGGCGGCGGCGCGTGCGCTGGTGAAACACAGCGAACTTACCGCCACGGAAATCGCCCGGGAAGCGATGAGAATCGCCTCTGAAATCTGTATCTATACCAACGATCACGTCACGATCGAGGAAATCGACCTCAGCGAGGAAAGGCCCAAAGAGGCCAGGAAGAGTAAAAAGTAAAGGAGTATCCGAACCGTTATGAATAATTCCGGGTTAACCCCCCGCGAGATTGTGGAACGGCTGGACCGGCATATCATCGGCCAGGCCGACGCCAAACGCGCCGTAGCCATTGCGCTTCGCAACCGTTGGCGCCGGCAGAATGTTTCGGAAGATCTGGCGGATGAAATATCGCCGAAGAACATCATCATGATCGGCCCCACGGGGGTCGGCAAAACGGAAATCGCGCGCCGGCTGGCCAAGCTGGACAATTCCCCGTTTCTGAAAGTGGAGGCGTCCAAATTTACGGAAGTCGGCTACGTCGGGCGTGATGTGGAATCCATGGTGCGCGACCTGGTGGAGCTTTCCATCAACATGCTGAAGGCCGAGGAGCAGGATCACGTCCGGGCCAAAGCGGCGGAAATCGCGGAAGACCGGCTTTTGGATCTGCTGCTGCCTTCCCGTCCCGCGGAAAAGAACGTAGGGGACATGCTGACCGACGCCGAACCGGAGCAGGCGCGGCTGCCCTTGAACGGAGATGCGGCGCGCAGGCCGGATGCGACACGCGAAAAGCTTCGCAAACTGCTCCACGACGGGAAGCTCGACGAGCGCATGGTGGAACTGGAAATCGCCGAGCCCAGGAGCGGCCCCATGATTGAGATTTTTTCCGCCGCGGGCATGGAAGACATGGGGCTCAATCTGAAAGACATGCTGGGCAGCATGATGCCGCAGAAGAAGAAAAAAAGAAACGTCAAGGTGCCGGATGCACTGGAGATCATCGCGTCCGAAGAGGCGCAGAAGCTCATTGACATGGACAAGGTCACCAAAACCGCGCTGGACCGCGTAGAGCAGTCGGGCATCATTTTTCTGGATGAAATCGACAAGATTGTCGGCGGGGATTCGCAGCACGGGCCCGATGTTTCTCGTGAGGGCGTCCAGCGGGACCTGCTGCCGATCGTCGAAGGGTCGAACGTCAACACCCGCTACGGCATGGTCAAAACCGACCACATCCTGTTTATCGCGGCGGGTGCGTTTTCCGGAACCAAACCGTCCGATCTGATTCCGGAGCTGCAGGGGCGATTTCCGATCCGCGTGGAGCTGGATTCGCTGGGCAAGGAGGAGTTTGTAAGAATTCTGACGGAGCCCAACAACGCGCTGGTCAAGCAGTACACGGAAATGATGGCGACGGAGGGCATTCGGCTCTCCTTTACCCCCGACGCGGTGGAGCAGATTGCCGAAGTGGCCACGGTCGTCAATGAACGAACCGAAAACATCGGCGCGCGGAGACTGTACACGATCATGGAGACGCTTTTGGAAGATATTTCCTTCGACGCGCCGGATCTCAAGGAAAAGAAAATCGTCATCGACGCGAAGTATGTGGAAGAAAAGCTGGACAACATCGTGGAAGACGAAGATTTGAGCCGGTACATTTTATAAACGGAGAGGCGAATGGAAAACATTCAAAGTTCGATGGAGCGGGCGGACATTCTGCTGGAGGCGCTGCCCTACATCCGGCGGTTCTACAACAAAACCATCGTCATCAAATACGGCGGTCACGCCATGGTCGACGAGGACCTGAAGGACAAGTTCGCCCGGGATGTGGTCATGATGAAGTATATCGGCATCAATCCGGTCGTCGTGCACGGCGGCGGGCCGCAAATCGGCGGCTTTCTCAAAAAGTTGGGCAAGGAGTCCAGGTTTGTACAGGGCATGCGCGTGACGGATGAAGAAACCATGAACATCGTCGAAATGGTTCTGGTCGGCACGGTCAACAAGGAAATTGTCGGCCTGATCAACCGGCACGGCGGAAAAGCCGTAGGCCTGAGCGGCAAGGACGGCAATCTGGTGGAAGCGGAAAAATATTATCTGAATGACGAAAAGGCGAAAAATACGCCTTCCGAGATTATCGACATCGGTCTGGTCGGAAAGGTCAAGACGGTCAACGCGGGCCTGATCGTTTCCCTGGCCCAAAACGGCTTCATTCCCGTCATCGCGCCCACCGGGATGGGTGAAAACGGCGAAACCTACAATATCAACGCCGACATCGTCGCCGGCGAAGTGGCAGCCGCCCTGAAGGCGGAGAAACTTCTTTTGCTGACTGATGTGGCGGGCGTACTGGACGCGGAAAAGAAGCTGATCAACACCATGACGGATCAGGAGGCGCTTCATCTGATCGATAAAGGAATCGTGGAAGGCGGTATGTTTCCCAAAGTCAAGTGCTGTCTCAAAGCGCTGCGCGGCGGCGTGAAGAAGGCGCACATCGTGGACGGGCGGCTCAAGCACGCCATCCTGCTGGAAGTCTTTACGGATCAGGGAATCGGAACGGAGATCGTCATATAACGCCTCGAAAGGGAAAAACGGATGAATGAAAAAAAGATCGTGGCGCTGGCCGATCGGCACATCATGAACACCTACCGGCGGGTGCCGGTTGCGCTGGTCAAAGGCGAAGGCGCAAAACTCTGGGACGCCGGCGGCAAAGAGTATCTGGATTTTGTCGCGGGGATCGCCGTGTGCAATCTGGGGCATTCCCATCCCAAAGTCGTCAAGGCGATCAAAAAACAGGCCAGGGAGCTGATGCACGTCTCCAACCTGTATTATACGAAGCCCCAGGCGGAAGTCGCGGCGCTTCTGACGAAGCATTCCTTTGCCGACAAGGTTTTTTTCTGCAACAGCGGAGCGGAAGCCAACGAGGCGGCCATCAAGCTGGCGCGAAAATACGCCCATGAAAATCTGGGCGCCGATCAATTCGAACTGATCACCATGAAGGATTCCTTTCATGGCCGGACCATGGCGACCATCACCGCCACGGGTCAGGAGAAGTTTCAGTTCGGGTTTACCCCGCTGCTGGAAGGCTTCCAATACGTTCCGTTCAACAATCCCGATGCGCTGGAAGCGGCCATTTCTCCACGGACCTGCGGGATCATGCTCGAGCCGGTTCAGGGGGAAGGCGGCGTGATTATTCCCGACGACGGCTACCTGGCGAAAGTGCGGGACATCTGCAACCGCCATAAAATTTTGATGATTGTCGATGAGGTACAGACCGGTATCGGCCGGACGGGCAAGCTGTTTGCCTATGAGTATTCCGGCGTCAAACCGGACATCATGACGCTGGCCAAGGCCCTGGGCAACGGTTTCCCGGTGGGTGCCATGCTGGCGACCGACGAGGTGGCCCGGGCCTTCTCGCCCGGCAATCACGCGTCAACGTTCGGCGGCAATCTGCTGGCCATGGCGGCGGCCAAAGCCACGCTGCAGACCCTGATCAAGGACGGCGTACTCGAGCATTGCCAAAAAATGGGGAGCTATTTCCTGGCCAAACTTCAGGCCCTAAAGGCCAGGCACTCGCTGATTTCCGACGTCCGGGGCAGGGGGCTCATGCTGGCCTGCTCGTTGACTATCGAAGGGGCGGGCATCGTCCGGGCCTGCCAGGAAAAGGGGCTGCTCATCAACTGCACCGGCGGCAATACGCTGCGTTTTGTTCCGCCGCTGATTGTGGAGGAGAAGGATATCGATGCCGCAATTTCCATACTCGATGACGTCATGGAGGGGAAATGAACAAAGATTTGCTGAGTTTTGCCGGCATGCAGCCGCCGGATTTCGAAGAAATCTGGCAGAGAACCGCCCGCCTCAAAAAAATGCTGAAAGAAGGCAAAAGGCACGCATCGCTTGCGGGCAAGACGCTGGGGATGATCTTCGACAAGTCTTCCACGCGGACCCGAATTTCTTTTGAAGTGGGCATGTACCAGCTGGGCGGCATTGCGCTTTTTCTCAATTCCCGGGACACGCAGATCGGACGCGGTGAAACACTGGCGGATTCCGCCCGGATGATGTCCTGCTACCTCAACGGCATCATGATCCGGACCTTTGCCCAGGAAAGCGTGGAAGAACTGGCCCGCTATGCGACCATTCCGGTCATCAACGGCCTCACGGACCTGCTGCATCCCTGCCAGATTTTGGCGGATCTGTTTACGATACAGGAGAAAAAGGGATCGTACGAAGGTATCCGGGTTGCCTATATCGGCGATGGTAACAACGTAGCCAACAGCTGGATCGAGGCAGCCGCACACCTGCCGTTTGAGCTCGCGCTGGCCTGCCCCGAAGGCTATGATCCGGACGAGCGCCTGATGAAGGAAAGCCGGAAACACGGGCGGGTCCGCCTCGGTCGCGATCCGTTCGAAGCCGCGGCGGACGCGGACGTGCTCTACACGGACGTCTGGACCAGCATGGGCCAGGAGGCCGAATCCAAGGAGCGAAAAAAGGTTTTTGCAAACTACCAGATCAACCAAAAGCTTTTGAAAGCGGCCAGGAAAGACGCCATCGTGATGCACTGTCTGCCCGCTCACCGCGGCGAGGAAATCACCGCCGAGGTCATTGACGGGCCGCAGTCCGTCGTGGTGGAAGAAGCGGAAAACCGTCTGCATGTGCAGAAAGCGGTATTGGAAATTCTGCTGTAGGAAAATCCCGGATGCAGCAGGACGTCTTATGAACCGAAAGGCGACGGGAAAATGAGGGAAGTGATTTGAGGAGGAAAAATCGTGGCTAAGAAAATTAAAAAAGTGGTGCTGGCCTATTCCGGCGGATTGGACACGTCGGTGATCGTGAGATGGTTGATTGAAACCTACGGCTGTGAGGTGATTTGTTTTGCCGCCGACGTGGGGCAGAAGGAAGAGCTCACGGGGCTCAGGCAGAAGGCTATCCGAACGGGCGCCAGCAAAATCTACATTGAAGACCTGCGGGAAGAATTCGCGCGCGATTTCGTGTTTCCGGCGCTGCGCGCCAACGCGATTTACGAGGGGACCTATCTGCTCGGAACCTCGCTCGCCCGTCCTTTGATCGCCAAAAGGCAGATCGAAATCGCAAAGAAGGAAAAGGCGGACTCGGTTTGCCATGGCGCGACCGGCAAGGGCAACGATCAGGTGCGTTTTGAACTCACCTACATCGCGCTGAACCCCAAAATCAACATCATTTCGGCCTGGAAGGACGACCACTGGACGTTCGATTCCCGGGAATCCATGTTTGATTACGCGGAGAAGCACAACATTCCACTTCCGCTGACCAAAGACAAACCCTACAGCTCCGACCGTAATCTGCTGCATATTTCCCATGAAGGCGCCATTCTGGAAGACACGTGGGCGGAGCCGCCGGAAGACATCTTCGTGCTGACCCGGTCGCCCGAAGCCGCGCCGGACAAGCCCACCTACGTGGAAATTGATTTTGTCAAAGGAAACCCGGTGGCGATCGACGGCAAAAAGATGTCGCCCGCGAAGCTGATGGACCACATCAACCTGCTGGCCGGAGCCAACGGCGTCGGCCGGGTGGACATGGTGGAAAACCGGTTTGTCGGCATGAAATCCCGCGGCGTGTATGAAACACCCGGCGGAACGGTCCTTTGGGCGGCGCATCGGGCGGTGGAATCCATTACGATGGACCGGGAGGTCATGCTGATGCGCGATTCGCTCATCCCGAAATACGCCCAGCTCGCCTACAACGGATTCTGGTACGCTCCGGAAATGCAGACGCTTCAGGCCTATATCGACGCGACGCAGGAAAACGTCACCGGCACGGCCCGAATGAAGCTCTACAAGGGCAACTGCATCGTGGTCGGCCGCAAATCCCCCTATTCGCTCTACAGCGAGGCGTTTGCCACGTTTGAGAAAGACGAAGTCTATAACCAGAAGGACGCCATCGGCTTCATCCGACTCAACGGCCTCAGGCTTAGGATCAAGAAAATGATGAAGAAATAACCATCGTAAAAGAGGGTGCATCATGGCCGACGCAAAAAAACCCTGGGCGGGACGATTTCAGGAAGCCACGGCTCCCAGCGTGGAGAGGTTCACCAGTTCCCTTCATGTTGACCGCCGCCTGTATCGTCATGACATTGAAGGCTCCATTGCCCATGCAACAATGCTGGCCGATACGGGCATCATAACCCGCAAGGACGCAAAGGCGATCGTCCGCGGGCTGAAAAGCATTCAGGCCGACATGGAAAAGGGGCGTTTTGTTTTTGATCCGGCCGACGAAGACATTCACATGGCCATTGAAAAAGAGCTGATTCGCCGTGCGGGAGACGCGGGCGCAAAACTGCACACCGCGCGCAGCCGCAACGATCAGATCGCGCTGGATGTTCGCCTGTATCTGCGCGACGAAGTGGACGGTTTGATCCGCCTGCTCACCGCGCTGCAAAAACAGCTGGTCGGCATGGCCGAAAGGGAAATCTCAACCATCATGCCCGGCTACACGCACATGCAGAGGGCGCAGCCGGTTCTGCTGTCCCACTATTTGCTGGCGTTTGCCGAGATGTTTGCCCGAGACGGAGAGAGGCTGGAAGACTGCCGAAAACGCCTGAATGTTTTGCCGCTGGGGGCGGCGGCTCTGGCCGGGACGGGACTGCCCATCGACCGAAACCGCACGGCCCGGCTGCTGGGCTTTCCGGAAGTCAGCCGAAACAGCATGGATACCGTGGCCGACCGGGACTATATTGCGGAATTCATTTTTGCCGCATCGCTTGCCATGGCTCATCTGAGCCGTTTCTGCGAGGATCTGGTCTTGTGGTCGTCCG
Source organism: Smithellaceae bacterium (assembly GCA_035448625.1). Lineage (GTDB taxonomy): Bacteria > Desulfobacterota > Syntrophia > Syntrophales > Smithellaceae > UBA8904. The sequence goes on along the minus strand of DAOTJI010000015.1, from coordinate 5,087 downwards.
AGGAATTCGGATTTGCGGAAATTTCAGATGCCTACACCACCGGCAGCAGCATTATGCCGCAGAAGAAAAATCCGGATGTTGCGGAGCTGATCCGGGGCAAGACGGCAAGAGTGTACGGCGATCTGACGGCGATTCTGACGCTCCTCAAAGGGCTTCCCATGACCTACAACCGGGACCTTCAGGAGGATAAGGAGCCCTTGTTTGACACGGTGGATACCCTTCGTGACTGTCTGGCCGTTTTATCGGAAATGCTGTCGCATACACGATTTAACGCCGACCGAATGCAGAGGGCGGCCGGCGGCGGGTTTTCAACCGCCACCGATGTGGCGGAATATCTGGTGGAAAAGGGCGTTCCCTTCCGCAGCGCCCACGAAATCGCGGGCGGCATTGTCGCTTACTGCATTCAGAGCCGACGGACGCTGAAAGACCTGACGCTTGAAGAATATCAGTCCTTTTACGGCGGATTTGACGAGTCGATCCTATCCAGGATACGGCTGGAAAACGCCGTCAACGCCCGCCGTCATTTCGGCGGAACGGCGCAAAAGTCGGTTCGGGAAAGGATTCGGGAATTTGAAAAGAAGTTCGGCAGGAAATAAGACGGTCCTCCTGGTCCTTTGCGTTTTTATGCTCGCAGGATGCGGCCTGAAAGCCGATCCCGTCCCTCCGGCGTCCTCAGGCGTCCAGAACGGCGCCCATCAGACACTGGCGGTTTCGGCCGAAAAAGACGCGGCGGTTTTACATTGGCGGCTCGCATCTTCGGGCCGGATCCGCTATATGATCGTTGAGAGAAGCACGCTGGGCACCAGGGGGAACGTCTGCAGAGACTGCCCGCGCACGTTCGAGCCCATCGACCGGATGGCGGCGGACGATGCAGGAAAAAGCGGCAGGGAATACCGGTTTTCCGATTTGTCGGTCGAGAAGGGGAAGACCTACAGCTACCGTTTGCAGTTGTGCGATGAAGGCGATGTCTGCCGGGAATCGCAAACCGTGGAAATCGATTTTCAATAAGGAATCCAGGAGGCCTTTTTATGTTCAGAGGAGCCATTACCGCGCTGGTGACGCCTTTTAAAGACGGAAAAGTGGATGAGGCGTCATTGAGGGAGCTGATTGAGTTCCAGATTGCGAACGGCATCGATGGTCTGGTGCCCTGCGGCACAACCGGAGAATCGCCGACCCTGTCCCACGACGAACACGACCGCGTGATTGAAATCACCATCGACGCGGCGAAAAAAAGAGTGCCGGTGATTGCCGGAACAGGATCCAACAGCACGGCGGAAGCGCTGCGCCTGACGCGGCATGCCTACGAGGCGGGCGCCGACGGAGCGCTCATTGCCTGTCCCTACTACAACAAACCGACACAGGAAGGGATCTATCGGCATTTCTCGCTCATTGCGAAGAGCGTGCCTATCCCGATCGTTCCGTACAACATTCCCGGAAGGACCGGCGTGAATATGTCGCCGGAACTGCTGGCCCGTCTGGCCGAAATCGACAACATTGTCGGGGTCAAGGAGGCGTCGGGATCCCTCAAGCAGATGAACGACGTGCTGGATCTGTGCGGTCCGGAATTCGACGTATTATCCGGCGATGACGGGTTTACGCTTCCTCTCATGGCCATCGGGGGGAAGGGCATCATTTCCGTGGCGTCCAATATCGTTCCCGCCGATATGGCCGCGATGGTCGATGCCGCCGAAGCCGGGGATTTTGCCGCGGCGCGGGCGCTGCACGCAAAAATGAGCCCCTTGTTTGACGTTCTGTTCATTGAGGTGAACCCGATCCCCGTCAAAGCCGCTCTGGCGCTGATGGGCAGGATTGTCTGCGAATACCGGTTGCCGCTCTGCCCGATGGCGCCGGCGAATCATGAAAAACTCAGAAAGGTGCTGGTCGCCTACGGCCTGATTTCGTAGGTCGGCGAGGACAGCTTTCTTCGAGATAGAGGCAAGAAGGAGTGGTCGTTATGGTAAAGGTGATCGTTACAGGAGCCGGCGGAAAAATGGGGAGCCGGATTATCGGCATGATTTCGGCCATGGAAGATCTTCGCGTCGTCGGAGCCATCGAGGTCAAGGGCCACCCGATTATCGGAAGAGATCTGGGGCATTCCCTGGGTTCGGGACGGACCGGCGCACTGGTCAGCGACAGTCTGGCGGACTGCATCGATCAGGCCGATGTGGTGATCGATTTTACGGACCATGAGGCTTCGCTGAATTATCTGAAAATCGCCAGCGAAAAGAACTGCGCGATGGTGATCGGCTCCACGGGCTTTACCAACGATGAAATGAAGACCGCGCAAAAGCTGGCCGAAAAAACACGCTGCGTCCTGTCTCCGAACATGAGCGTGGGCGTCAATGTAATGCTGAAAGTGCTGGATTACTGCGCGGGCATTCTCTATGAGGATTACGATGTCGAGATCATCGAAGCGCATCATCATCTGAAAAAGGACGCGCCCAGCGGAACGGCCATGCAGATGGCCCGGGTGATTGCCGCCCGGCTGGGGCGCGATCTTGAAAAAGAAGCGGTTTATACGCGCCGCGGCATGATCGGTGAACGCACGCGGAGAGAGATCGGCATTCAGACGGTCCGGGCGGGGGACATTGTGGGCGAACACACGGTGATCTTCGGAGGAATCGGGGAGAGGCTGGAAATCATCCACCGTGCGCAGAGCCGGGACAATTTTGCCAAGGGTGCGATCCGCGCGGCCCAGTGGATCGTGCATCAGAAAAACGGTCTGTATGACATGCAGGATGTTCTGGGGTTGCGGGATTCCCGCTGAGCGGGCGTTATGATGGAGGGGATACTGGCCTATATCGGCATCGGCGCCAACCTTGGAGACCCTCTGGCTCAATGCCGGCAGGCCGTGGAAAAAGTTTCCCGCATTCCGGGGGTTACCCTGGAAAGGGTTTCCTCCTATTACAGAACGGAGCCGGTAGTTCCGGAATCGGCCGGCCCGGAACATCGGAGGGCGTTGGAGAAGCAGGACTGGTTCGTCAATGCGGCGGCCGAGATCCGTACCATCCTTTCGCCACAAGACCTTTGGAAGGAACTCCGGCGCATCGAAAATGACATGGGGAGGGTCCGGACGATTGCCGGAGGCCCCAGAATCATCGACCTGGATCTCTTAATGTATGGCCAGGAGATTGTTGAGGAAAAGGATCTGAGAGTGCCGCATCCGGAGATGCACCGGAGGCTTTTCGTGCTGGAACCCATGTGTGAAATCGCCTCCTATTGGATACATCCGGTATTCGGCGTTTCGATGCGGGGTTTGAAAGACCGGCTGGACGACGACAAAACGGTTGAACGAATTTGTAAGTAGAGAAGGTTGAAATGAATATCATCAAAGTGCTGGTTGTACTGGTATTGATTTACGTCGGTTACCGGATCGTTTCCATGTTTCAGCAAAAGAAGTCGCAAGATGTTAAAGCTTACCGCGTGGATGATCCGCCGAAAGGGGAGGACCTGGTACAGGATCCGTTTTGCAAAACTTACGTTCCCAAAAGTCAGGCGTATGCGAAGGAAATCGACGGGAAGCTTTGTTACTTTTGCGGCAAGGATTGCTTGGAGAAATACCTGACACAGAAAAAATAACGCACGGATTCGGGGGGAATTATGAAATTTTTTATCGACACGGCGAACATCGCGGAAATTCGTGAAGGACTGTCGCTGGGAATGGTGGACGGCGTGACAACGAATCCGTCTCTGATTGCCAAAGAAAAGAGAGGCTTTGAGTCGGTCGTCAAAGAAATTCTGGAAATCGTGGAGGGGCCGGTCAGCCTGGAAGTGGTGAGCCTGGAAGCGAAAGGGATGTACGCCGAAGGAAAAAAACTGGCCCGGCTGGGCGATCAGGTGGTCATCAAGGTGCCGATGACAACCGAAGGGCTCAAAGCGACCAAAATGTTTGCCGCGGACGGCATCGATGTCAATCAAACCCTGATTTTCTCCCCGCTGCAGGCCCTGATGGCGGCTAAAGCCGGTGCGGCCTACGTGAGTCCCTTTGTCGGACGTCTGGACGATATTGCGCACGACGGCATGGAACTGGTTCAGCAGATTCTGGATATCTATGACAACTACGAATTGGAAACCGAAGTCATCGTGGCCAGCATCCGTCATCCCAGGCATGTTCTGGATGCCGCTCTGATGGGCGCGGACATTGCCACGATTCCTTTTAAAGTCATCGCGCAGCTTGCGCAGCACCCCCTGACGGAAAAGGGTATCGCGCTGTTTCTGGAAGACTGGAAAAAAGTGCCGGCAAAGTAGGCGAATGATCTCCGATCGAAAATCCGCGACGCGCCGAGGCTTCTTGGCGGATTCGGATGAATGAAGCGGGCGAAACAGGGCATGAACAAAAGACGAGAAATATGGAACCTTCCCAACAGCATTACGCTGGCCCGCATCAGCGTCGTGCCGTTTTTGTTCTTTCTTTTGGCGTCCCCCGGACCCTTCTGGTCCCTGGTGCTGGCCGCTCTGTTTGTACTGGCCGCCATGACGGATTTTCTGGACGGGTATATTGCCCGCAAGTGCAACCTGATCACCACGATGGGCAAGTTTCTGGATCCGCTGGCCGACAAGTTGATCGTCAACACAGCCATGATTCTTATGATTCCAATCGGGCGGATTGACGCCTGGATTGTCGTGATCATCATCATTCGGGACCTGATTGTGGACGGCATTCGCAGCATCGCGTCTTCGGAGGGAATTTACATCCAGGCCAGCGTCCTGGGAAAGCAAAAAACCGTTGCGCAGATCATTGCCGTGACCGCGCTCATGATCCATTACCCCTTTTTGGGCCTGGACGCGCATCTGGTGGGGACGGCCATCCTCTATGCGGCTTTGCTGCTCACGGTTTATTCGGGGATGGACTACCTGTTTCAATTCTACCAGGGAACCTACCGGCGGCCGGAGAGCCATTGAAATGATGGAACTCAGACTTCCGGATCACGAGCCTGCAAGGAATCCTGCCGGCGGGTTGAGATGTGTCGAAGAAGCCGTTTTTTCTATTGACAAGATGAGTTGATTTGTTATATTCACCCGCGTTCTTAAGTGAGCGGGCGTAACTCAGTGGTAGAGTGCTACCTTGCCAAGGTAGACGTCGACGG
>DAOTJI010000014.1:0-42243 GCA_035448625.1 Smithellaceae bacterium | reverse complement strand
ACGGAAGAACAAAAAATGATTCAGGAGACGGCACGGAATTTTGCCGAAAAGGAAATCGCGCCGCACGTCGAGGAAGACGAAAAAAACCATTTCTGGCGCAAGGAAATCTTTGACAAGATGGCCGGGCTGGGATTTTTCGGCTTCTGTATCGACGAAAAATACGGCGGGAACGGCATGGGCTTTCTGGAAGGCGCGCTCGCCATCGAACAGGTGGCCCGCGTGCATGTCGCCTGGCGCATGGCCTTCAACATGCAGTGCTGGGGCCCGGCGCTCACCATTCAGAAGTTCGGAACCGAAGAGCAGAAAGAGCGCTACATTCCCAAATTCGTCTCCGGTGAATACATCGGCAGCTTCGCCATGACCGAACCGGACATCGGCTCGGACGTCGCCTCCATGAAATGTCGCGCCGAGGACAAGGGCGACTACTACCTGGTGAACGGCAACAAAATGTGGATCACCAACGGCACGGTTTGCAACCACGGCCTGCTGTACGTCAAAACGGACAAGGACGCGGGCGCGAACGGCGTGAGCTGCTTGATCATGGACTACTCCCTGCCCGGCATCACGAGAAAACCCATTCACGACAAGGTCGGCCTGTGGGCCTCCGACACGGCGGAAATCACCTTTGAAGACGTCAAAGTCCCCAAAAATCTTTTGTTGGGAAAACTGAACAAGGGATTCCAGATTTGCATGACGCAGCTCAACTCCACCCGGCTGGGCTGCTCGGCGGGCGCCTTGGGCCTTTCCGGCGCAATTCTCGACGCCTCCGCCAAATACGCGACGGAACGCTGCCAGTTCGGCAAGCAAATCGGCCGCTACCAGCTCATTCAACAGCAGGTGGCGGACATGAAAGTCGGCCATGACACGCTGGCCTATCTGGTCTATCGCTCGGCCTGGCTCAAGGACAAAGGGCTTCCCAACGTCATGGAAACGTCCATGTCCAAGCTCTACGGCGCGAAAGTCGTCGTCCACGACGCCAATGAGTGCATGAAGCTGTACGGCTCGTTCGGCTATTCCGACGAATATCCCTGCGGCCGCTTCCTGCGCGACTCCAAGCAGTTCGAGACGCTGGAGGGCACCTCGAACATGCACACGATGATCGTCGCGAACGCCGTCATGGGATTTGCGCCCAACCGGGCATAGCAAGATTCAGGAGCAGAGCATGAAACCATACTTTGAAAAAATGGATCCGCTGGGGAAGCCGCTATCCGCGAGGCAGATCGAGAGCATGCGGGAGAACTGCGCCAGGATCGAGGAGATTATGCAGACCATCGACGCGGAAGTCGAGCGCATCAAGAACGTGGGGGTCTCTTTGCAGACCCTGCATGATCGCGGCGAGATGAGCGTCTGGGAGCGCATTGCGTATCTGGTCGATCCGGGAACCTTCTGCCCGCTGCACAGCATCTTCGATCCCGAAAACGAGGAATCGGGGAGCACCGGCGTCGTGGACGGTCTGGCGCGCATCCGGGGCAAGTGGTGCGTCCTCATCGGGTTCAACAATAAGTGGATGGCGGGCGCGTGGATTGCGGGCCAGCCGGACAACAACCTGCGCGTGACCGACATCGCCAAGATCCTGCACATTCCGCTGGTCTGGCTGGTGAACTGCTCCGGCGTAAAGCTGCCCGAGCAGGAAAAGATGTACGCCAACCGCCGGGGCCAGGGCACCTGCTTTTTCCGGCACGCGGAGCTCGAGCAGATGGGCATTCCGGTGATCGCCGGCATTTACGGCACCAATCCGGCGGGCGGCGGCTATCAGTCGATCAGCCCGACGATTCTGCTGGCGCACAGGAAGGCCAACATGGCCGTGGGCGGCGGCGGCATCGTGAGCGGCATGTCGCCCAAAGGGTTTTTCGATGAAGAAGGAGCGGAAGAGCTCATCAACGCCACGCGGCACTTCAAATCCGTTCCGCCCGGCAGCGTGAAAATCCACTACGACGTCACCGGATTTTTCCGGGCGGTCTTCGACGAGGAAACGCAGGTGCTCGACGCCATCAAGGATACCATGGACGACCTGCCCGCCTACCACCCGCGTTTCTTTAGGGTGGCTCCTCCCGCCGAGCCCGCTTACTCTCCATCGGAAATCGCCTCCATCATTCCCGTCAACAAAAAGCGGGTTTACGATTTCGAGCAGGTGCTGGCAAGATTGGTGGACGGCTCCGAGCACATGGAGTTTCGCCCCGGCTTCGGCCCGGAAATGTACTGCGGCCTGGTCAAGGTGGACGGCTACCTGATAGGGGTCGTCGGGAACCGGCAGGGCGCCTTTCCCAACTATCCGGAGTACACCAATCAGTACATGGGCGTGGGCGGCAAGCTTTACCGCCAGGGGCTGATCAAGATGAGCGAGTTCGTGACGCTGTGTTCGCGCGACAAGGTGCCGATGGTCTGGTTTCAGGACACTTCCGGCATCGACGTGGGGGACATTGCGGAGAAGGCGGAGCTTCTGGGCCTGGGGCAGTCGCTGATTTACTCCATTGAAAATTCTCACCTGCCGATGATGCTGGTGGTTTTGCGCAAGGGAACGGCGGCTGCGCATTACGTCCTGGGCGGCCCCACGGCCAACAACAACAACGCCTTTTCACTGGGCACCGCGACGACCGAAATCAACGTCATGCACGGAGAAACCGCGGCGGCGGCCAGTTACGCCCGCCGGCTGGTGAAGGAGAAGGACGCGGGCCGGCCGCTTGGCCCCACCATCGCCAGGATGAACGAAATGGTGAAGCACTACGACGATACATCCGGGCCGCTCTTTTGCGCCAAAAAGGGCTTCGTCGATGAAATCGTGCGCTACCATGAACTGCGGAACTATCTGGTGGGCTTCGCCAACTGCTGCTGGCAGAATCCCCGTTCCATCTGCCCGCAGCACCAGATGATTCTCCCGCGGATCATCCGCTCGCAGATCGTGAAGGGGCTGGAAAGGCCCAAAGCATAGGGAAACGAGCAAGCCGGACCCATCAACACGCCGAAAGCCGGATCATTTCCGGCGGCATGGGAAACCAGGTCGCGAGCGATCTGCCGATGATCTGTCCTTTCGCGTCCAACAGAACGGTTCCGGAGTATAATTTTCTCCCCTCGTTCCCTATCGGCCAGGCGGCGACGACACATGGCTCGTCACAGCGCATGGGCTTTTCGATCCGGCCGATCAACCTTCCCAAATAACCGGGTTTCGTATCCGTCAGCTCCCACAGGGCGTAGGCTCCCGGACAATCCAGGGCCGTCCAGATGAATTCCGGCCGGACATAACCCTGCCGGTCCCCATACTCCAATGCCGGTCTCCAGGGGGCGGCGACCATGTTGGTGCCCGGAACGCGGCCCGGGTGTATCTTGAGACCTTCCCCCTCCGGCACGTCCGCGCCGCAGCAAAAACAGACGGGATGAATCCCCTGGCCGGTCACATGGGTATAAGGCGTCGGTTTCAGAGCGATCGACGATTTCGCGGCCAGGACGGCTTCTTCATAAGCCGGAGCATCCGGCACCGCAAGGTCCATGACGCCGGGCCTTGCCTGAATGATCATCTGATCGCCGTCCATGAGATAATGGATTCCGTCGTCGCCCGCGCAAAGCTGCAGTTCCCGGTCAAGAGGCGTGGGCCGTTTGATCATGACATCGATCACGCCGTCGATGTATCGGGCAAAGAGGCTGCAAACATAACCGCCGTTGGCAATATCCGGCGGGCCTTTATATCTGGAGGGGACGGTAACCTTGCACAGGGTCTTCAGCTTGGATGGATGATTTTCCCGAGACATGAAACGGTTTTATTCCTTTCCTTATATTGTAAATTTCAAATGATCCCTTACGGATCCCATGTGGTTTGTCAATATTTTTCTATCCTCATTTCCCCCACGATATCCTTTGGAAAATCGCAAAAGATTAGGGGGCAAATCCCCAAAAACATGATTTGCCCTGACGCACGATTCCTTTTCTCTTGAGCGCGAAGAGAAGGGAAATCCAAAAAACGATCCGCATTCGTCTTCCGTCCGCCGGCTGACGCGATGCATCGCCGGGGATTGACGGCGGATCACGCCGGCTCGTCGAACCGGCACTTCAGCGTTAGAATGCCTTCCTCGTAAGAGGTGCGGATCTGATAGGGGAGTTTCTTAAACAGCGCCAGCATGGAAAGGTTTTCCTTGAGCACCACGGCGTCCAGGCCCGTGAGGCCGTTGGCCAGCGCCGCGTCCACCACTTTCTGCTGAAGCCTCACGGCGATGCCCTTCCCCTGCCAGTCACGGGCCACGGAATAGGCGACTTCGCCCGCGCCGCTGCCTTCCAGGAAATATCCGCCGATGCCGACGATCCGGCCATACCCTTCTTCGCCCAGATAGGCGACGATGGAACAGTTCTTCGCGTAATCGACGATGAACATGTCCTTCATTTCATCCCAGTAAAAATGGTGTTTTCTTCCGAAGAAGCGTTTAGCGATGTCCTTCTCGTCCATCTCGTAAAAATGCTCCTGGATGAGCCGGTCGTCCACGGTTTTGACGGGGCGCAGCGTGATCTTCTGTCCGGCGACGGTCAGCACTTCTTCCAGCCAGGCCGGATAGACGCCGTATCGGGATTCATACAGTTTGCGTTCCCGGCCGATCAGGCCCTCGCGGCGCGCCTCTTCGAAAAGTCGCTCGCGGAAATCCGGATGGGCCACGCTGATCATGGCCATGGCGCGCTCCTGGACATTTTTTCCGAAGAGGTTGACGGCGCCGTATTCGGTGACCACATACGTCACGTCGGCCGCCGGAATGGCAACGGTGCCGGCGGCCTGCTCCAGAACGATGTTGCTCGACAGCCCGTCTTCGCTTGCGGACGGGACAACGACAATGGATTTCCCGCCCGGCGCCATCGCCGCGCCCCGGCTGAAGTCCACCAGCCCCGCCACATCGGCAAAATGGTTTTGGGCGGATCCGTCGGCCGCGACCTGGCCTTTAAGGTCAATCGACGTCACGCGGCTGACGGCCGTCATCTTGCGGTGACGTGCGATCATGACCGGATTGCTCACGTAATCGCAGGGCCGGAACTCCACCGCGGGATTTCCATGCAGATACCGGTAAAGCTCCTCGCCGCCGATCGCGCCCGAAGCCACCATCTTGCCGTCGTTGAACCCTTTTTTCCGGTTGGTAATGACGCCCTTTTCCGCGAGCTTCTTCATGACGTCCAGAATCATCAGCGAGTGGATGCCCAGATCCTGCTTTTCTCCCAGGGCTTCCAGAACCAGCTCCTCGGAAAAACCGGGGCTGATGTGCAGCGTCGAGCCGTCTTCAATCAGGCTGGACAAGAGCTTGGCGATCCGGTCCGTGCTGGCGATTTTCGGCATGGGATAGACCGACAGAAGCTCTTCTTCGTGTTCGACGATCCAATCGACCTCATCCACATGGATCATGCCGTAGCCCGGAACCACCGGCATGCGCGGATTGACCTGGACGATGACGATATCCGCGGCTTGGGCGGCCGCCAGCGTGATGTCCACGGAAATGCCCAGATTGAGCCATCCGAAGTCGTCGGGGGGCGCAGTCTGAATGAGCGCGCAGTGAATGGGGATATGGCGCTTGAGAAACAAAGACGGGACGGTGTAGAGGTTCATGGGGGTTAGAAAACGCCGGGAAGCCGTGAGCCCCCGAATCATGCCCGAACCCTGATAGATGGAGCGCACATGATAATTGCGGCCCTGGGTTTCTTCCGCGACAAGCCCCATGAGCGATCCTTCCAGGTTGAGGAAGCGGACCACTTCGACATCCGAAAAATGGTCGGTATGGTTCAACAGCGCACTGACGAGGTGCTGGGGCTCTCCACAGTAGGAGCCGATGAACACCCTCTTGCCCCGTGAAATGGAGCGAATCGCCGTTTCGGCGGACACCACTTTTTCCGAATAGGATTTTTTCATGCTGCCTCCTTCAGGGGGAATGTTTTTGTAAATCCGTTCTTCCCGTCAGAATCAACAAAATGACCGACAGGATCCCATACGCCAGAGCGATCTGGTAATGCGCCGCGCCGTCCCCCCGCCAGGGAAGATAAAGTCCCCCCGAGGGCAGAACCGAATGAATCACGCCAAAGAGCGTCAGGATGCCGCAAACGGCGGCGCAAAGGGCCGCAAGCCGAGCTTTGTGATCGATCAGAAAGGCGAGCAGACTGCCCCACAAAAGCCCGGTCAGAATGAAGCCGTTCGCCAGCAGATTCAGCGTCTGGTGGAGCTGCTGCAAACGATCCGGCAGCGCTTGGGCCGAAAGGTTCAGGCCGGCCAAAAACTGGCCGAGAAGAATGGTCACCAGGCCGGCGATGACCGGCAGCATGCTCAGACTCACCGCCGCGGAATGAGCCGGGGGCGATTCCCGGTAAGCCTGATGAACGATTTCAAAACCGATGAAAAGAAAGATGGGGGCGATGACCGCCCGCGGAACCAGGCCGACCGCCAGCGACATCAATCCGACGAGAGAGCCGACGCCGACGAGCAAGCCGGTTGCGAGCGTGTAAATCCAGGTCGCTCCCATCTTTTTATAGGCGGGGTGGCCGATGTAGGGGGTCGTCTGCGCCACGCCGCCGAAAAAAGCGGAAACGAGCGACGTGACGGCTTCGGTGAGAAGAATGTCCCGGGGACGGTAGGCGTCGCCCGCCAGGCGGGCGCTTTCCGTGTTGTTGATCCCCCCGACAATCGTCAGAATGCCGAAGGGGATGGCCACCGGAAGATAGTGCAGGCTCTGCGGCAGGATCCTGAAGAAATCAAGGGAAAATACCGGAAGACAAAGCTGCAGGTCCCAGGACGGCGGCTGATAATCGGGCAGAAAGCCGCCCCAGCCCAGCGCAAAGTGAATTCCCGTACCGACGAGCAGGGCCGCCACGACACCGTGGATGCGTCCGGGAAATTGAAGACGGCTGTAGAGAGCGGCAAAGATCAGTCCGAGGGCCGCGAGGCCGACGATCGCCTCGTTGAAGATTTCGATCATCGGCAGAAAACCAAGCAGCATCAGTCCGACGCCGCCGATGGACCCCAAGAGTCCGGCGGTGGGAATGTTGCGTTGAATCCACCCGCCGATCAAAGAGGTGAAAATCTTTACCACGCCGATCATGAACAGCGTAGCCATGCCGACATGCCAGGTGAGGACGGCGTCCTGGGTGGCGACGTAGGTAGGCCCCAAAACGGCGTAGGCAATCCCGATGGTGGAAGGCGTGTCAAGGCCCAGCGGCATCGCCGTGACGTCCTTGCGGCCGGTTTTTCGCTGCAGACGGACCGCCATCCAGGTATAGACAAGGTCGCCCATGAACACGCCGACGGCCGTTCCGGGAATCATGCGCGTCAGAACGATGTCCGCGGGAAAGTTGAAGGTGAAGACGAGGATGGCGTTTAGAAAAATCAGAACGCCGGCATTGTCCAGAAACAGGGCCAGAAAAGCCGTTGCTTCACCCCAGAGCCTGCTGTGTTTTCTGTCCGTCATCGCGCGTTAGGTTCCTTCCGATTTCCGCCAAATAACAGGCCCTCTGCCCGACCGCCGTGGGTCAGCTATAGCCGAAACCGGACGGTTTGACAATTGTCTTTTCGCCGCGGCAAAGTCCGCTTGACACGCGGGCGGCACTTCCTGTAATTTTTGGCCGGGATCGTTCTTATCTTCCCGGGAATCGGCCCGGTCCCGCCGGCCGGGAACAAGGCATCGACCGGCGAGGCTCCTGGAGCCGCGCCGGAACAAGGAGGAATAGGATGAAAAAGATATCGTGGGTGACGGCAGTCCTGATCCTGATTTTTGCAGCCGGCGTCGCTGAGGCGGATTCCCGCTACCAGCGCTTCAGCGCCAATCCCATCGGCAAGCTGAACGTCATCGGCATCGCCATGTCGCAGGGAGTGGGCGAGGCCAACAGCACCGTCGATGAATTTTACCGGAAGACCCTGCGGCTTCGGATCGATTACGACTATTGGATCGATCCGACCTACCGGCAGCTTCAGGCCCAGAAGGCGGTGGACATCTCCTTGTTCGGAAAAAGCGCGACCGGCCGGAAATTCTCCTCGGAAATCGATACGGCCCTCGAACTGAACGCCAACCTGTACACCTTGCTCATTATCGACCGGCACAAGCGCGTCCGGGCCTTTTCCCAGACGCTGACCGTGGATCTGGACAACCTGTGCAGGGTGATTGAAGAGCTCCTTCTCAACCTGGACGGCGAAGAGCGCATCACGGTGGATTCCGGCGCTCCGGATCAGGCCCTGGGCTGGCAGACGGATTTGGGAAAGGCCAACGCCCTCAAGAAAAAATCCCGTTTCACTTACGACTTCGGCGCAAGCGGAAAGCTCTGGTACAAATATCTGGGCGAAGTCGTTCCGGACGCGGAGCTCAAAACCAAAGACGGCGGAAATGTGAGGCTGCACGGCATCCTCAACGATCAGGTGAGCGCCGTGCTGATTTTTACGGCCACCGCGGAAAAAAGCACCTGGCTGACGATCGGCGGCATCTCGTCCATCTTTGTGGCGGCCGATGAACTGTACCGGAATTTCACGCTGGGCGAAGCGATCCCCGGCAAAAAAACGGTTCCCGAAGCCCGTCCGTAAAGCGCGCGCGGCCCGGAGGGAATCGCGCCGGCTCCCGGACAGACTTCCCGGACGGCATACGGAAAGGAATACGGATGAAAAATGAAACCGATTCCCGGCCGAAGATCACACCGGATGAACTCCTGGCGCTGATCGGCGCATCGCCTGCCGACAACCTGCAGGGCTCTTCCACGGCGATTCCCTGGAAAAGCAAATGGGTGGGCGAACTGGTCCGGCAGGCGTTTGATGTTCAGAATTTTCTGGATGAGGTCGGAAGAAGAATCGAAGTTTTCGGCCCCTGGGCCGTCGCCTGCGCATGGCAGAGCAGCCTCATGGATCAGTATATCACGGGACCGATCCGGGCGCAGGCCAGAATGGCCGCAGGCTCCGGCAGAAATCCCGATCTGATCGGCGACATGAACGGCTGGATTTACAAAGGCTATTCCCGACTTTTGTACACCATGACCGGTTTTTTCATCGAGGACGGCAGGTTCAGCCGTGAAAAGGCTGAAAAAATTTCCACGACCCGCAAGGGTTATGAATTTTTAAAAAACTACATGGAGGAATTCGCCCAGCTCGAACACAGCTACAACAATATCGGCCTGACCCGCCTTACGGCCATGAAAGCACTGTTAAAATGTCTGCTCGTGGTCATTACGGAAACCCCGCCGTCCGATGGGAAATTGCCGTTTGCCCAAAAAGACGCGGATGGAAAAGCCGTTTCCTTTGACGAATATCTGGCCGCAAACCGGGTCCGGCTGGAGAATCTTCACCGGGAAAACGTTTTCGACATCAAGGATTATTCGGAAAGGGTGACCGGAGGAAAGATCGGCTTTTCCCGCTATGAGGATGTGGAAGGTTCGGTGCTGCACCGCGTCCGTCTGCGCCATTATCCGCCCCCGAAGTCGGTGAAACCCAACGGGAAAATTCTTTACATGGTGACGCCGCTCATCAACAAACCTGAGCTGTTCGATCTGGCCGCCGGCAAATCGGTCATCGAGGGAATGCACCGGGAAGGTTACCGGATCTATCTGATCGATCACGGAGATCCCGGTTGGGATGAGACGGAGCTGGGACTGGATTTCTACGGGAAAACACTGCACGATCATTATCTGGAGATCATCAAAAAGCGACATCCCCGCGCGGAAATCCTGATCATGGCCTACTGTATGGGCGGTACGCTGATTCTGCCTTATCTGGCGCGCCGCGCCGAAGAGCGGCTGGCCGACGGGAAGGCGATGGACGTGAAGAAAGTGGCGCTGATGGCCTCTCCGGTGAAGTTTGACGACGGCGACAGCGGTCATCAGGCGATCCGCACGCTGATCCGCCGGGACTACGACCCGCGGCTGATGAAGGAGCTTTTCGGCGCCGTGAATATTCCGCCGCAGGTGATTGAGTTCGGCATGAATGAAATTCAGCCCGGCGTTCAGTACCATGTTGTGCTGGGATTTTACGAACGCGCGGAAAATCCGGAGGCGATTGCCGACGCCGCGCCCTTTCTGTACTGGCTGACGCACGGGACGCGATTCCCCGTCAGCGCCCACATTCAATGGATTCAGAAGGTTTTCCTCGGCAATCAGATCTATGAAGGCAAATTTTGCATGCCCTCCCGTCATCCGGCGCTTGACGGAATGCCGGTCGATATGGACATGCTTCGCAAAGCGGGGGTGGCCATTTTCGAGTATAAGGGCTCCCGCGACGTGATTGCGCCGGCCGGCTCGTGCGTGGCTGCCGAAATCTGGGGCCTGGCGGGCTTTGCATCCGGCTCGAAAGGCAGGCTCCGCAACCGGAGCATCGAGAAAAATGTCGGTCATATCTTTGTCGGCAGCCGCCGGCATCTGGCGGAGTACCTGGCGGCCGTCAATGAATTTTACAGAAGCTGAACCCACATCCGCCACGGGGAGAGGGAAGATGGAAAAACGAGACGAACAGGCTTACATTCAGGGCGTCCTCAACCGGGACCGGCGGATGCTGGCCAAAACGATCACCCTCGTGGAAAGCTCCCTGCCCGCCGATCAGGAACTCTCCCGGCGCATTCTGGACGCGCTGATGCCCTATACCGGCAAGGCCCTGCGCCTGGGCATCACGGGGTTGCCGGGTGCCGGCAAAAGCACGTTCATCGAAAGCTTCGGCACGCTGCTCACGCAGAAAGACTACCGGGTGGCCGTACTGGCCGTGGATCCCAGCTCCCCCAAAACGGGCGGCAGCATTCTGGCCGACAAAACCCGCATGGAAAAGCTGTCGGTGAACGACCGGGCGTTCATCCGCCCCTCCCCGTCGGGCAAAACGCTGGGCGGCGTCGCCCGCAAAACGCGCGAAACCATGCTGGTATGCGAAGCCGCCGGATTCGACGCGGTGATCATCGAAACCGTGGGCGTGGGTCAATCGGAAGTAACCGTGGCCTCCATGGTCGACTTCTTTCTGGTCCTGATGATCGCCGGAGGCGGAGACGAACTGCAGGGCCTCAAGAAGGGGGTTCTGGAACTGGCCGACGCGGTGGCGGTCAACAAGGCGGACGGCGACAACATCGAGCGGGCCAAAATGGCACGCCGCCAGTATGAAACGGCGTTTCATCTGCTCACGCCGCCCTACGCAAACTGGTCCCCGCCGGTTGTCACGTGCAGCTCGGTCACGATGGCGGGCCTGGAGAATATTCTGAACATCATCCTCGACCACCGCAACCGGCTGACCGCAACCGGCGAGTTGCAAAACAAACGCAAGGAGCAGTCCAGGGAATGGCTGAAGTTTCTGGTGCGTGAAGAGGTTCAGGAATGGTTTTACGAAACCCCGGCGGCGCAGGTCCTGGCCGAAGGGCTCGACGGCATTGAGCGTGGCCTGGTCACCCCCACCAGCGCCGCCGCGAAAGTACTGGAGTGCCTGAAGGGGCAGAAGTTTTGAAAAGGACCGTCAGGCTGAAGACCGAAGGGTAAAGGGCAGCAGAAAACGGCGTAAAACGGTTCCCTGCTCAAACAGCAAGACACAAGAGACAAGGAGATTGAATACATGAACGTCTTGAAAATCGATCACATCGGCATCGCGGTGAAGAATCTGGCGGAAAGCGCCAAACTCTACGAGATGCTGGGCATCGCCTCCGCCGGTGTGGAAGAGGTGGCCGAACAAAAAGTGAAAGTTTCCTTTTTTCCCATAGGGGATTCGGAAATCGAGCTTCTGGAATCCACGTCGCCCGACGGACCCATTGCCAAATACATTGAAAAAAACGGCGAGGGCATTCAGCACATGGCCCTGCGCGTAGACAATCTGGATGCGGCGCTGACCGAACTGAAGGCCCGGGGCGTCCGCCTGATCGACGAAAAACCCCGCTATGGAGCGGGCGGAGCAAAAATTGCTTTTGTTCACCCCAAATCGACCGGGGGCATTTTGCTGGAACTGAGCGAAAGGTAAAAAAGCAGCCCACCGTCCGGCGAAAGCACCGGGCAGCGGCAAGCGGACTTTCCCGGCGTTTCGCCGGTCCTTTCCGGAGCCGTCCCCCGGAAAGCGACGGCATATATCTTTTATACATGAAGAAGGCCACCTGTTTACTAACGATACACCCCTGTGTATTACGTAAACAAAAAATGCGGGCGGGCGAAGGGCGGATCGGCGAAAATAGAGTTTCCGCCCGGCATTGAAAAAATTTTCCCTTCGTCTCGCGGGTGGCGACGGACAGACGTAAGTAACCGTAAGCCTACGAATTCATTTGATGATCTACTTAACCTGTGAGACAGCTTCCTGCCGGGTGTTTCGAAAAGCGTTTTTCTGACCGCCGGGTCACGGGATGTTCCCCATGACTGGTATAAACCTTGCTTTTTTCTCATCGATTTATCGAATGCGGTATGCTGTTTCCGTGCAATCTTGGCGGAGAGCGTAGAGGATCAGATATCGTAGTCAAACCATTCCCATCCAACCGGCTGCGGCCGCAAAAAAAAGCGATTTCATGGCGGGTTATTGCCGGCAAGAAAACCAATCCGTTCATCATCAGCCGCCCGTTCTCTCCCGGACCGGAGAAGGCGGCCTCCGGTGCCGACCGGCGTGAAAAAAAAAGCATCCCGACGGGAGGGATGTCGCGAAAAGCGGAAGTCTTCCCGTCATGCTTTGAAAAAAAGTGAATTTATCTCATGAGTGTTGTGAATGACCACTTTTTCGAGGAGGGGAAACGATGAATATCGGACGTCTGGCGGACGACAATATCCGAAGATTCGGTGAATATGATTTTGTGTATTTCGAAGGTCAGTGGCACACCAACACCGCCATGAACCAAAACGCCAACCGCCTGGGCAACGCCTTGAAAAAGCTGGGCGTCCAGAAAGGCGACCGGGTCGGCGTGCAGCTGCTCAACTGTACCGAGCTCATTCAGACGTTTTTCGCGACGTTCAAAATCGGGGCGACGCTCGTTCCGATCAACCCCTCCTTGAAAGTGCCGGATCTGGCTTACATCTACCGGGACGCGGGCCTGTCCGCCCTGGTGAGCGCCCCCGATTCCCTTGCCAACATTCAGGAAGCCCGCAAAGACGCGCCCGGCCTCGCCCACCTGATTGTCACCGGGCCGCAGGCGCCCGCGGGGGCCCTGTCCTTCAACGACCTTTGCCGCCCGGAACCGGATGAACTGGACGTCGCGGATACGGACAACGACGATACGGCGGTGATGATCTACACCGCCGGAACCACCGGCAACCCCAAGGGCGTGATGCTGACCCATTACAACTGGTACACGCACGTCACGGGTTACTACGAGGTGGTGCTGCTCGACGCGTGGGGGGTTTCGGCCCGTGGCGTCATCCGCGAACCGGACGGCAGCCGGACCGGAAAAGCGCCGCGCGAAGGCGAAGTCTTCGGCGTGAGCCGCGATCGGGTTTCGCTCATCACCCTGCCGCTGTTTCACGGCTACGGCGTCTTCGCCCTGAATCTCGAATTTCTCACCGGGGGCAAACTGGTCGTCATCAACCGCTGGGATCCCGAAGAAGCCATGAAGTGCATCGAAAAATACCGGGTCACGGATTTCCGCGGCGTGCCGACCATGTACATCCAACTGCTCAACCATCCGTCCCTGGCAAAGTACGATTTGAGTTCGCTTCGAACCTGCATTTGCGGGGCGGCGCCGATGCCGCTTGCCGTAGCGCGCGACTGGAAGGAAAAATTCGGCATCGACATCTGGGAAGGCTACGGCCTGAGCGAGGCGACGACCGTCAATTGCGGCAATGTCGCGGGCCGTCGTCCGCCCAAATACGGTTCCATCGGCAAGTGCTACCAGAAGTGCAACACCATCAAGATTTTCGACGACCGGGACCGGGAGTTGCCCGCCGGACAGACGGGGGAAATCGTCATCAAGGGACCGGGCGTCATGAAAGGATACTGGAACAAGCCTGCGGAAACGGCGGCGGCGATCCGTAACGGTTGGCTGCATACGGGGGACGTGGGCCACATGGACGAGGACGGCTACCTCTACATCACGGACCGAAAAAAGGATTTGATCATCCGGGGCGGGGAAAACATCTATCCCAAGGAGATTGAAAATATCCTGTACCGGCATCCCGACGTGCTCGAAGCGGGCGTCATCGGCATTCCCGACCCGGTGTACGGCGAGGCGGTCAAGGCGTTTGTCGCCCTGAAAACGCCTGGAGCGGTCACGGAGGAGGAACTGCTGGAATTCTGCAAGAAACAGCTGCCGTCCTACAAAAGGCCCAAGGCCGTTCAGTTTCTGGAAACGCTCCCCAAAAGCGCGGTGGGAAAAATCCTGCGCCGGGAATTGCGCAACCTGCAATAGAAGGCGGCGGCGATCGGAAAAACAGAACACACGGTGAATCAAGGGCCGATGAGAAGGGGAACGGAGGTTTTCCGGCAAGCGGCTTCAGTTGTCCGCCGCAGCATCGCATTCAAACGGTTTTCTCATTTGCATTTTGACTTTACAAAAGGAGGGTGGGAAAGATGAAAGCAAAGTTTTATTCGGTGGTAGGCGCATTTCTGTTTTGTGTGTTGGTCTCCGCAGGCACCGTTCAGGGCGAGGTTCTGAAAAACGTTAAATTCCTGTCCGGTCCCACCGGAACCACCTGGTACTCGCAGGTCG
Source organism: Smithellaceae bacterium (assembly GCA_035448625.1). Classification (GTDB taxonomy): domain Bacteria; phylum Desulfobacterota; class Syntrophia; order Syntrophales; family Smithellaceae; genus UBA8904. The sequence goes on along the minus strand of DAOTJI010000014.1, from coordinate 27,685 downwards.
CGGCCTTTTCAGGCATCGCGTCGGGCAAGCTGGGCATGAATGTCGACGCCATGACCGGCTCCGCCATCAGCAACGTCATCCAGATTGAACGAGGCAAGGTCCCGCTGGGCCTCACCTTCGCCTCCTACCTCCCGGCGATGACGTCGGGCAAGGTCGTGGCCCAGATCGGAAAGGACGAATATTTCAAAGAGCCGGTGAAGAAAGCCCGGGTGCTGTGCTACACGACCACGGCGGCTTATGTGCTTCTCGTGGACGCCAAATCGCCGTATAAAAAGATTTCCGACCTCAAGGGCAAACCGATCCGTTACGTCACCTATCCGTCCGGTTTCACCGCCCGCTATGTCCCGGAGCAGATTCTTGAGGCCACCGGCATCACTTACGACGGCATTAAAAAAGCGGGCGGCAAAGTCGACATCGTCGGCAAATACCAGGAAGCCTGCGATCTTCTGTCCAAAGGACTGGCCGACGTGATTGCTTACACGATGGCGACCAACGCCCAGGCGGCGGCCCTGGCGGAGCTGGAATCCCAGAAAAAATTCCGGATTCTCGCCCTGGACCCCAAACCGACGGAAGCAGTCCTCAAGGAAATCCCTCTCCTTCTGACCACCGTCAAAAAAGGACTGCATGCAAGCATCACCGAGGACACGAAAGTCCTGGCCGACATCACCGTCTGGATGGTGAGCGCCGACGTTTCCGACGAAACCGTCACCGTTATTCTCGACGGGCTGGTGAAAAACATGGATACCATGGCGCAGGTGGGCAACATCGAGTTCAAGGGCATGACCGCCAAGGAGCTTTCCCGGTTGTATGGAAAAGGGAAACAGCCCCCCATGCACCCGGCGGCCTTGAAGTTCTATAAGGAAAAAGGCGCTGTTAAGTAGCCGACGCTGCGACCGGCGTCCCGTTCGTGCGGGCGGGACGCCGGTTTTTGAGTCCGCCCAAGGAGGTTTATCGTGAACAGGAATCTTACCGGCATCCCCGGTCACATCATGTCCGTGATCGGAGCCTTTTTGTCCTTTTTCGTACTGTCGATCGTCGTAGCAGGGCCGCTTTTGGGATACACCCTGTCCCTGGCGATTTTTCTTTTTTTCGCCCTGCCCATGACCTTCATGATGTACTCCGGCGGTAAAAGCCCCTTCTGGATGAAGATCAATGTCGTGGACTGGATCTTCACCGCCGTGTCGGTCGTGTCCATCGGGTACCTGATCGTCAACGCCAACCACATTCTCACGCGCATCGAGTACGTCAGCGAGATTTCCGCCTTCGAATTCACCATGGGCATCCTCGGCCTCATCGCCGTTCTGGAGGCGACGCGGCGCGCGATGGGAACGGCGATGGCGGTCATTGCGCTGGCTTTGCTGCTCTATGTGGCCTACGGCAACCATCTGCCGCCTGTGCTCAGCCATTCCGGCTATGATTGGGACTGGATCGTCGACACCATGTATCTCACGTCGAAAGGCATTTTCGGAAGCCCCCTGTGGGTCGTGATCACGCTGGCTTTTCCGTTTATCCTTTACGGCGTCATCCTGGAGGAGCTGGGAATTCTCCGGACGTTTCTTGACTTCGCCAACCGCCTTCTGGGGCGGACGCCCGGCGCTCCGGCAAAGACGGCGATCGTGGCCGGCACTCTGGTCGGCATGGCGAGCGGCCTGCCCATGTCCACCACCTATCTCATCGGCTATCCGACCATTCCGGAAATGAAAAAAGTCGGTTATCCGCCGCGGGTCGCCGGAGGAATCGCGGCCGTCGTCGGAACCGCCGCCCAGCTCATGCCGCCGATGCTCGGCGTCGCGGCCTTCATCGTCGCACAGTACATGGGCGTTCCCTACATCAAGGTCTGCCAGTACACGCTGCTTCCCGCGCTGATGTTCTATTTCGCCTTTTACTGCACGATCGATTTTGAAACGCGCAAATGGAACATCCAGGTGCACGAGGCGGTCACTCTCACGTATGGAAAGATCATGGCCAACGGATTTTACATCTTCCTCGTCAGCATGATCGTGCTGATTTATTTTCTGGTGATGTTCTACCCCGTGGGCCTGTCCGCTCTGTACGCCTGCACCACGGCGCTGGTGCTCGGCCTGCTGCGCAGACACAATCGCCTGAACGTCAAGACGCTGTATAATATCCTGGCCAAAACGGGGAAAACCTCCGTGTACATTTCCATCGCCTGCGCCGCCGCGGGCGTGATCACGGGTCTGCTCGTCGAAACCGGGTTGAACCTGAAATTCGCCAACATGGTCATCGGCCTGGGTCGCGACTCGCTGTTCATCGCGCTTTTGCTTTCCGCCCTGGCCATCCTGGTCTTGAGCATGGGCATGCCGTCCATCCCCGCCTACATCACGGGCATTGCGATTTTCGGACCGGCGCTCATGAAGCTGGGCGTGATTGCGCCGGTGGCTCACATTTTCGTGTTCTACTACGCGACGCTGTATTCGATCACGCCCCCGGTGGCTTTCGCCTCATACGCGGGAGCGCAGATCGCCGGAGAGGATCCCATGATGACGGGCCTGGTCGCCTGCAAGCTCGGCATCATGACCTACATCATTCCGTTCCTCTTTGCCTATAATCCGGCGCTGCTTTTAATTGCCGATTACTGGGATGCCTGGCAGTTGATCAAGCTCATCTTCTTCTACATTCCCGGCCTGGTTCTGTTTGCGGCGGGCCTCTCCGGCTTCTGGGCCACGAAAATGGGCCGGGTGGACACGGTGGTTGCGCTGGCGGGCGGCGTCCTGATGCTGTTCCCGCACTTCACCGTGCAATTCTTCGGTCTGGCGGCGTTCGTCTACATGTTCATCCGCCAGGATATTTACCATACCTATCTGCGCCGGAAGCCGGCCGCTGCGCAGGGTTAGAAAAAGTGCCGTCCGCGCCCCTTTCCGGCCGGGCGGCGCCTTTTTTTTGCGCGGGCGATCACTCTACCGAATGATCCGTTCCCTGCCGTTCACGACCAAGAACCGGCCCTTGACGGCGCGGATGACGGTCAGGATGTTAAACCGGCGCAGGAGCTCTATGCTCAGCGTGGTCGGCGAAGCGCGCGTGACCAGTACGGGCGCGCGGGCGTGGATGATTTTGAAGGCGATCTCGCTCGAGATGCGGCCTGTCGAACAGATCATCTTGTCTTCCAGGCCGATGCCCTGAATGGCCGCGCGGCCGATGACCTTGTCGATAGCGTTGTGACGGCCGATTTCGTCGATGAAGATCAGCCGCTCGCCGGTCAGCGAATACAGTGCGGCGCTGTGGACGCCGTGCGTGGCCTCGTGCTCGCGCGAATAGGACAGAAAATCGCTCATGGCCTGAAGGATGACCTTCGCGTTTACTTCGGGCAGATGCGTGCGGACCAGTTCCTCTCCGGGCAGCCATTTTCTGGTCCTTCCCCCCGCCGCGGAAATCGTTTTGACCTGCTCAAGCTTTTCCGAAACCATACGGTCGTTTACGAGAAAGGCGTCGACGGTCAGCTCTTTTTCATGAACCTCCAGTCTCGCGATCCGGTCGGCGGCCGGAATGATTCCCTCCGTGATCAGATACCCCGTCACGTGCTCGCGCAGATCATTTCCGGAGCAGGCCATTGTGACGTAGGGACTGCCGTTGATATTCAGCGTCAGGGCATATTCCGCGGAAAAGGGCAGCTCCACTTCCACCAAGCGGCCTTCCCGGTATTCATGCAAAAGAACTTTTTCATTCGCCGGCAGCGTCATGTTGAGTCTCCTTGGTTTTTCCTCTTATTATCAGCAACAATAATGATTGACAACCCCAAAGCAAATTCACTATGGTGCTCCATCAGCGACGAAAAGAAGGGGGGAAGCCATGCTCAGCCGAAGCGCCGCCGTGCTGGTCCTGATCGATTTTCAGGGCAATCTGGCCCAATCCATGTGCCGGAAGGAAGACCTTTTTGCGAGCGCCGTCAAGCTGATCCGGGGATTTCAGGTGCTGAATCTGCCCATTGTGGTCACCCAGCAGACGCCCGAAAAACTGGGAGAAACGATTCCCCTGCTGGCCCTCGAACTGGGAAACATAAAACCGATCGCCAAGGAGACGTTCAGCTGCTGGGCCAATCCCCTTTTCCGCGAAGAGCTCGAATCCCTCACGCGCCGCCATGTCGTTCTGGCCGGCATTGAAAGCCACGTCTGCGTTTACCAGACGGCGCTGGACCTCCTGCAGAACGGCTACACGGTTCACCTGGCCACCGACGCGGTTTCCTCGCGCACGCCCGAAAATCGCGAGATCGGCATCCAGGCGATCAAAAGCGCCGGCGCTTATCTCACATCCTCGGAAATGGTTCTTTTCGAACTGCTCGGCAGCGCCGCCGACCCCAAAGCCAGAGACATTTTCAAAATCGTGAAATAAAGGAAACGGCATGCTCCACATCGAACCCTTCCGCTACGGAGACAATCTGGCGTATCTTCTTTACGGAAAGACCGAGGCGATGGCGATCGACGGCGGCGCGTGGCGGGAAATTCTGACGTTTCTTGAACAGAACCGGCTTTCGCTCGCATACGTCACCAACACGCACCGCCACCACGACCACACGCCGGGCGACGACCATCTGTTGCGCAGGACAAAAGCCGGATTTCTCGACTGCACGACGTTTGCCGACGGGGAAAAGATCTTCGTCGACGGCGAACCGGTCTTCGTTTACCGGACGCCCGGCCATTCCCGGGATTCCGTCTGCTTCCACGCGGGTCAAAACCTCATCACCGGCGACACCCTTTTCAACGCGACGATCGGCAACTGCTTCACCGGCGACCTGCGGGGATTTTTCGAATCGATCCGGCGCCTGATGGCGCTCCCGGACGATACGCGCATTTTCGCCGGGCATGATTATGTGCGCGATTCCCTGGCGTTTGCCCGGCGTCTGGAGCCGGACAATCCCGAAATCGAACGCTTCCGGCAAACCTGTGATCCTCATTTTCTCTTCTCCACGCTGGCCCAGGAAAAGAAAATGAATCCCTACCTGAGATTCAACGAAAAGCCGATCATCCGGCTGCTTCAGGAACGCAATCTTCCGCGCGCCACCGAATGGGAGCGCTGGCAGTCGCTGATGACGATCGATTAGGAGGAGGCTGAAGGGAAAAAGCGAAATATTCGATAAAACAGGAGGCATATCATGGCCAGAATTCAAGTCGGAGATGTGTTTGGTGACTTCTCGTTAAAGAGTCACACGGAAGCGGCGTTGGACACGACTGCACTGCCGGACAAAAAAATCCTGCTGTCCTTTCATCCGCTGGCCTGGACGGAAGTCTGCGCCAGACAAATGCAGTCGCTGGAAACCCGCTTTGAAGACTTTGGCCGGCTCAACACCGCCCCGCTGGGCATTTCGGTGGATTCCGTCCCCTGCAAAAAAGCATGGGCCAAAAACCTCGGCATCGAAAAAATAGATCTCCTGGCGGACTTTTGGCCCCACGGCGGGCTTGCCGCGAGGCTGGGCCTTTTCATCGACAAACTCGGCTTTTCCGAGCGGGCGAACGTCATCCTGGACGAGAAGCGAAAAGCCATTTTCGTAAAAGTGTATCCGATCCGGGAATTGCCGGACATCCAGGAAATTATGGATTTCTTAAGAATAACGCCGCCCCCCAATCAATGATGATATCGCGGCGGCGGAGAGGAGGCGACGAGGCGTATTTTTATATACGTTGAGGATGCCGACGACTCAGCCAACAAAGATAGCGCTTTGCGTTGGGAGTGGCGTCAGCTCATGTAGCTGTGCAGAGACGGCAGCAGGTTTACGCCCAGATACGTGAAGAGCATGCAGCCGAAGCCCACCATGGCCATCACGGCCATGCGCCGGCCGCGCCACCCGCGCACGAGCCGGGTATGCAGCATCACGGCGTAGATCAGCCAGGTGATGAGCGACCAGGTTTCCTTGGGGTCCCAGCTCCAGTAGGAGCCCCAGGCGTAATGCGCCCAGACGGATCCGGTCACGATGCCCAGCGTCAGGAAAATGAATCCCAGCACGGCGCAGGAATAGATCAACTCGTCGATATGAAATTCAGACGGCATCAGGCGGACAAAGACACCGGGCCGGGGTCCGGCCGCCGTTTTGAAAAAATACAGGATCCCCAGCGCGAAGGCCACGGTAAACGCGGCATATCCCATAAAACAGGTCAGCACGTGCGAGGTCAGCCAGTTGCTCTGCAGGGCGGGAATCAGCGGCTCGATGCGCTGATTCATTCCCGGGGCAATGGACGCGTACGCCATGATCAGGAACGCAACGGGCAGAACGAAGACGCCGATGCTCCGGTTTTTCAGACGCCGCTCCATGAGCAGGTACAGAAGAACGATCGTCCAGGCGAAAAAAATCAGCGATTCGTAAAAATTGGAAAGAGGCGCATGACCGAAGCCGAGATCATAGGAAGTTTTCCAGCGGACGACGAGGGCGATACTCTGGGCGGCCAGCCCGCCAAGCGCCGTTACGGTAGCCCACTTCCCCCAGAATTCCCGTCCCAGCACCATCCGGAACAGATAAAAAACAAAAGCGGCAAAATACAGGAAGGTCACCCCGCTTAAGATCTTGGTGTGAATCATCGGCGCTTCTCCAGACGGTTCTTAAGTTCCGCAAGCAGGTATCGCATTTCTTTCTGCAGGCCCGGTTGATTTTTATAGCTCCGGCCGGCGATGGAGAGAAGGACCTGATCCCCCGAGGGCGAAATGCGGATCCAGACCGCGCGGGCATAGGAAAACAGAATCAGCATCAGTCCTCCGATCAAGCCCAGCGCGGAAACCGCCACCACAGGCGTTCCGGGGTCTCGGTTGACCTGCAAGCCGGTGTAATATTTTTCCTCCAGGCCCAAAAGCGAAAACGTATAGGGACGAAACAGACCGGGATTGAATAGCGGCACCTGCTCGAAGATGTCCGGGCTCATTTTTTTAATGGATTCGATCTGCTGGAACACCCAGAAAACAGCCTCTTGGCCCCGGCGGGAGGTGACGGCCACCTTGACGGCGGGGCCCATTTTCATCAGATTTTCCTCGACGCGCAGCACCTGAAACGTTCCTTCTCTGCCCGGCAGGTCGAAGACATACCCCTCCGCGACATTCATCACGTCGCGGCGGCCGCCTTCCCGCATGAGCGCCAGCGTCGCCTTGCCTCCCGGCGCCGCTCCGTAGCTCGCCTGATAAAAACGGAACCCCTCAAATTCAACGGGATGATTGACCAGAAGCTTCGCGGACCGGACCGCCCTGCCGTTCTTGAGAAACGTCAGATCGGACTGAAATGTCCTGGGCATGCCGCCCTCGTAAAACTCCACGGTAAACCGGTCGCAGCGCACGGCAAAGGGAAGCGGCAGCGGCTGACCGCCGCTTCGCAGGGAAAACGATTCCACGGTTTCCCCTTCCGGTATGTGGACAAAACCCTCCACACCGAAAACGGATCCCACGACCGCGCCCGCGATCAACGCCAGAATGCTCACGTGGACGATGTAAACGCCGAAAAGCGAAAAGCGCCCCTTCTGCGCGCAGAGCCAGGCACTGCTGGCTTCGTCCGCCCTTTCCACGGCGTGATATTTTCTTCGCAGCAGGGACAGGGCGGCGTCCGCCGCCGTCCGAACATCCGTGTCCGCAAGCAACGTATCTTCTTCTGCAACGTCCCGAAAGATGTCTTCATTCTTCGGCTCATGCCGCATCCGGAAGCGGCGCCAGGCCGGGGGAAATCGATCCAGTGAACAAATGATGAGGTTGACGGCCAAAAGACCCGACAGAAGGATGAACCACGCGGAATGATACAGATCGAAGATCTGCATTTTTTGAAGAAAGGAAAAAAGAGCGGGCGGGATTCGTTCGGCAAAGGCGACCGCCTCCTCCCGCTGAGGAACCAGCGTGCCGACCAGGGCAAAAAAAGCGATCAGGGAAAGCAGGACAAGGGCCAGTTGAACGGATGCAAAGAAAGACCAGATGCCGGATTTTTTTGGAGTCAAAAGCGCCTTCTCCCGGTGTTGGATTATTTTTTATGGCACCGTGCGCATTCCTTTGCGGAAAACGCCTTGGTTCCGTTATGACAGACGCCGCAGGTTTTTCCGCGTAACATATCCGACATCACCATTTTGGTTTTGCCCTTTTTCATGGCAAACGGGGCGGGATGGCAGACGGGGCAGGAAAACCCGCCATGGCTTTCGTGATGGAAGTACACGTTTTTCCAGGGCGTTTGATATTTCAGGGTATCGGGCCCGCCGGGTTTGGCCGCAGGCTTATCCGGATGGCAGCGGTTGCAGTCGTAAAAGGCTGATCCGTTCTTTTTGGCATGGCAGGCAAAACAGGCCTTCCGGTTCAGATGGTCATCAAAATCAATCTTTGCGGTCCCTTTCCGGTAGGTAAATCTTTGGGGATGACAGACCTTGCACCCACCTTTGAGTCGGTGGCCCTCATGGCGGAACAAGACGGCTTTCGTCCCGGGGCCGAAGGAAATGGTTTCCCGGGGAACGGGAATGGATTTCCGGTGGCAGCGGCTGCAATCGCTCCAGGAAAAGGCGTCTTTGCCCGGGCCTTTGTGGCAGGCAAAACAAAACCGGTTTCCGCCGTGGTCCGCCATGCGGACCCGGGTGGTCCCTTCGCCGGGCTTGAACAGGGACGGGTGACAACCCCGGCAGGTCGATTTTTTCGCGTGAGCCTCGTGTTGAAACGTCACGCTTTGCTCCCCTTTGCCCAGCGCAACGGATTTTTTATACGGCGGCGCCTCTTTGGGCGGCGCCGGAACGCCGGACCCGAGGTGGCAGCGCGCGCACTGGGTATCCGCGGCAAAGGCCTTTTTTCCGTTGTGACAGGCGCCGCAGTATTTTCCCTTGTAAAGGGAATCCATGGTGTAATCTTTGTTTTTCTGGACGTGGAGGGCCTCCATTTCGAACAGGCCGCTGTGGCAGACGACGCATGCGCTTCCCTTCTGCGCGTGGTCCTGATGGCGGAAGATGACCGACTCCAGCGGTTGGGTGTAAAGAATACCGGGGATTGCCGGATCCGCAGCCGCTGCGGCGGTCGTGCAGGCGATTAAAAGCATTGCGAATGAAAGAAGAAGACGTTTTAGCATGCTTTCCTGCCTACCCTTTCGTATAAAAAATATTGGGCCTGGCGTCCGTTTCTTTTTTGAGCACCCAGACCGGCTTCTGCAGCTGATGCACCATTTGATAGACACGGCTTCGGGGATCGGACAGGTCCCCGAACACGCGGACATCGGCCGGGCAGGCCGCCTGGCAGGCCGTTTTTTTTCCGCCGCGCGAGAGACTGGATTCAAAGCAAAAATCGCACTTGTCCACGGCGCCCCTTTCCTCATTGTAGTAACGGGCATCGTAGGGGCAGGCCGCCATGCAGATTTTGCAGCCGATGCATTTCTTAATGTCCATCATCACAATACCATGAACCTTGTCCTTGTAAGTCGCCGTAACGGGACAGGCGCGGACACAAGGCGGATTGTTGCACTGATTGCACAGCACCGGAATGAATTCTCTTTTCTGTCCGATCGCTTCGGGAACTTCCCTCTCCAGAACCTTGGTGCGCCAGCCGTAATCCGGCACGGCATTGGCGGCCGTACAGCCTTTTTCGCATCGGCGGCAGCCGATGCATTGATCTACGCGGATCACCATGGCGTAATGCGGCCGGTAGGGATACTTCCGGGCAATGGAACCGTTCGGGAATACCTTTTCGGCGGCGGACGCCACCGACACGATGGAGCCCCCCGCGAAGACGCCGGTGATGACAAGCCCGATTTTCAGAAATTCGCGGCGGTCCATTTCGGAAATCTTTTCCGGTTCTTTCAGCATGGTTTCCTTGTCCAGCGATTTGAAGATCATGGTTAGCCGTCAACCTTTCCGTCTGATGCCGACTGGGGATCCTGCACGACAACTTCAAGCGTCCCGTCTGAAGGGGACCCGGCACCCTCAGCCTCTCTGAATCCCTGAAAAACTTTTTCTCCCGTCAGAAACGACACGCCGGAAAGACCGACGCCGGCCAGCACCACCAGAATTTCATGCCAGGTGGGCCAGTACGCGTTCAGCATGGAATATTCCCGGACCCCGAGCTCCCAGTACATGGGGACAATCTGCCCCGCAACCACCATATCCAGGCGCATGAAAAAGGAGCTGAAAATCACGAGAGCGGAAGCCAGGAACAGGGGGCCGATCCGCTTGCCCCCGGACCATAGAATCAGCACGAAGGGAAGGATCATGCCCAGGCCGACCTCCAGCACCCAGAAATTGAAGGCGAAGGGGCCGCTGACCAGGGCGTCGCGCACCAGCAGCTCATGCGTGCCTCCCACCGCCAGGGCGACCATCCGCCAGATCGTGAAAAACATGATCACCGCCAGCATCAAACCGGCAAGCTTTCCAATCGCCGCCAGCGAATCGGCCATGGGGTGGTCAAGAGGTTCGCAATGGACTCGGTAGGCGAGGACCGTGAAAAAAATCACGGCGGCGCAGCCCATCAGCAGGGCGGAGGCAATGAAGAAAATGGGCAAATAGGGTCCGTACCAGAATTCCCGGCCGTTGAGCATGGCAAAGACGCCCCCCAGATTGCTGATGGCGGCAATGCCGAAGAGAATCCCCAAAAGACCCGCCGCCATGGACGCCCGGTGGTTGTCCAGCATGATGAAAATGAATTCAATGATCAGCAGGACCACCTCGAAGGAATAGAGAACCCCCATCCACCAGATATTGGACGTAAAGTTCGGCGAGAGAAACAGGTAAACGGCCAGCCGGAGCGGATTCTCCAGCTCCAGGCCGATGACGAGGAATCCCGACATGATGGTGATGACGGACAGCAGCACCGCCCGCTTCGCGATCGGCATGAAACGCTCCACGCCGAAAATGTGTCCGATGGAGGAAACCAGGCACAGTCCCGTCGAGGTGATGACAAAGAAGGTATAGGTGGCGATGAGCATGGCCAGCGGAATTTCCCTGTTAGTACCGTAAGCATGGCGGCTTCCCGTGATGTAAACGGCATGGATTCCGGCGGCAATCCCCGCGACCAGCATCGCGGCAAACAGGCCCAGAAAAAATAAATACACCGGGCCGCCGGAGAAGACGCGCCGGCCTGCGTCTTCTATCCAGCCTTTCCATGATGAATGTTCCGGACATCCCATCGTCATTTTTCCTTTGCCCGTCCGGGCCGGTTCGTACTAGGGGACAACGAAATTAAATTTGTGGCACTTCGCGCAATAATCCTCCGATCCGGCATGCTGGCGGTGGCAGAAATTACAGTCCAGCTCCGTCCCGTAGTGGGGCGAGTCGTGCGGATTGTTCGGTTTGGCGTTTTGAGTTTTCAGGGCAACTTTGGCCGCGCTGCCGTGACAGACCAGACACCGGCTTTTGGCGACCGCCGTCGGCTTTTTGGTCTGGCCGTGGCACCCGGCGCATGGAACGCTCCGGAAGGCATGCAGGTGGCTGCCCGGCATTTTCCCCCGGAGGGAGCCGGCAAAGCCTTCTTCGGAAAGATGGCAGACCCGGCAGGCGACATACGGCATTTCCCGGATGTCCAGGTGATTTTTTGGAAGCACCTTTTGAGTGCCATGGCAGGCCGCGCAGTCCCAGGCTTGAGCGCCGGCAATCCGGACTTTGGCGGGGTCGGTTTTCTTCGCCCGCGGTTCCTGGGCAAAGCTCCCCTGTCCATAGAAGAGAAGAAGGAGAAGCATCAGGGCGGCAAACAATTTTGATCGGTTCTTCACAAAACCTCACAGGCTCGCAAGCTGGCTCATTTTTAACAAATAAGCCGGTTCGTGTCAAACCAATTCCTGCTGTGCGGCAACCGGCGAAAACCTTCGCGTCGCACCAAAAAAAGAGCCCTTCCCCAAAAGGGCAAGAGCTCTCCGATTTCACTCCGATCGGGCGGTTGGAAGAAAGTTCAGGTTCCCAGATACGCCTTTTTCACCTTTTCATTGGTGATCAGGTCCTTGCTTAATCCCTCCAGAACGAGGTGTCCGTTTTCCATTACGTAGCCGTGGCGGGTGATCATCAGGGCGATCTGGGCGTTCTGCTCGGACAAAAAGATGGTGATGCCCATCTTGTTGAGCTGCGTGATCGCGTCGGCAATCCCTTCCACCACCAGCGGCGCCAAACCCATGGACGGTTCATCGAGCAGGAGCAGCTCCGGTTTGGACATGATGGCCCGGCCGACGGCCAGCATCTGCTGTTCGCCGCCGGAAAATGTCCCCGCCATCTGCTTGTATCTTTCCTTGAGGCGCGGGAAAAGCGTGTAAACCTGTTCCAGCGTTTCCTCAATGCCCTTTTTGTCCTTGCGGTGGTAAGCGCCCAGCATCAGGTTTTTGTAAACGGGAAGCTGCGGGAAAAGCTGACGTCCTTCGGGACAAAGCGCGATGCCCTTGCCCACGATTTTATGTGCGGCGATATGGCTGATCTCCTCGCCCTTGAATTCAATCTTGCCTCTTGCCGGCGGCAAGACCCCCACAATGGTGCGGAACAAGCTGGTTTTCCCGGCGCCGTTTCCGCCCAAGAGCGCGACAAAATCTCCCCGGGCGATCTGCAGCGAGACATCATGGATCACCTGATGCTCGCCAATCATCGTCGTGACATTCGTAAGTTTAAGCATCCTTTTTTCTTCCTAAGTAGGCTTCGATTACCTGCGGGTCCGCGGCCACGTCCGCCGGCTTCCCTTCGGCAATTTTCTTGCCGTAGTTCAAAACAACAATTCTGTCCGCCAGATCCATGATCATCCGCATCTTGTGCTCGATGAGACAAACGGTGATGCCCTTCTGGTTGATCTTGCGGATCAGCTCGGTGATCATCTCCGTGTCTTCCTGAATCAAACCGCCCGTCGGTTCGTCGAAAAGAATCAGCTTGGGATCGCTGATGAGCGCGATGCCGATGGAAAGGAGCCTCTGCTCCCCCTGGGAAATCGTGGAGGCGATGTCGAAGGCCCTGGGTCCCAGGCCGACAAATTCAAGCGTCTGGAGAACTTTTTCTTCCACCTTCTTTTTGTCCCGCTTCCACTGCGGCGTATGCAGAATGCCGCCCCAGAATCCGCTGGTCGTGCATTTGTAATAGCCCAGGGCCAGATTGGCCGCGACGGGCAGCTTTTCGAAAAGCGCCGTCAACTGGAAGGTCCGTGCGATGCCTTTGCGCGATATCTGGTTGGCGCTCAGGCCGGCGATCTCATCCCCCGCAAACGTGATGCTGCCCGATGTCGGTTTGCCCGCTCCGCTGATCAAACTGAAGAGAACGGATTTGCCGGCGCCGTTGGGGCCGATAATGGCCAGAATTTCTCCCTCGTTGACTTGAAAACTTACGTCATTGACAGCAATCGTGCCGCCAAAATTTTTTACGAGATGTTCACCTTTCAGCAGCACGTTACGCCCCCACCTTTGATTTCTTGATCTTTTCGCTCAAATTCTTATACAGCCCCATAAACCCCGACGGGAAATAGACAATTACGATAATCAGCAGGAATCCGAACAGGATCATCTGATAATCCTGCAAAAACTGCAGATACTCCAGGAGAACCGGAATGATGAAGGCGCCGATAATCGGGCCGGCCAGCGTCGTGATGCCGCCCAGCAGCACGTACATCAGGAAATTGAACGTCATGGCGACCGAAGCGACCGACGGAGAAATGCTGCCGATCAGACTGGCGTAAATGCCGCCCGCGAGCCCCACAAAGAAGTTCGACACGACGAAAGAAAGCAGCTTGGTGCGGAAGATGTTGATGCCCACGGCTTCCGACAGGTCTTCATTGATGGCCGTGGCCAGGAAGGTCATACCGCGCAGGGATTTCGTCAGACGATACATGACAAAAAGCGTAAACAGCAGGAAGAACAGCACCAGGTAATACTGCGAAATCTGAGAGTCGAACTTCAACTGCCCCAGACCGGGAATGGAGATCGGACTGGGAACGGGAATGCCCACGATGCCGTTGTGGCCGCCCGTCAGTTCCATCCAGTTGCCCGCGACCAGGTAAATGATTTCGCTCAGACACAACGTGGTGATCGCGAAGTAGGCCCCCCGGGTGCGCAGCGCCGGCAGGCCGACGAGAAACCCGATCAATCCCGAAAGAAGCGCCGACACCGGCAGGGCGAGCCAGAAGTTCCAGCCCAGCGTATACGTGAGAATCGCGACGCCGTATGCGCCGATGGCGAAAAAGCCGCCGTGAGCCAGGGAGGCCTGGCCGGTAAAGCCCAGGATCAGATTGAGGCTCAATGCGCCGATCGCAAACAGCAGGCTCATGGTGATGACCTGACTGTAATACCGGTTCGTGATCACGAGCGGCAGAACCAGGGCTGCAACCAGAACAACCACATAAAACCAATTTGCCTTCAACCACTTCATCATCTGCCCTTAATCTCCTTCCCGAACAAGCCCGTCGGCTTGATAGCGAGGATCAGCACCAGCGCGCCGAAACCGAACACGTCTTTATAAGCCGCGGAAAAATACCCGCCGCCGATGGCCTCAATCAACCCCAGAATGATGCCCCCCACGATCGCTCCCGGAATGCTGCCCATGCCGCCGAGAATAACGATGACAAAGGCTTTCATGCCGACCAGCGAACCCATGCTGGGAGAAATCATGAAAATAGGCGCGACCATGCAGGCGGCAACCGCGGCCAATGCGGTTGAAATGGCGAACGTCAGCGCGGAAACAAAGTTGACGTTGATTCCCACAAGCGTCGCTCCCTCTTTATTCTGGGCCACCGCTTCGATGGTGCTGCCCAATGTGGTCTTCTTGATAAAGAGCTGCAGCAGCAAGATCATGAGAAAGGCGCCGCCGATCACGAGCAGGCGCTGGGTGGACATGGTGATGCCGAAGACGTCGATGATGCCGGGATACGGATTCGGAATCCGATGGCCTTCCGGCCCCCACAGCACAACGACGGCATTCTCAAGAATGATCAGCGCGCCCAGGGCGGCGATGAAGGGGGTGATGCCTCCGGCGTTGCGCACCGGCTTGAAGACCAGGACCTCGAGAATGATGCCGGCCACCGCAAGCACAATGGCCGAGGCCGCGAGCGCGGGCCAGTAGGCAAAACCGAAGATGGTCATTAAAAAGAAGCAGACATAAGCACCCAGCATGTACATATGCCCGTGCGCGAAATTCGGCACGTGCAAGATCCCATAAACCATCGTCAACCCCAGCGCGACGATGGCATAAGTGCTCCCCAACATGATCCCGTTAAAAACCTGCTGCAGAAATAGTTCCATGAACACTCCATCACCGAACGACGCAACCTGATACTCTGCCTCCATACACAAAGAGTTCAGGCGACGCTCCGTTTTCGGTCATCCTTAATTTGATCAGCTTAGGCAGGCTTCTTAGATGAGCGATGTTCATTTGTCAAGCAGAAAATCCCTTTCCGCAACATTTTTTACAAATTCATCAAAGGCCGCAATCCCTTATCCTGATTGAAACACGACATGACCGGGAGTCATCGGCAATTCTCCGGTTTTCCCTCCGGATCCCGCGGAAAGCCGAAGGAGAAAAACACGATTCGCTGTTGACTTGAACGGGTTTATCAAGTAAAAAAGTTCAAACACATTTTCGGTGCCTCAGAACTTTGAGCAGGAATAATATCGATGATCCGTTCAGCCGTTTTAGTCTCCATAGGCGTGGCCATCACCGCTTTCTTTTCATTCTGGGCGGTGATCTATTCCTTTTTCGACAACGCGGAAAACAATGTCCACAAGGTGGCCCGGATCTGGAGCCGGATTCTGCTGGCGATCTGCGGAACGAAAGTGCAGGTCATCGGTCGGGAGAACATCCGGCCCGGCAGACCGCAGGTGTTGATGGCCAACCACCAGAGCGACTTCGACATTCTCATTACGCTGGCCCACGTTCCGGGGCAGTTTCGCTGGATCGCCAAAAAAGAGCTGTTTGCCGTTCCCGTCTTCGGCCAGGCCATGAGAAGCGCGGGCTATATTGAAATCGACCGGCAGAATCACGAAAAAGCCCTGCGGAGCCTGGACCTGGCGGCCCTGCGCATCCGCGAAGGCAAATCGGTCATGACCTTCCCCGAAGGCACGAGAAGCCGCGACGGAGAAATCAAGGCCTTCAAGCATGGCACCTTTTACCTGGCCATTCAGGCGGGCGTGCCGATCGTTCCGATCAGCATTATCGGCAGCGGCGAAATCATGCCCAAGCGGTCGTTGAAAGTGAAGCCGGGGAAAATCAAGCTGATCATCGACAAACCGATTCCCGTGACCGGATACACGACGGAAAACCGGCATGAACTGATCCGGAAAGTCCGGCAGGTCATCATTCACAATTACAACGCCTACCGTGAAGCCGGTACGGCCAGCATCAGGGACGTCCAGACGGACGCGAAGACGGCGCTCTAATGCAGGAAGCTTCCAGCCATCCTCAGTCTGCAAGATATCGGGAAATCAAGGGCGTCGTCTGCCTCGCGCTGTCGCTGTTTCTTTTTTTATGCCTTGTTTCCTTTTCACCGGACGATCCCTCCCCCATGAAATTCATCGGCGATCCTCGATCGACGCACAACTGGACGGGCATCGTCGGTTCCTACACGGCCGGCTGGATGATTTTTCTTCTGGGACTGGCCTCTTTTCTTCTGCCGATCGCTTCCCTGGGGCTGGCGGTTCAATTTTTCCGGCGACCGGATTTCGCCCTGAAAATCCCGCGCGTATTCGGTTTTCTGTTTTTGACGCTGGCCTTCGCCGCTCTCTGCGACGCTTCGATCCGGGGCGGCATTACCGTGTACGAAACCACCTTCAAGTCGGGCGGTATTCTCGGCGCGGGCTTCGTCCGGTTGCTGCAGAACTACTTCAATCCGGCGGGAACCTTTATCCTGCTGATCGTCTGGATGATGATCTCGCTGTTTTTCACGGTCGAATTTTCGCTGGTGTCGACCATCGAAAAAGTCTCGCAGTCCGCCCGGACCGGGCTTGCCGCCGTCCGGGACCGGATCGTTTTTCTCTTCAGGGGCGGTTGGGCCCGGCTGAAAGCCGAAAATAATCCGCCGCCCGTCATCGAGGATTCCGAAACGAAAGCCCCGCCCAGAAAAGCCAAAGCGAAAAAAGTTGAGCAGACGCATTTTGATTTTTCCCAGATGAAGCCGGACGGCGCCTTTCAATTGCCGCCGTTCACCCTGCTCAGCGAGCCGCCGCAAAAAGACACCCGCGTCAAACGCGATCATCTGATCACCAACTCGCGCATCCTGGAAAAGAAGCTGGCCGACTTCGGCGTGGAGGGCCGTGTGGTGGAGGTCCTGCCCGGCCCGGTCATCACCATGTACGAGCTGGAGCCGGCTCCGGGCGTCAAGATCAACCGCATCACCAGCCTGACCGACGACCTGGCGCTGGCGCTCATGGCGCCCAGCATCCGCATTCTGGCGCCGATTCCCGGCAAGTCCGTGATCGGCATTGAAATCCCCAATCTCAAACGGGAGCCGGTATTCCTCAAAGACGTATTGGACAACGACGCCTTTACCGAATCCTCCCTGCGCCTGCCCATCGCGCTGGGCGTGGATTTCGTCGGCACACCGGTCATTGCCGACCTGGCCAGAATGCCGCACTTGCTCATCGCCGGAACCACCGGTTCGGGAAAAAGCGTCGCGCTCAACGCCATGATCTGCAGCATTCTTTTCAAAGCGCCGCCGGACGACATCAAATTTCTGATGGTCGATCCCAAACGGCTGGAGCTGTCCTCCTACGAAGGCATTCCGCATCTGATGCACCCGGTCGTCGTGGACCCGAAAAAGGCCTCGCAGGTGCTGCGCTGGACGGTGGAAGAAATGGAGCGCCGCTATCAGATCATCAGCCGGCTGGGCGTCAAAAGCATCGACGCTTACAATGAAATGATCCTCACCCGCGGCAAAACCAGAAAGGCGGCCCGGGAGCAAAAGCCCGACGCCGGCGCGCAGGAGGCCGCAACCGAAAGCGATGCGCCGTTTGAGCATGTCAAACTTCCCTACATCGTGGTCGTGATCGACGAGCTGGCCGACCTGATGATGGTCGCCCCCAGAGACGTGGAGGAATCGCTCACGAGGCTGGCGCAGATGGCGCGGGCGGCGGGCATTCACCTCATTCTCGCCACGCAGCGCCCCTCGGTGGACGTCATCACCGGGCTGATCAAGGCCAATTTTCCCACGCGCATTTCGTTCAAGGTCTCCTCCAAAATCGATTCCCGCACCATTATCGACCAGCCGGGAGCGGAACAGCTCCTGGGCGCGGGCGATATGCTCTTCATCCCGCCCGGCACCTCCAAGCTCACCCGCATTCACGGAGCGTACCTGTCCGACGCGGAAATATCGCGCATCGTCGACTTCATCAAAATGCAGGCCCAGCCGACATACGACGCCTCGATCGAGCAATTTGAAATGGAGTCCTCCCAGGCCCGGCAGGATGAAGAAGGCTACGATGAAAAATACGACGAGGCCGTGGCCCTCGTCGGCGAACTGGGGCAGGCCTCCATCTCGCTGGTGCAGCGCTACATGAAAATCGGCTACAACCGCGCCGCGCGCATGATCGAACAGATGGAGCGCGAAGGGATCGTCGGCCCCTCCGACGGCGCGAAACCCCGCAAGGTTCTGATTCGGAAACTCCCGCAGTGAAAAAATTGCTTTCCGGAAAACTGCACATCATCTCCCTGGGCTGCTCCAAGAATCTTATTGATTCGGAGGTCATGGGGGGGCTGGCCCGGGCCTCCGGGATGACGACGGCGGAGCGCCCGCAGGACGCGGATGTCGTTTTGGTCAACACCTGCGGCTTTATCGGACCGGCCAAGGAAGAGTCTCTGGAAGTGATTCTGGAGCTCGCGGAAATCAAAAAACGGCGCGGCCGCGACCTGAAGCTGATCGTCGCCGGCTGCCTGGCTCAGCGCTACGGAAAGGCGCTCTCTGCGGACATTCCCGAGGCGGACCTGTGGATCGGAACGGGAGAAGTCGGACGCATCGCCGGACATCTGCAAACCCTGCAGACACCCGGACCCGGGCCGAAGGTGAAAGTTTCCAGACCGGATTTTCTGATGACGGCGCGGCACGAACGGATCCTGCCTTCCGGCGCCGCCACCGCTTATTTGAAAATTTCCGACGGCTGCTCCAACCGCTGCAGCTACTGCGCGATTCCCTCCATCCGCGGCCGGGCGCGCAGCCGCAGGCCTGAAGACATTGCACGGGAAGCGGAAAATCTGGTTGCCCGGGGCATCCGGGAAATCATTCTGATCGGCCAGGACACCACCGCCTACGGAAAAGATTTAAAAAGCCGTCCGGCGCTTTCCGGCCTTCTCACCGATTTGTCGGCGATTCCCGGTCTGCGCTGGCTGCGCCTGCTGTACGCTCATCCGGCGCACATCACGCCCGATGTTCTGGAGGCGATGGCCGGCCGGGAGAACATCTGCCGCTATCTGGATCTGCCGGTTCAGCATATCGACGACGCGATCCTTCACGCCATGAACCGCCGGGTCGACTCCCAAAGCATCCGGGATATCATCCGACAGGCGAGAGGCCGGATGCCCGACCTCGCGCTCCGAACCTCCCTCATCGTGGGTTTTCCGGGAGAAACGCCAAAGCGGTTCGAGCGGCTGCTCGATTTTGTCCGGGAGACGCGCTTCGACCATCTGGGCGTATTCACCTATTCACGGGAAGAAGACACGCCCGCCGCAAACCGGCCGTCGCGCATCTCCGAAAAAGAAAAGGAGCGAAGACGCGATGCGATCATGAGTGAACAGGCGGACATTTCCCACGCCGTGAACCAAACGCTGATCCGCTCCGTTCAGGAGGTGCTGATCGAGGGAATCAGCGACCGCCCCGATTTCGCGTGGATCGGGCGCTGCCGCCGACAGGCGCCGGACGTTGACGGAATCACCTACCTGAAAAATGGCCCGGTCTCCCCCGGCGATTTTGTCCGGTGCAGAATCACCGGCGCCGATCATTACGACCTTTTCGGCGAAATCTTGTTTGACAATTGCGAAAAAATGAAACTATAGTCTTTGCACGAACCAACCCGGGGCGGAGTCATGGATCTGGCGGATGTTTTTTCCCTTTACAAAGATGAGATGAGCCGAGTGGAAACCCACCTCGACCGGTACATCACGTCCGACGTCCGGCTGATTCCCGAAGTCGCGCATCACCTGATCGACAGCGGCGGCAAGCGGTTCCGGCCGCTTCTGCATCTGATCTGCGCCCGCCTGACCGGCTATGACGGCCCCCATCGTTTTCCACTCGCGGCCTCCATTGAATTCATTCATACGGCCAGCCTCCTGCACGACGACGTCATCGACGAAGCCCTCCTCCGCCGGGGAAAAACCTCGGCCAACCGCGTCTGGGGCAATGCCGCCAGCGTTCTGGTCGGCGATTTTCTGTACTCCAAAGCCTTCAGTCTTCTGGCCGATATCGGGGACATCCGGGTCGTCCGTCTCATGTCGAAGATGACCAACGTCATGTCGGAAGGCGAAGTGTTCCAGTTGATGAAGTGCGGAGACACGAATCTCACGGAAGAGGAGTATCTGAGCATCGTGGAAAAGAAAACCGCCGTGCTGATCTCCGCCGCCTGTGAAAGCGGTGCCGTTCTGGCCCAAGCGCCGGAGGGGCAGGCCGGCGCCCTGGGACAATACGGCTACAACGTCGGCATGGCGTTTCAGATCACGGACGACACGCTGGATTACATGGCCCGGGAAGAAGATTTCGGAAAATCGATCGGCAAAGATCTGGAAGAAGGCAAAATGACCCTGCCGCTCATTTACACGCTCGCGCACTGCCCCCCCCAACGGCGCGAAGGGATCAAAACGGCCGTTGAGAAAAAGGAGCTCGACCCCGAAGTCCTGCGAAGTATTTTCGAGGAGATTCGGCAGGCGGGCGGCATCGATTATTCGCTCAGCCGGGCGGAGCAATTCATCACGCAGGCCCGAAACTGCCTGGACGTTTTTCCCGCCAGTACCGAAAAAGATCACCTGACGGCCGTCGCCGCTTTTATTCTGTCTCGAAAAACCTGACGCTCATGCGGCCGGCAATTCGAAAAAAGAGTCCGCGGCCCTATTTCGACGTCATGCAGACCCGATGCACCTGTTTGATATCCGTCAGCCCCTGAAAAGCTTTCAGCACGCCGTCCTGGTAGAGGGTCAACATCCCCTGGTCCATGGCGACTTTCCGGAGCGTTTCGATGCTTTCCTGCCGATCGATGGCCAGTTTCCGTATTTCCGCCGAATTCAGAAGCAGTTCGTGGATGCCGATTCGTCCCCGATAGCCCGTGTGATCGCACTCTTCGCAGCCTTTGGGGCGATACAGCGTCAGTCCGTCTGAATAGGGAAGGTTCTGCTTTGCAAAATATTCGGCGCCGAAGCTCTGCACGATTTGATGGTATTCCTCCGGGGTCGGATGGTAAGCCTCCTTGCAGTTGCCGCACAGAGTCCGGACCAGCCGCTGCGCCAGCACCGCCAGCAGGGAATCCGCGAAATTGAGTGGATCGATGCCCATATCCAGCAGACGGGAAACGGTTTCCGGAGCACTGTTGGTATGCAGGGTGCTCAGCACCAGATGCCCCGTAAGAGACGCCTCGACGCCGATTTTGGCCGTTTCAAAATCCCGCATTTCGCCGACCATGATCACGTCCGGGTCGGCGCGGAGAAACGCCCGCATCGCCGCGGCGAAATCAAACCCGATTTTCGGCTGCACCTGCACCTGCCGTAAACCCCGCTGGGTGATTTCTACAGGATCTTCGGCGGTCCAGATTTTCCGGTCCGGCTTGTTGATGTGATTCAAAATCGCATGCAGCGTGGTCGTTTTCCCCGAACCGGTGGGCCCGACCACCAGAATCATTCCGTAAGGCTGCTCGCAGATTTTCAGCAGGTCCTGATAGTTTTTTTCCGACATCCGCATGGCGGAAAGCGGCAGGGCGTCGCCTTTGGCCAGGATGCGCATCACCACATCCTCCACACCGCCCTGCGTCGGAATCGTCACGACGCGCAGTTCGATTTCCTCCGTTCCGGACCGTTTGATTTTAATCTTTCCGTCCTGCGGAACCCGTTTCACGGTGATGTCCAGATTCGCCATGATTTTAATGCGGGAAATCAGCGCCGACCGGTAACTGTAGGGAACGGTTTGATACAGAGCGCAATCCCCGTCCACCCGGAACCGCACCAGCACATTCTTGTCGATCACATTCGGTTCGATGTGGATGTCCGACGCCCGGCGGTTGAACGCGTCGCCGATGATCTTGTTGACCAGCTGGATGATGGCGCTGTCGGACTCGTCCACGTCCTCGGGCTCCTCTTTCCTTTCGCCTTCACCCGGCTCGAGTTTTCCCAAAAGGTCCGAAAAGGACGATTCTTCCTCGCCGGACCGCATGAACAGGTCGATGAATTGAAGGATGTCCTCCTTCAGCGCGACGTCATACTGCACGGATTTGACCTTGAGCGACTTCTCGATGGCGTCACGCCGGAGAATGTCCTGAGGGTCATCCATAATCACGCGGACGCCTTTTTCGGTTTTTTCCAGGGGAACCCAGACTTCCCGGATCAGGTAGTCTCTTTTCAGGTTTTTCAAAAGCTCGCCGGGGATCGGCGTTTTCTTGTCGAACGCGACAAATTTGCATTGCCAGAAAAATTCACAGGCACGCCCCACGTCTTCTTTGCTGATGTTGAATTTCTTCACCAGCACGTCCTGGAGAGGTTCTTTGGTCACCCGGGCTTCTTCCTTGGCCCGGTCCATTTCTTCCTGCGTGATCAAACCGTTGGAAACCAGATAGGCGCCTTTCACCCTCTTGGCTTTGGGGTCCATCAGGAGAAAATTGTAGAGGGTGACGCCGAGCATCTCGGAAATATTCTGCAAAAGCGCAGGCTCTTTTTGCCCAAAAAGCATGGCTTCCTTTTTATTGAGGATCTCAACGACGCCGAGCGTTTCGCCGCCGTAAAAAATCGGCATGGCCAGAATCTGCCGCACGTTGATGCCGAACCGGCGGTTATGGCTTTCGCTGAGGGGAAAGTCTTGGTAGGCCTCAGTCTGGGCGGGATCGCTGAAATCATTGACCTGAATCATTTTCCCCGTCGCCGCGACGAATCCGGGAAGCGTCTGGGGCCCCAGAGCCGTTTTCACCTCACCGGTCTGACCCGTCGGGGCCACAAAGGTGTATACGTCCCTGTGGTTTTTCTCGCGAACGTACACATGCGCCGCTTCGACCCGGAACAGATCCATCAGCAGCGGACGAAGTTCAACCACCATCGGTTGTATGCCGGTCGCGGCATTGATGCGGTTGGTGATGTTCTGCAACCCCTTCTGCTGCCTCAAAACATCCTGTAATTCGGCAACTTTGGACATGTCAGCCATGATCACAAACCTTCCTTATCCGTTCTCTGCAATCGAATTTCACTTTGCGGGTTTTTTAGCCAGAAACTGTGCAAATTCCATGTCCAGTCCTGAAGTGTGGGCAAAAAGCCAGTCTCTCAAAAAAACGATCATCGTTCGACCGATGTCCTTTTGGCCTTCACCGTAAGCCTGAAGAAATTCTTCGACTTTCGCGATGAATTTGTTGTGTTCGACCATATGCGCCGCGAGGCCCGGAAACTTCGCATTCATCATCACCATCTGTTCGTCGTGGAAGTGAATGGTCGTGTACTCCACGAGCTCGCTGATCACCGTCAAAAATTCTCCGGAGCCGGCTTCAAAAATATCGATCAGGCTGTTGGTGATATCAAAAAGTTTTTTGTGCTGGGCGTCGATGCTGTCCACCCGAACGCTGATGCTGTTGGACCACTGGAGATGGGGTATTTCAGACATGATCTCTGTTCCGCCTTTCGGATTTTTACAGGGAGATTATAGGAGCGGCCCCGAGGGAAGTCAACCACAAAGTAAGGCCGGCTGTGGTGAGGTCCGCCGCAACGCCTTGCCTCTACAACAACACGGGCGGTTCGTAACGCCTTTCTTCAGCGGCGCCCTCGCGGTCATTTTTCAGCGCCAGCGGCAGGTGTTCCAGAATATCCGTCGCCGTGATGCCGTCCTGTCCTTTTTGGGCCGCGGCAAAGTCTCCGGCGCAGCCGTGCAGGAAAACGCCTTTGCGGGTGGCAAGCGGGGGCGTCAGTCCCAGGCCGTGCATGGCCGCGATGCAGCCGGTCAGGACGTCGCCGCTTCCGGCGGTGGCCATGCCCGGATTGCCGCTTAAATTGACGTACACCCGGCCGTCGGTCAGACCCACGAGCGAGTGCGGACCTTTGAAGACCACCGTTGCGTTCAGTTTTTTCGCCGTTTCCCGCAAAACGCCGATTTTGTCTGCGTTCACGCAGGCGACCGTTTTTCGCGCCAGGCGCGCCATCTCGCCAGCATGGGGCGTCAGAATCGTTTCCGCTTTCCTTTTGAGCAGAATTTCCGGCCGTTCGGCGATGGCCGTCAGTCCGTCCCCGTCGATCAAAAGCGGCCGGGAAATAACGGCGGCGAGTTCCCGGATGAGCTTGGTCGTCTCCTCCTGCAGCGAAAGGCCGGGGCCCATGACCACCATGTCGGCTTTTTCCGCCAGCGCCAGCAGATCCGGCTTGGCTTTGAGCGAAAGGCTGTACAGCGCCGTTTCCCGCTGCGGCAGGTAAACGATTTCGCGGCCGGATTGGGCGACAAACGGAATGATCGATGCGGGCGCCGCGAGCCGGGCATAGCCTCCGCCCGATTTCAGGAAAGCCATCGCGGAAAAATACGGCGCGCCGAAGTAGTTGCCGCCTCCGGCGATAAACAAAACATCTCCCACGGAACTTTTGTAGGCATCGGCGGGCCGCGGGGGGATCGGTGCCACCAGGCCGTTGGTCTCTACCGTGAGTTCATCGCTGTCATACAAGGACGGCGGGAAAGAAATATGCGTCACCGAAAGCGCTCCGCAATGCTCATAGCCGGGGTACAAAAGATTCCCGAGCTTCGGCAAGCCGAACGTCACCGTGTGGGTCGCCCGAACCGCTGCGCCCAGAACCTGCCCGCTGTTGCCGGAAATGCCGGAGGGAATATCCAGGCTCACCACCGGACGGCCGCAGGCGTTGATGAGCGCAATGACCTCGGCGGCCAGCCCCCGGACATCGCGGTCCAGGCCCGTGCCGAAAATGGCGTCCACCACGACGTCGGCGGCCAGCACGTCGGCGCGCGCCTCCTGGGCTCTGGAAAGCAACTGAACGTCCGCGTCGAGGTTGCATAAGATGTCGTAGTTGATTTTGGCGGCTCCGCCGTATTTTTTGGGAGAAGACGTCAAAAACACTTTGACGCGCCCCTGGACGGATTTGATCAGGCGGGCCAGGGCCAGTCCGTCACCCCCGTTGTTCCCGGCGCCGCAGAAAATCACAAAGCTCCTGTCCCGTATGCCGAAAGCCTTCTGCAAGAGCCGGACAGCCGCATGCGCCGCGTTTTCCATGAGCACTTCTTCCGCGATTCCCAGCTTTTCAACGGCCGTGCGGTCCATTTCACGCACTTGTTCGACGGTGGCGAGTTTCATAGTCCCGTTGTTCCTCCGCATCAAAGAATCATGATATAAATTTTTATTCAGTATAGAGTAATCGTATGATATTTGACAATAGAAATTTTATGGGAGGGTCTATGACGCCGATATCGGACATCATTCAAAGACGATTTTCATGCAGGTCTTATGCGGACAAGGCCGTTCCAGACGCCGTCCTGCAGATCTTCAAAACAAAGGTGGAGGAGCCGCACCGCGGACTGTTCGGGAATGCGCCGCGCTTCACCCTGATTACGATGGATGCGCTGCCGCGGGAAGCTTGGAAACAACTGGGAACCTACGGCGTGATCAAAAACGCCCGGCTGTATCTGGCGGGCATGATCGGCCCCGCGCCGATGGCGACCTGTGATTACGGATACTGCAAGGAAAAGCTCATCCTGGAGGCAACCCGACTGGGCTTGAACACCTGCTGGCTGGGCGGCACTTTTGCGATCAGCGCCTTCGGACACGCGGCGGGCATGCGCCGGAATGAGCTGTTGCCGACCATTACCCCGCTGGGATACGCCGCCGAACGCAGAAGCCTGACGGAGCGGGTCATGCGCGGCTTTGCCGGCTCGGATCATCGTGCGCCCTGGTCCAAACTTTTCTTTTGCGGCAATGCTTCAACGCCGCTTGACCCGGCAGAGGCGGGACCTTACACCGAAGCGCTGGAAAATGTCCGGCTGGCACCCTCCGCTTCCAACAAGCAACCCTGGCGGATCATCTATGAGCCCAACCGAAAAATTTTTTCATTTTATCTGTCGCGCACCATCGGCTACAAGCATCTGCGGGACGTTTCCCTGCAGGAAATCGATATGGGCATCGCCATGTGCCATTTCGATCTGACCGTTAAAGAGCTGGGGATTGCAGGAAGCTGGCGGCAGGACGATGCCGCGCCAAAGATCAAATCATGGGAATACACGGCGACCTGGCAGGCAGAGGGGAAATAGACGTATGGGGAAAAGTCAAGCCCCGTGCGGTTCGGGGAATAAAAAGCGGCAGCCCGTCTTCTCTTCGGATAGCGTGTGTGTTCCGTCAAAAGCTTAACGTTCAGAAAGCTATACGCAAGACCCGGTTAAACCTAAAATAATTTCTGCACCACAAAACCGGAAGAACCTCTTTTGACAAGGTTCTGGTGCTCTTCGCTCTTCGCTCTTCGCTCGTCGCTCATCGCTACCCTATTTTCAACACTTTCGCGCCGCGGACGACGCCCGCCTTTAATTCCGCAAGCGCCCGGTTGGCGTCGGAAAACGAATACTCCTCCACGTCGGGAATGATCGGTATTTTCGCGGCCAGATCGAGGAATTCCGCGATATCCCGGCGCTCCACATTCGCCACGCTCTTAATTTCTTTTTCCTGCCACAGATGCAACGGATAATCCAGGCGCAGGAGCTGGTCCCGGTCCGACGCCTCCTTGCGGATGGCGTTGATCACCAGCCGCCCGCCGGGTGCGAGATTGGCCAGCGCCTCGATCACCGGCTTCCAGGCGGGCGTCGTGTCGATGACGGCGGCCAGTTTCCAAGGGCTTGCTTGAGCCGTGTCCCCCGCCCAGCTCGCACCCAGAGAAAGTGCAAAATTGCGTTCGCGCTCGGAGCGGGCAAAAACACTGATGTTCGAATGGGGGTAGAGAAAGCGGGCCAGCTGCAGGACCAAGTGAGCCGACGCTCCGAATCCCGTGAGTCCCAGAGGTTCTCCGTCGGAAAGACCGGCCAGGCGAAGCGACCGCCAGCCGATGGCGCCCGCGCACAGAAGCGGCGCGGCCTCAGCGTCGGAAAAAACGTCCGGCACGGCAAAGGCAAAATCCTCCAGGACCGTCGTGTATTGCGCGTAGCCGCCCGGGAGGTCACGGCCGGTCGCCTTGAAATCCGGGCAGAGGTTTTCCATGCCGCCGCTGCAGTAAGCGCAGGCCCCGCAGGCCGAACCGATCCAACCGACGCCGACCCTTTGGCCTTCGGAAAATTTCTTCGCCCGGGCCCCTCGTTTTTCAACGGTTCCGACGATCTGGTGACCCAGAATAAAAGGGAAGGAATACGGAGGCGTCCGGCCTTCGATTTCATCGAGTTCGGTGTGGCAGACGCCGCAGGCGGAAACCCTGACCAGAATCTGTCCCTCGCCGGGTTCGGGATCGGGAAGTTCCGCAAAAGAAAGCGGCCGTGGATGTTCCCGAATATTCGTGATGCTCTCCAGTACGGCCGCTTTCATGGTCTTATCGATACCGTAAAATTTTTTCCGGATCTCCCGGCCTTCCAAAAACAACCGCCGGGAACATCCCGGAGCCCGTTTTCAACAACGGCCCTGCTAGTGTAGTGCGTCTAACGCTTCTTTACATTTGTTAATCTTTCCTAATATTTT
>DAOTJI010000013.1:0-42350 GCA_035448625.1 Smithellaceae bacterium | reverse complement strand
AATAATTGAAGGCGCGGCATGTATATTTCGGGAACGGGGGCCTCAAGGGACAGGGGAAACGGAGCTTCTTTCTTTACAGCCCTCCTTGCACCTCTGGTTATCTTCCGGGGCCTGCATCATTGTGGCACTCTTTTTCCCGGAGGATGAACGCTTCAATGTCCTGCATCATTTCCGCACCGTGCATATATCTGTTTGACGGACAGGCAACGACCGTGGACCGCGGCAGTCTTTCCGCCATGAGGCGAATATTTGCGGAGGAGTGCAGCGTATCCGTGGGAGCGTAAGCCAACGCCACGGGAACTCGCACGCTGTCCAAGTTGGGCCAGACCTGGTAGCGCCCTTTAATAGCGGCTCTGGCCGAAAGCTTGATCCTCTGGGGGTGAGCCACTTTCAGCGTTTCGGTATAACGCATCATCTGTTCGGGTTCCTTTTTGGCGTCGACCATAAAGGTCTTCAGGTACCAGAGAAGAAAATATTTGATTCCATGATACAGGAACGCCGGAAGGCACAGCATCCACTGTAAATACCATGGCGCCTTGAATTCACTGTTGGGAGCAATTAAAAACGCCTCTCCTGCGGTTAGCCGCCCCCCTTTCAGAGCCTCCAGCAGGGCAGTCGCTCCCAGGGAGCTGCCGATAACGGTTGAAGCCGGCGAGGCGATGCCCAGTTGGCGGCAAGCGACGATCAGGTCTTCAGACATCCTTCCGATGCTGAAATCCTCCGGTTTCAGTTTTCTTTGCTCAAAGAGGGCGGATCTCTTTTCCCGTGTTTCAATATAATAAACCGGCCTTCCGGCAGCCATGACCTTCAGCAAGGGCGCCCATCCGGATACAGCGGATACCCATCCGGCTACAAAGATGACAATTTTCTCGCTCACAGGCTGTTTGGGTCGCCAGATCATAACCCGCAGGTGGACACCCTTCTGTACGCAAACCGACGCTGTTGTGTAAGCTGAATCCGCGGGTGTAACCGGATCCACGGAGAAATCTTCCAAATCGGCCTCCTTTGCGGGACGAAAACAAATATTTTTCACTTCACGGCGCTTTTGTCAGCGGGCGGCCAGGGCATGACGGGCACGGTGCTGATGCTGTTTTTCGGGCTGCCGGTCAACACCCGATCGCTATAGGACAAATAGACCAGAACATTGCGCTTGCGGTCATAGAAACGCACGACCTGAAGCGACTTGAAAAGAAGGCTGCGTTGCTCGTCAAAAACCTGTTCACCGTTTTTAAACTCTTCGAGAAATTTGATCGGTCCGATCTGGCGGCAGGCGATGCTCGCGTCGCTGGCATCCTCCGCCACGCTTAAAGCGCCTTTGACGCCGCCGGTTTGGGCCCGGGCGATATGGCAGGCCACGCCCTGCACCTTTGGATCATCAAAGCCGTCCACGACGATTTTATCGTTGGGGCCGATCCAGCGAAACTGGGTGCTCACGGCCCCGGTTGTCCCGCGATCAGGCCGGCTGATCAGCCAAACGGCTAAAAGGAGAATCAGCAATAAAATCGCTGCGCCGGTAATCATCGCGATCTTTTTCATCATCGGCCGTCCTTTCTTCCGAAAGTTTTTTTGTTTTGCCGCACAAACACATCGCTTGGGCGATGAAATGTCAAGAATTAAGTTCCCTGTTTACACTCAGATGAATTTACTTTTTCTTTCAGGATTGATTTTTAGTGTTTTATATTTCCCCCGCGTCCATTCCTCAAGTCCGGATGCATACCATTTTGAAAATCTTCTGTCGCTGGGTCCGCCGGCAATCGACGAGAAAAATTCCTCTCTTGCAAAATCCATGACGAATCTGAAGGACGGTGCAAACGTGGTTTCCCTGTTCGCGCTTCTGTAAATCTGCCCCTGATGGATGGTGGCCCGTCCGCCGATAATCGTGACAGGGCCCCTGTCGAACCCGAGGAATGCAGGGAGTTTTCCGCCAAATAAAATATGCCTCAGCATAACCTTCTGGACATCGCCCCATTTCCTGGGCTTCATCGACAACACTTTTTCCAGTGATTTCTTATAGAGGTCTTCCCTTTTCCTGCCGTTGAACCATGAGGATGTTTCCATCAGTAATATCCTGTCAAAATTCAGATAGAAATCAACAAACGCGCCTGTCTCTTTTTTCAGGAAATCCACTACTTCCGTCCCCATATTGTTTTCACCGAACACTTCCCGGTAAAGTTCTTTGTAGAATTCCTCAAAAAGAAACGCGCCCTCGGACTCTGGGTCATATCTCAAATCCCAGTTGTTCAGTATCCTGCCGTTTCCGTCATCAGGCAGAAGGGGCTTCAATATTTTCATGAAAGCTTCAGCCTGAACGGAGAATACATCCATGTGCATGCTGAAAACATCCTCCACGGAATATTTTTTATCCCTGCTCAATATCTGCGCTATCCGCTCGGCCCTGTAAGGCCCCATAGGCATATTGATGGGCTTCGCTTTTCCGTATTCATTGAGGTCATGGTTTGCAGTGACAAAAAATCCGTTTTCAGGATTGAGGACCCGGGGAAGTTCTTCAAAGCTGACGAATCCTTTCCAGTCATTATCCTTGATCCATCCGGGCAGCGGCACAAACCCGCTGATCCCTTCACGCCTTTTCGGCATCAGCCCGCTCATCTGATACCCGATATTGCCTTTGCTGTCGGCCAATACGAAATTCCATGAACTCTCCACTTTACCCAGACAATTCATCCCTTCCTCAACGGTTGCAGCATCCAGCAGTTTCAGTACGCTGGTGATCGTATCCGCCCCTGATCTGCTCGTGGCCCATTTTGTCGCCAGATAGATACCTTCTAAAGACGGGTCCCCGTCCAGAACACCGTGGCTGTTTTCATAAAAAATCACTTCAACCGGTTCTCCGTTCTTCCTTTTTATGATTTCTTTCCTTTTCTCAAAAGGCATCCAGCCTGCCTCTTCCGTGTAAAACTTTTCATCCTTGCATTTCTCTATCCAGGAATCCTCGGCATCCATGAAGGTATA
Source organism: Smithellaceae bacterium (assembly GCA_035448625.1). GTDB lineage: Bacteria > Desulfobacterota > Syntrophia > Syntrophales > Smithellaceae > UBA8904. The sequence goes on along the minus strand of DAOTJI010000013.1, from coordinate 39,380 downwards.
GGTCGCGCCCCAGGATAAATCGTTGGACCTTCCTACAAAAATTCCCGGAACGCCCGGCATGGTACCGCCATAGAGAAACCTGTCTTCCATCTCAAAAAACAATTCGCACCAGACATTGGGAAGCCTGTTCACTTCCAGGTGGGGATCATTGGACAGGATGGGTTTTCCTGAAACCGTTTTTTTGCCCGAAATCACCCAGTTGTTCGAAGCCATCATACGGGGAAGGGCGATATGCCATAACCGGGAATTCGGAACGATCCTTTCGTTCAAGACAACCTTCTTCACCAGTTCCATGTCCAGTCCGCCCAGTATCCCCGGAAACAATTCTTCAAGCTTTTCCCGGCTGATGCCCGCCTGAACCATTTCAACGAACAATCTCTCCATTTCCGCCTGGGATTGAGAAAGCGTCAGGTAGCCGATCATCCTTGAAATCTGGATGATGTCTTCTATCTTCCATGGCTCGAACTTCATGCCCAGCAGCTTCAATTCCCAGGGAAACTTGTTGGAGAAGGCGGCATTTGCCCCATCACAATATGATACTAAATATTGCTTGATATCCCCCGGCAATTTTCCTAATTCTTCCTCGATACACCCGTACCAGTTCATTTTTCTGAAAAACCTGTCAATCCCGACCATTTCGTCGCCCGGATCCAGGAGTTCGGCGGCCCTGCCCTGTCCGAGCGTTCTCATCAGGATCATCTGCATGCCCCTGTCGGTCGCGTGGACATAGCCCTGTCCCCGGAACAAATCCTCTTTTGATCTGCATCGTACATGGGGGATGCCGTGTTCATCTCTGTAGATATTTTCACGAATATCCATTAGAACGCCTCCGGATGTATTTTGTGCCCCAAGAATACCACAAACCATACCCCTGTTCAATCGGACATAGGCGAGCATCCATCGGTTTCCTGCGAGCCTCAGAGAATGAACTGCCCCATAGCAAGTATCCAAACTCCCAAGGAACGAAGCAAGGTTCGGGGAATTGACGCAAAGAGATAAAAATAAAAAAGGCCTGCCGATTCTTTAAACCATGCAAACCTTTGTTATTACTTGGTACCTGGGGTCGGAATCGAACCGACACGAAGCTAAGCCTCGAGGGATTTTAAGTCCCTTGCGTCTACCAGTTCCGCCACCCAGGCCGATGCTGATTTCGTGAAGAAACCTGAGGGCATATATTATTTTTGCCCGGATGTGTCAAGGTCTTGCTCTTTTTGTTTCTTGTGGCCTGTCCGTGTTTTATGATAAGCACCCGATGGTCTTGAAAGGATTGATTCATGCATGACATCGACCTGATCATCTCCGGCGGGAAAGCGCTTCTGATCGACGAGTCCAATATCGTCCTGGACGACGCCGGGATCGCCGTTCACGATTCTTCCATCATCGACATCGGCCGCAGGGAGGATATTCTCGAGCGGTATGCCGCAAAAAAAATTATCGACGCCGGAGGCTCGCTGGTGCTGCCCGGTTTCGTCAATACGCACACGCACGCCGCGATGACCTGCTTCCGCGGCATCGCGGACGATCTGGAACTGATGGACTGGCTCAATAATTACATTTTCCCGGCCGAGGCGAAAAACGTCAACCCGCATCTGGCCTACTGGGGCTCGCTCCTGGCATGCGTGGAAATGATCAAATCCGGCACGACGACGTTCTGCGACATGTACATCTTCGAAGAAGAAACGGCCCGTGCGGCCAAGGAAGCGGGCGTCCGCTGCCTGGTGGGCGAAGTGCTTTTCGACTTCCCCTCGCCCAGCTGCAAAACGCCCGAGGAAGGCCTCGCCTACACGCGGCAGCTTGCCGAAAAATGGTACAATGATCCCCTGGTCAGAATCATCGTCGAACCGCATTCGCTCTACACCTGTTCTCGCCCGCTGCTTCAACAGGCCAAAATGATCGCCGACGAATTCGGCCTGATGCTGGGGATTCATCTTCTGGAGAATCAACAGGAACATGATCAGCTTCTGGAGAAACACGGAAAAAGCGCGGTGGCTTTTTTGGACGAGATCGGATACCTCAACGAAAGACTGCTGGCGTTTCACTGCGTCTATTTGACGATTAACGACATCGCTCTTTTCGCAAAGCACGGATGCAAGGTTTCACACAATCCCGCCAGCAACATGAAACTGGGCAACGGCATTCCTCCCATTACGGATATGCTGGAAGCCGGCATCACCCTAGGGCTGGGCACGGACGGCTGCGCCAGCAACAACACGCTCGATATGATCAAGGAAATGTCCACAGCGGCCAAACTGCACAAGGTCGCCATGCTGGACCCGACCGTTATGGACGCCAAAACCACGATGCGAATGGCCACCATCAACGGCGCACGGGCCCTCGGCATGGGGCATCTCGTCGGCTCCCTGGAAGTCGGCAAAAAAGCGGATATCATCCTGATCGGACTGAACAAGCCCCATCTGACGCCGCTGTATAACGCTTATTCCCACATGGTTTACGCGGCGGGCGGCGCGGATGTCGATACGGTCGTCATCAACGGCAAAGTGGTCATGGAAAACCGCCGGCTGCTGACGATTTCGGAAGCGGACGTCATGAACGAGGTCCGAAATATAGCCGTGAACATTAAAAAGAGCATGAACATGTAAAAGATGAGGATGCGCGTATGTTTCCCAAAATTTGCAGGAATGCATGGATGACGATATGGCCGTTTCTGGCCGCTGGGTTTCTTCTGTATTCGCCCGGCCTGTCTTCGGCCGCCGTCAGTGAAGTGACGCTTTTCCCCGATTCGGCAAGGGTTGAAGAAACCGTGAAAATCGACCTGCAGTCCGCGGGCGCGGATAAAAACCAGGTGATTCTGATATTGCCCTCCCAGACGGATCCGGAATCCCTGACGGTTTCGCCGTCTTCGGCCGGACGCTTCAAGATAGACGACATCCGGATCAAATCCATCGCGCGCGTGGATGAAAACAGAATCGCCCGGCTTCGCGCCCAGTTGAAAAAAGCCCAAAACGAAAAAAAGGAGCTCACGGCCAGGCTCAAAGCGCTGGATATCCAGCTTCAGTTCTGGCAGGCGCAGACCAAGGCAAAAGCCAAAACGGTGACCGAGGCGGACACGCTGGCGTCGGCCATCGGCAAAAGCAGCCGCAAAATATTTTCTGAAAAAAATGCCGTCGAAGCGGACATGGACATGATCGACAAGCAGATCAAGGAAATTCAGGATAATCTGGACCGGGCCGCCGGAAAAAGCGAAAAAGCCTGGGAAGCGATGGTCACCCTGTCCGGGATCCCGCCCCGCGACGCGCAGTTGATCTACAGCTACACGCTGGGCGGCTGCGGCTGGCGGCCTCTCTACCGCATGGAGGCCCTGCCCTCCTCCGCGAGCGTTCTGTTTTCGTGGGACGCGGAGATCTGGCAATCCACGGGGGAAGAATGGAAAGCGGCCCCGATTTATCTGGCGACGCTGCAGCCGGTCCGGACGATCATGCCGCCGGTGCTGCCCCCTTGGATGATCAAGCCGAAAACAGCCGTCATCTACAAGTCCATGCAGCGGGAAAAAGCCGCACAGGCCAGACTCAGCCTGGAAGAATCCAACGATGTGATGGCGGCGGGGGCGCCGGCGCCGGTCGAAACGGCCCGCGCAACCTACTCCGTCTGGTCGCTGGGAAAAAAGACGGTGACACCGGGGGATCGTCAGCGACTGAAAATCAAGGAAGAAATCTGGCCGGCGCAGTTCCTTTTCCTGGCGCGCCCCAGCATTTCACCGGAGGCTTATCTGCAGGCGCATATCCAACTACCCGGACCGGCGGAAATCCCCTCCGGGGAAGCGACGTTCGTCATCGACGGCGCGATCATCGGCAAGCGTCCATTCTCGCTCGCCGGCTCGGAGGCGGACATCTATTTCGGCAACAGCCCCTTCGTGACGGTCGGCTCTTTGACCGTTGCCGATCAATCGGGCGGTGCAAAGTTCTTCTCCAACAAACAGACGCGCCGGTGGCAGTGGCGTCTGGAAGCCAAAAACACCGGAAAGACGCCGGTCAGGCTTCGCATTGAAGAGCCAATCCCTCTGTCCCGCGACGAAAGAATCAAGCTGACCTTCCAACATCAGCCCGAGCCTACGGAAAAAAGCGACGCAGCCTTTGTCTGGCTGGTCGATCTGCCCGCTATGCAGAAAAAGAACATTGTAACCGGCGTTGAGCTGGAAGCGCCCCAGGATATGACGCTCGATTTCGGCTGGCGGCGCTGACGGCCCATGATGGCGGGGAATCATGCTGCCTCCGGAACATCCTCATAACCGGTTGATCCGTCTGGTGGAGCGCCACTCGCGCGAGCTCATGATCGCCGATTACCACCGTCTGCTGCAATCGTTGCAAACGATGAGCGGCTCTCCGGTCGGTCGTCCCGACTACCGGAGAGCCGATATCGCGTCCCGGCTGCAAAGCCGAATCGACGCGTCACGCCGCCGCGTACAGAAGCGCCGCCAATCCGTTCCCCCTCTGCAGATTCCCTCCGCGCTGCCCATCGCCGCCAAACGCCAGGAGATCGTTTTTGCCGTCCGGAATCATCCCGTCGTCATCCTGACCGGTGAAACCGGATCGGGTAAAACCACACAGGTCCCGAAGCTGTGCCTGGAAGCGGGGCTGGGCCTGCGGGGCGTCATCGGACTGACGCAGCCCCGAAGGATTGCCGCCGTCAGCATCGCGTCGCGCATTGCGTCGGAGTTGGGCCAGGACTGCGGAGAGGACGTGGCGTATAAAATCCGTTTTGAAGAAAAAACGTCGGCGGAGCCCCTTATCCGGGTCATGACCGACGGCATTCTGCTGACCGAAACGGTCGGCGATCGGAACCTGCTGTCCTATGAGGCCGTCATCGTCGATGAAGCGCACGAGCGCAGCCTGAACATCGACTTCCTTTTGGGGTATCTGCGCAACCTGCTGTCCAGAAGAAAAGACTTGAAGCTGATCATCACATCCGCCACGATCGACACGGAGAAATTCGCCCGGGCGTTTGACGGAGCGCCGGTCATTGAAGTCTCCGGACGGATGTTTCCGGTGGACGTCCGCTACCGGCCGCTGGATCCGGTTGCGGAGGAGAAAGGTGAAACGACCTATGTCGATGAAGCCGTGGCCTGCGTGGAAGATTTACAGCGCCAGGGGCGCTTCGAAGACATCCTGATATTCCTCCCTACGGAGCAGGACATCCGAGAAGCCTGCGAACGACTTGGACAGCGCTGCAGCGGCCTCGTTCTGCCCCTGTTTGCAAGGCTCTCCTCGGAACAGCAGAAGCTGGTTTTCCATTCCGCCGACCGTCAGAAAATCATTGTCGCAACCAATATCGCCGAGACGTCTCTGACGATTCCCGGCATCAAGTATGTCATCGATTCGGGCCTGGCCCGCGTGCTGGAATACAATCCCCGCAGCCAGACCACCGGGCTGCCGGTCAAACCCGTTTCCCGAAGCAGCGCCGAGCAGAGAAAAGGCCGCTGCGGCCGCGTTCAGAACGGAATCTGCTACCGCCTGTATTCCGCGGAAGACCTGGCCTCGCGGCCGGTTTATTCCACGCCGGAAATCCTGCGCTCCAATCTGGCCGGCGTGGTGCTGCGCATGCTCTCTCTGAACCTGGGAATGATCGACGATTTTCCCTTTATCGACCGGCCGCAGCCGAAAAGCCTGCGCGACGCCATCGACACCCTGTCCGACCTGGGGGCGATCCGCCGCGACCCAAACGAAGCGGAAGCCGGGCAATACCGGCTGACTCCGATCGGCCGGACCATGGCGCAGTTCCCGCTGGATCCCCGGGTATCGCGGATGATCATCGAGGCTCAAAAGAACGGCTGTGTCCATGAAATCGCCGTGATCGCCGCGGCGCTGAGCATCCAGGACCCCCGCGAAAGACCTTACGACAAGATCGATTCGGCGGCTGCGGCGCACGCGCAATTTGTGCATCCGGAATCGGACTTCCTCACCTACCTGCAAATCTGGAACCGGTATTCCGACTATTTTGAGCAAATGCAATCGCAGGGACAGCGGCGCAAATTCTGCCGCGATCATTTTCTCTCCTACCGGCGAATGGAGGAATGGAGAGACGTTTATTCGCAGATCCGGGACATCCAGGGCGGTAAAGCAGCGGGCTCGACGTCGCGGCGAAAACCCGTCAGGGCCGAAATAGACCAGGAGGTTTCGGATAAAATTCACCGCTCGATCCTGAGCGGCTATCTTTCCAACATCGCGCAGAAGAAAGAAAAGAACCTTTACACGGCCGCCAAAAGCCGCGAGGTGATGCTGTATCCGGGCTCGGGTCTTTTCAATCGGGGCGGGCCCTGGATTGTCGCCGCCGAAATCAGCCTGACCTCCAGGGTTTTTGCCCGCCATGCGGCCAACATTCAAAGCGAGTGGCTCGAGGAGCTGGGCGGGGAGCACTGCCGCTATCAGCACTGGGCGGCGCACTGGGAAAAAAGCCGCGGGCAGGTGGTCGCCCTGGAAAAAGTCGTTTTATTCGGCTTGACCATCGTGGAGCAGAGAAGCGTCGCCTACGAACGGATCAACCCGGAAGAAGCCTGGAAAATCTTCATCCGCGAAGCGCTGGTCACGGGAGAGACCGGGCGCAAACTTCCCTTTGTGGAGCACAACCGGTCGCTGTGGGAAAAAGTCAAAACCATGGAAGACAAGCTTCGCAAACGCGGCATCGCCGCCGATGAAGAAACCGTCGCGGGCCTTTATGAACGGCGGCTGCCCATCCTTTCGGACCTGCGGTCCCTGCAGAAACTCATCAAAGACAGAGGGGGCGATGCTTTTCTGCGCTTCCGGGAGGAAGACCTGATTGCCGCCGGGCCCGACCTTGGGGAATTGAAACGGTATCCGGACCGGATCCGGATGGGCAATGCCGTCTTGCCCTGCCGCTACAAGTTTGAACCGGGGCACGCGGGCGACGGCGTAACCGTCCGCGTACCGCTGGGCCTCGTCGCCGGAACCTCCCCGGAAAACATCGAAAAGCATCTGCCGTCCCTGCGGGAAGAAAAGGTCCTCCACTGGCTCAAATCTCTGCCCAAAGACAACCGCCGGAAGCTGCCCCCCCTGATCGAGGTTGCCGCACAGTTCAACCGGCAGAGCGGCGGCGAAGACCAGGCCCTGCCTTTGGCCTTGAGCCGTTTTTTGTCCGATCGATACCGACTGACCGTGCCGCCCGTTTTCTGGACGCAGGAAAAACTGCCGGCGCATCTGCAGATCCGCTACAGCGTTGTTGACGATCGGGGAAGCGAAATCCGAACCAGCCGCGACATCGGAGAACTGCGGCGGGAGCTGACGGAAGAGGTCCGGCGCACCTCTCTGGAGGATTGTCGCCGGCAGTGGGAAAAGGAGCATCTCACCGGCTGGGACTTCGGAAGCCTGCCTGAGCACATTGAGCTTGCCGGAAAACACGGCGTGACCGGCTTAGCCTATCCGGCGCTGCAGGCCGAAGGGGAAACGGTTCATCTGAGGATTTTTGCCGACCCACGGGAAGCGGCATCCAGCCACGCTGCCGGTGTGGCCGCTCTCTACGTCATCCATTTCTCGGAACGGATCAAACAACTTCGGAAAAATATCTCTCTCGGCGGCGAACTCAAGGAGCAGGCGGCCCTACTCGGCAACCCCCGTCAGGTCGAACGATCGATTCTCGAGCGGGTGAAAAAAGATCTTTTCCAACGCTCCTGGCGCAGTTCGGAAGAGTTCATGAAGCATGCCGATGAGGTCCGGCCGAAAATCCTTTCCTACGGTCAGGAAGTCATTGCAGCCGCCGCACCGGTGCTCCGGAGCTTTGCCGAAACCCACGACGGCCTGAAAAAACGGATGTTCAAGAACCGGACCTCTCTGCCGGTGGAGAAATTTCTGCAGGCGACCCTGGCGGAGGCGCGAGCCCTGGTCCCCGAAGATTTTATTCTGCACTACGATGTTGACCGCCTGCGCCATCTCCCCCGCTATCTGAAAGCCCTCTTTCTGAGAGCCGAGCGGGGCAGCCTGAACCTGTCCTCCACCGAATCAAAACTGCGCCAAGCGGCGATTTACTCCGTAAAACTTCAGGAAATCCGAAATGGTATGGGCGACGACGCATCGGAGGAAAAGCGAAACAAGACCGAAGAGCTGCGCTGGATGATTGAAGAGTACAAGGTGTCTCTTTTTGCACAGGAGCTGAAAACCCCCTACCCTGTTTCACCCAAGCGGCTGAATCACCTGATTGAGGAAATCGGGAATATGCTTTGAAAAAAGCAGGGAGATCAGCCCCGGCAATCCTGAATGGCCGCGGCAAAGCCTTTCATGGAATTCCGGATGGTCGCGTCATCGACGCAAAAAGCAATGCGGAAGTAGCCCGGCGTGCCGAAGCCGCTTCCGGGAACCACCAGAACATTTTCCCGCAAAAGCCTCTGCGCGAACGCCGTGTCGTCGGGAATCGGGCTCTTCACAAAAAGATAAAATGCGCCCTGCGGTTTGATGAATCGGTATCCCGAGCGGGCCAGTCCATCGCAAAGCATATCCCTTTTCTTCTGATAGATCTTTATGTCCACGGTGACGTGCTGAAGATTGGCCACAATGCGCTGCATCAGGGCCGGCGCATTCACGAACCCCATGATCCTCGTGCACAGGATCAGCGCCCGGATCAGATCGTTCGCCTCGTGGATCTTCGGATTCACGGCGATGTAGCCGATTCTCTCACCCGGGAGTGAAAGGGTTTTGGAGTAGGAATAGGCGATAATGCTGTCGGCATACGCCGTCAGAACGGAAGGCAGTTGAATGCCGTCGTAAAGGATTTCCGCATACGCCTCATCTGAAAGAAGATAAATGGCTTTCCCGTATTTTTTCTCCTTAGCTCTCAGCAGCCGGGCCAGGCGGGCAATGCTCGTTTTACTGTACACCCGGCCGGTAGGATTGTTGGGCGAGTTCAGAATGATTGCCTTGGTCCGGCGGGTGATCGTCCGGGCGATGGCGACCGGATCCAGGGAAAAATCGGGACAAGTGTCCGCGGTTTTCACCACCCCGCCGTAGTTTTCGATGTAAAAGGGATATTCAACAAAAAAAGGCTTGAGGATGATGACTTCGTCGCCGGGATCGAGAATCGATTTCAAAATCACATTGAGCGCGCCGCCCGCCCCGCAGGACATGACGATGTGATCGGCATCCATTTTCAGGCCGGTGGCCCGTCGGATCGTCCGGGCGACGGCCTGCCGGGTTTCCAGGTAGCCGGCGTTGGGGGTGTAGCCGTGTTTGAGGACGATTTCCTCGCGGGCGACACGAACCAGCTCCTTTTTGAATTCGCGCGGATGATCCACGTTGGGATTGCCCAGGCTGAAGTCATACACCTTGTCGTGCCCGTGTCTGCTTTTCAGAAGGTTCCCTTCTTCAAACATCTTGCGGATCAGAGAAGACTGGGACATGGATGCCTTGATTTTCTTTGAAATGCTCATGATTTTTTCTCCGGTGCGGCGCCCGGACGGACGCCGTCAGGCTAAACGTTTTTCTTCAGATACTCCGAAACCTCGCGAAAATCACGAAACGGCCGGTAAGGAACGGCGCTTCCCCGTTCGCATTTCCGCAAAAGCTCGCCTTTGGCAAAAATCAGGTCCGCGCATTGAGACGGGCAGATGTCGGAGAGGCCGTCGCCGACATAGATGATTTTCTCGTACATCAGGCGGTGGTCATGAAGAATTTTGTTCTTACAGGTTCCACAGCGTCCGCACAGGGCGTTGGCCTGCGGAAATTCAAACGCAACGGCCTCCTCCCGGCCGAACACAATCCGGTTGGAATAAAATTCCATATCGCCGAGCCGGTGTTTATCCAGAATCGCCCGAATGTAAAAATCAAGGCCGTCGGAAACGATTTTGACATCCACTCCTCTTTTTCCGGCCAGACGGCAAAAGCGGACAAAAAAGGGATCAATCGCGGCGTGCTTCAGGACATGCGCCCGAAGGCGCCCGGCACCGACCCGCACCATCGGCGCAATTTTTTTGTAGGCCTCCTGCGATCCCAGGCTGCCCTTGCCAACCTCCCGGTCGACGGCTTCCCAACCACGTTGTGAAAACCGTTCCAGAACGCTGTTTCCAACATCCACCCGGGAGATCGTGCCGTCAAAATCAGTGAGAACCAGAGCCTTTTTTTGCTGAAAGCGCATGGCAGGGTTACGCAGCCGATTCTTATCGTTTGCGGCGCTTCAGCAGCACAAAGACGCCCAGCAGAACCAGGATGACCGGCAGAATGTACTGAGAGTATTTGTACAAATCAAATCCGTACAGCTCGATGATGAGAAAAATGACGCCGACTGTGGCGACAAACCAGCCTTCGATGGCCCGAATACTGTAAAACAACGTGCTGATGCCGATGACGATGAGCAGAATCGGCCAGGTCTGGCCGAAACTGTAGGCGGTGGTTTTGCTGACAAAGATCAAAACCCCCAGCGTAATCAGAATAAGTCCTCCGGTAAGAATGTTTCGTTTTTCGTTTGGCATGTCCTTCTCCTTGTATTAAATATATTTTTGAGCACCGGGATCTCCCGGCGCGCGTTTATGATTTCTCCGCCAGTTTCAGGAAAGGCTTGAACAAATCGATCGGTATCGGAATCACCGTCGATGCATTATTGGTGGTGGCAATCTGATTCAGGGTCTGCAAATAGCGCAGCTGCAGCGACATGGGCTGCGTTTCCATCAGGGCGGCCGCTTCAATCAACTTCTGGGCGGCCTGGAATTCTCCTTCCGCATTGATGATTTTCGCCCGTCTTTCCCGTTCGGCTTCGGCCTGCTTGGCCATCGCGCGCTTCATCTCTTCGGGCAGGTCGATATGCTTCACTTCCACGAGCGAGACCTTGATCCCCCAGGGATCCGTGCTCCGATCCAGAATTTCCTGGATTTGGAGATTGATTTTTTCGCGCTCGGAAAGAATTTCGTCCAGTTCGACCTGACCGCAGACGCTTCGGAGGGTCGTCTGCGCGAGCTGGGACGTGGCAAAAAGATAATTCTCCACATTTACGACGGCGGCATTGGCGTCCAGAACCCGAAAATAAACCACCGCGTTGACTTTAATGGACACGTTGTCCTTGGTGATGACATCCTGCGGCGGAACGTCCATCGTGATGGTGCGCATGTCGATCCGGACGATCTTGTCGATGCCGGGAATAATGATGATCAGTCCCGGTCCCTTGATGTCGCGAAGTCTGCCCAGCCGGAAAAGGACCGCCCGCTCATATTCGTTCAGAATTTTGATCGCGGAAGCCAGAAACATGACGACCAGTACGATCACCACCAGCAGAGGCAACGACAGAGAACCCAGCATAACCCTTCCTCCTTCAAGTTCGATATTTATTCATTGTTTTTGATTTCTTCAACCGCCAGTTTCAGGCCATCAACCTTGAGGATTCGAACCCTCGCTCCCTTCGGAATCTCCCGGTCGCTGCGGGCCGTCCAGTATTCCCCCTGGAAAAACACCTTGCCGTCTCCGTGGATGTCCGTCACGGCTTCCCCCCGACCGCCGATCATGGCCTCCGTACCGGAATAGTGCTTTCTCATCTGCGCCTTCACGGCCAGCCAGATGATCACGATGAAGAAACCGGAGGCAACCAGCACGGCCGGCAGCAGAACCTGCAGGGAAATTCTGAGCGCCGGCTCCGGCGTATCAAACAGCAAAAAGGACCCCAGCGCCAGCGAGATGACGCCTCCGACCGTCAGCATACCGTGGCTCATGATTTTAATCTCCGCAATAAAAAGAACGATGCTGAACAGGATCAGCAGAATTCCCGTATAACTCACCGGCAGCGTGGACAAGCCGAAAAAAGCCAAGAGCAGGGAAATGCCGCCGATGACGCCGGGCAGAATCGCACCGGGTGTGGAAAATTCAAAGTACAGCCCCGCCAGGCCGATCAGCAAGAGCAGATAGGCAATATTGGGGTTGGAAATCGCCGCCAGAATCCCCTGTCGCGTGCCCATCTTTTTTGTATTCAGGACCGCGTGGGCGGCGGATATTTTCTTTTTGGCCCCGGCGACGGTTACGGTTCTCTGATCGATCGCGGCCAGCAGCTTTTCGATGTCCGCCGCCACGACGTCAATGACCTTGAGCTTCAGGGCTTCATCGGCGGTAATGGACTCGCTTTTGCGCACCGCTTTTTCCACCCATTCCTCGCTGCGCCCCCGCGTTTTGGCGATGCTGCGGGCATAGGCCGCCGCGTCATTTTCCACTTTCTTGGACATGGTCTTGTCCATCTCGCCTCCGCCGAGGCCGATCGCCACGGGATGAGCGGCGCCGATGTTCGTTCCGGGCGCCATGGCGGCGACATGCGCGGCCTGTGCGATGATCACGCCCGCCGATGCGGCGCGCGCCCCGGACGGGTAGACATAGACGATCACGGGCAGCGGGGCGTTGAGGATGCTTTTGGCGATGTCCCGCATCGCGGTGTCCAGCCCCCCCGGTGTGTCCAGCAGAATGATCAGTCCTTCCGCCCTGGCGGCCGACGCCTCCTCCAGGCTCTGGGCGACGTATTTCGCCGAAGGAGAGGTAATCACGCCGTCGAGCTCGATCACATGGAACAGGGGTTTGGCTTCCTCAGCGGGAACGACTCCCGCCGCCGCGATCCACAGAAGGATCATGAAAAGCATGCCCGTTTTTTTCAGCATGATGACGCCTCTTTCCTCACGACGGTCCTCCCAGGCCGATTTCCTTCATGATCTGCTGAACGTCTTCCCAGACCTGCTTCTTGGCCGACGGATTTCTTAAAAGATAGGCCGGATGATAGGTCGGCATGAGCTTGATCCCCTCATAGTCACGGAAGCGTCCCCGGAGCGCGGTAATCGGGGCTTCCGTTTTCAAAAGAGTCTGCGCCGCAAATTTGCCCAGGGCGCAAATCACACGGGGTCCAATGAGCTGCAACTGTCTTTTTAAAAACGGCTCACACTGACGGATTTCCTCCGGCAGCGGATTGCGGTTACCCGGCGGACGGCATTTGAGGATATTGCAGATATAAACATCCTTGCGCGCCAGCTTCATCCCTTTCACAATAATGTCCGTCAGCAATTGCCCAGCCCTGCCGACAAAGGGCTCGCCCTGTTCATCTTCGTCCGCGCCGGGCGCCTCGCCTACAAAAACCACCTGCGCCGATAAACTGCCGACGCCGAACACGACATTCTTCCTCGTCCTCGAAAGCGCGCAGCGCCCGCAGCCGGCAACTTCCAGACTGAGATCGCGCCACGGGTCCGGCGTCCCCGGTTCTTCCTGCGCTCTTCCGGGCCGAGGCCTGCTTACGTCCACGCTCACGTAAAAATGATCCGCATTTCGGACCTGGCCCTTGAGGGATTTCACGACCGACAGGAGTTGTCTGCGGATTTCTTCCGGAGAGGATGGGGAAAGGACATCCGTCATTTTTTTCTACGGGACCCTTTCCGGACACTCAGCGTCCGGATATGATCCAGAATCCGGTGCGCCGCCTCCTGTTTGGTCATTTTGTCCAGAGCGACGGTCCGGCCGAGCCGGTCAAGAATCGTGATGATGTTGGTGTCGCCCGCAAAACCGGCGCCCTCGTCGCGAAGATTATTGGCGACAATCATGTCCATATTTTTGCGGATCATCTTCTGCCGGGCGTTGTCCAGAAGGTCCCGGGTTTCCATGGCAAATCCCACCAAAATGCATTTCTTCTTTTTCGCGCCGATGTCGGCAATGATATCGGGGTTACGCGCGAGCTCAATCGAGGCCGGCCCCCGGTCTTTTTTGATTTTTTCGCCCGCCGCAACCCGTGGACGGTAATCGGCCACCGCGGCGGCTTTGATGATGACCGACGCTTTGGAACAGGCCTCCATCACGGCCTTGTGCATTTCCTCTGCGGAACGCACAAAAACGACTTTTTCAACCTTCGGGGGAGCGATTTTGGTCGGCCCGCTCACCAGCGTCACCCTTGCGCCCCTCTGGCGGGCGGCTTTCGCCAGCGCGTAGCCCATTTTTCCCGACGAATGATTGGTGATGTATCGCACGGGATCGATCGGCTCCTGTGTCGGCCCGGCGGTTACCAATACGGTTTCTCCGGCAAAATCCTGAGGGGTGAAAAGGGCTTCCAGCTCGTCCAGAATGTCGGCGATCTCCGGCAGGCGTCCGGAGCCCGTGGCGTTGCAGGCCAGTTCACCCACGCCGCTTTCCATTACGCGGTAACCCGCTCCGGCGAGTTTCCGAAGATTCTCCCGCACAAAGGGATTGGCCAGCATTTTGTCGTTCATGGCCGGACAGATCAGTGTCGGCTTGTTTTCGGCCATGATCGTCGTCGTCAGAAGATCATCGGCGATGCCGGAGGCGATTTTGCCGATCACGTTTCCCGTCGCAGGCGCAACGACGAACGCATCCGCCCAGTCGGCAATCGCGATATGGGCCATCTCATATTGTTCGCCGGCTTCGAACATGCCGGTATAAACCGGGTTCCGGGAAAGAGTTGCAAGCGTCAGCGGCGTGATGAACTCCATCGCGCTTTTCGTCATGATGACTTTGACCTCTGCGCCGGCCTTGATGAAAGCGCGGGTCAACTCCGCCGATTTGTAGGCGGCAATGCCTCCGGTGACCCCCAGAGCAATTTTCTTATTTTTCAGCATGCGTCTTTCACTTCGCTGTTTTTCGGGGAATATAACAGCGTTTCCGAGCAAGATCAAGGCATAAAGTCTCAATCCGCCCGCGGGGAAAAGATATTTTCCTTGCAAAGCGCTGCAAAAGCCATTATGAAAACCGCCAATTCTAAATCGGCATTTCATCAAGGAGATTCGAAATGAAAAAGACGGGGACCATCGCGGCGGCGGTTGCCATCGTCCTGGCGGCGGGGACATTAGGCTGGCTTTATTTTGCCGGCTGGCTGGATCGGGAAAAACCCTTGATCAATCTGGATTCGGACATTACGGCCATCGGCGTGAAAAAGGACATCGGGATCACCTTTTCCGACGCGCGAAGCGGGCTGTCGGGCCTGACGGTGGAACTGATTCAGGACCAGAAGCCGCACCTTCTGACCGTAGAGACGTTTCCGTCGAGAAGCATCCGGCAAAAAGTCCTTCGCCTCACGGTGGAACCCATTGCGCTAAAGCTGAACAACGGCCCGGCCACCCTCCGCATCACGGCCCGGGACGCCTCGCTCTTTAAAAATGAAACGGTCGTCTCCGAGCAGGTCCGGATCGACACCCTGCCGCCGCAGATTTACGTGATGAGCCCCGTCAACTATATCAACCAGGGAGGCACCGGCTTCATCCCCTACCGGATATCCAAACCGGCCGCACGGACGGGTGTCTTCGTGGACGATCGGTTTTTCCCGGGATACCCTGTCGTGATCGGCGGAAAGCCGACGTCGGTGGCCTATTTCGCCCTGGGCACCGGTGCGTCCGCGGCGACCAAGATCGTCATCTTCGCCCGGGACGACGCGGGCAATGAATCCAGAACCTCCATGCCCTTCACGATCAAGCCGAAAAAATTCCGCGCGGACAAAGTGAATTTGAGCGACACCTTCCTCCAGAAAATCATGCCCGAATTCCAGGCGGCCATTCCTCAGTTGCAGGGGAAGACGGCGGTGGAAGTCTTCGGCTATGTCAACACGACGCTTCGGGAGGAAAACGCCAAAACCATTCAATCCGTCTGCGGTAAGTCCTCGAATAAAAAATTATGGGAAGGAACATTCCACCGCATGCGCAACGCCTCTCCCATGGCTCTGTTCGGAGACGAGCGCACCTACCTGGTGGACGGCAAACCGTTCGGCCATTCGGTGCATTTTGGCGTGGACCTCGCCTCGACCGCCCACGCTCCCATCGAAGCCGCCAATAACGGAATCGTCGTCTTCGCAGGTCCGCTGGGCATTTACGGCAACGCCGTCATCATCGATCACGGCCTGGGGCTGTTCAGTCTATACGGCCATCTGTCGTCGATTGAAACCGCGGTCGGCAAGCCGGTAAAAAAAGAGGAAAAGATCGGCCTCTCCGGTCTGAGCGGACTGGCCGGCGGCGATCATCTGCATTTCAGCATCGTGGTCGGCGGCCAGTTCGTCAACCCTCAGGAATGGTGGGACCCGCACTGGATTGAGGACAACGTGATGAAAAAGATGAATCTATGAGGTTATGGGCGAGGGGCAATCGGTGATAGGCGCGATGAATCGGGTTCCTATCGCCTATCGCTTACCTAACTCTTGTTGATGTCGCGGTGCGTGGTGTGAACGATGAACTTCCGCTTCTGGAAGAACAGGCTGAACTGATTGGCCATCACAACGGACCGATGCTTGCCGCCGGTGCACCCGAAGGCGACATTCAGCCGCACCTTTCCCTCTTTTTCATAAAGCGGAATGATGAAGTTCAGCATGTCTGCCGCTTTGCTCATGAAGGTTTTGCACTCCTCATTGTTCAAAACGTACTTCTCCACGTCCCGGTGGTGGCCGGTTAAGTTTTTCAGCTTTTCCACGTAGTAGGGATTGGGAAGAAATCGCACGTCGATGGCCAGGTCCGCGTCGGCCGGCAGGCCGTACCGGTAGCCGAACGACATGACGCTGATCAACATTTTTTTCCGGCTGGCAGAAGGCATAAACTGTTTTTGAACGGTGTCCTTGAGCTGGTGCACATTGGACGCCGTGGTATCGATCACCGTGTCGGCCATCTGACGCAGGGTGGCCAGTTTTTTGATTTCCGTCTGAATGCCTTCCATGATGGAACTCTTTTCGGACAGCGGATGGCTGCGCCTTGTCTCGCTGAAGCGGCGCAGCAGAGACTCTTCCCCGGCTTCCAGAAACAGAATTTTGATCCGGTATCCCTGTTCCTTCAGGCGTTCAAAGATGCGCTGATACTTTTCCAGAAAGGTTTTCTGACGCAGGTCCATGACCAGCGCCACCTGTCTGATCTTCGGGGAAGACTGGAGCGTAATGGACAGGAACTTCGGCAGCAGCACGACCGGCAGGTTGTCCACGCAGAAAAAGCCGATATCTTCCAGCGCCCGAAGCGCGGTGCTCTTGCCGGAACCGGACAATCCCGTGATGATCACCACCTGGAGATTTTTCAATTACCCGACCTCGTTCATTTTTTGCATGGCTTTGCTTAGCAGATTTCGGCGCAAATATCCAGTCCGGGGAATGTCCACGCGGACGAGCGGCAGGCATTTTTCCAAAATCCGTGTTTCAACGGGCCGGGAAATTCTTTCGCGGCCGGTTCGACAGACATCGATGATGCAGGCCAGCTCCGCCTTTTTTTTCGTTCTTGATTTCGGCAGCACCCGGCCTACCGGGACGATTCCGGCTTCGCGCGTGTGAACATATTTTTGAATGACCGGGTGGCCGGTGAGAACCAGCCGATCCTGAACCTTCCGAATCACCGCCAGGTCGTCGGCAATCCAGGTGCATTCTTCGCGGGCGGCCGCAAGCGCGGCGGTCGTCTTGCCGATGCCGCTGGGCCCGGTGAGGAGAACGCCCCTGCCCTTCCGCGCCAGTGCGACGCCGTGAATGGATACACATTGATGATTCTTCTCACGGAGGATCGACCGGATGCGGCCGGCCAGCAGCTGTGCATGAAACGGGGAAGCCGACGCCCATAGACCATGGTTTCGAAGCTGCCTGCGGATCATGGGCGGCAAAGACGGACTTTGGGTAAAAATCAGCAAAGCGGGACTGCGCCCTGATATCCTCGTAAAATACTCCTTGCGGGAAGGCCCGGAAAGAGACAGCAGTCTTTTCTGCACCGCGGGGGGAACCAGAAGGATCGCGGCCGGTCGGCGGGGCAACGAAGCAAGGCCCCGCAGACACTCCACCGAGTTTACGGAAAAAAGATTTTTGCGATTTCGCGGGTCGGAGATTTTTCGAATGCCCAGATAAGGCAGATAGTCTTCAAACCACTCACGCGCAGAAGTTTCCGGAAACGGGGTGGCCGGCCTACAGGGGAGAGGACGCGTCCTGCTCAACGATGGCTTTATACAAATCGGCTCTGGTTTTCGCATCGATCAGCGTTTTCCGGAAATTGGGGGTTTTTAACATCTTGGAAATTCTGGCCAGAGCCTTCAGATGCTGACCTGTTGAGTGCTCGGGCGCCAGAAGCAGAAAAAAAAGCCGGACCGGCTTTCCGTCGATCGCGTCAAAGGAAACGCCCCGGCGGCTTCGTCCAAAGGCAATGACCATGTCCTGCAGTTCGGATACTTTGCCGTGGGGAATGGCCACGCCGTCGCCGATGCCCGTCGAGCCCAGCTTTTCCCTCTGCTGCAGCACATCGAGCGCTTTTGCCCGGTCCATCTTCAAGCCGCTTCCGATCAGAAGATTGATCAATTCCGCAAGCACGCCTTCTTTGGTGTCGGACTGGAGATCGTCGCTGAGAAATTCCATTTTAAATATCTGATCCAGTCGCATGTGCAACACCTGAATGTGAAATCCGGGACGCAGTCCTGACGTCTCATATATCCATTTCCTTACGGTTCGGGGCTCTTCATGCCGAGCCCCGAACCGTCGTTTCGTCCGCTAGCTGTTCGTTTCAATGTGGGCGAACTTGCCGTCGTCCAGACGGTGCACCAGGCTCACTTTCTCCGAGTCCGTGTCCCGATAGATGAGGAAACGCGCCTTGCCGCTTTCCAGTTCGAGAACCGCCTCTTCCAGCGACATGGGTTTCAAAATAATTTTACGGGTTTCGACCACTTTGGAGGCGGCATCTTCTTCCTCCGCGCCTTCGAGGGTTTTGACGCCGGCGTGGCGGATGCTTTTGGGCTTGTGCTCCCGGTTCTTTTCTCGTTGCTTCTTGAGCTGTTTTTCAATTTTCACGATGCAGCGGTCCACGGCCAGATGCATGTCCTTGGCTTCTTCTTTTGCGTTCACGTTCCACCCGTTGGCGGTCAGATTGATTTCCACCACATTGCGGAATTTTTCCGTAGAAAGGATCATATGGACGTCGGCAGGCACATCGAGATATTTTTTCAATCTGGCAATTTTTTCCTCCGCGTATTCCTTCTGCCAGTTCTCTCCTTCGCCCGTTCTGAAAGTTACCGAAATATTCATCCTTTTCCCTCCCTCCTGTTTTTAGGCCGTTCAAAAATTCCGAAACACGCCCTTACGGCCGGCAACAAAGGTTAGTCGTATAGTGGCGACGAAACCAAATGTCAACCGGAATTTTACTTTTTTTACCTTGATCGTTTCCCGTTGCTCAACGCCCGCTTTAAAAATATTTCTTCCGCTTGGAAGACGGCAAAACACCCATCATTTCACGATATTTGGCGACGGTTCTCCTGGCGATGTCGATGTTCCGGTCCTTCAGCAGCCGAACGATTTCACAATCGCTGTAAGGTTTTTTCGGGTCTTCCCTGTTGATGATCTGCCGAATCTCCTCCTTGACGCTTTTCGATGCGATATTTTCGCCGGAGGTTCTCTGGATGGAGCTGCCGAAAAAATATTTCATTTCAAAGATGCCGCGGTGAGAATGCAGGTACTTGTTCGTAACGACCCGGCTGATCGTGGACTCATGCATTTCCACGTCGTCGGCAATGTTTCGCAGCACCAGGGGCTTGAGATAGTCGATCCCTTTGTCAAAGAATTCCTTCTGATGCTTCACGATGCTTTCGGCGACCCGGTAAATGGTTTTCTGTCGCTGCTGAATGCTTTTGATCAGCCAGGTGGCCGACTGCACCTTTTCCCGGATATACTTCCGGCCGTTTTCCTTTTCCGCGGTGTCCGGTCCTCCGATGCCGCCCATGATTTCACGGTAAAAATTGCTGATCCGCAGCCGGGGCAGCCCGTCGTCATTGAGAATAATTTTATAATCATCCCCCGATTTGACCACGTAAACGTCGGGGATGATGGATTGGACCTTTTCCTGCGAATAGACGGCGCCCGGTTTGGGGTCCATTTTGCTGATCAGCAATACGGCCATCTCCACTTCCTTCAGGGGAACTTTGAGCCTGCGGGCAATCTGAAGGTAGTTTTTCAGCTCCAGTTCCTTGAGGTGCTCGCGGATGATGGTTTCGACGAGCGGATTGTTCCGGGCAAACATTCCGGCTTGAATCAGGAGGCACTCCTGAAGATCCCGGGCGGCCACGCCGGCGGGATCGAATTCCTGAACCTTTTTCAGGACCTTCTCCACGAACTCCTCGCCGACTCTTTCCAGACGGGCGATTTCCTCCACGGTGGCGCACAGATAGCCGTTGGAATCCAGATTGCCGATGATCTGCTCCCCGACGCGCACTTCGTCCTCGCTGAACGGCGAAAGCTTCATCTGCCACATGAGATGCTCGGTCAGCGAGGGGCTCTCGGTCAGAACGTTGTCCAGGGTCGGAGCGTCCCCCTCGGCCCGGTCATAGGAAACGCCCACCGGACCGTAATCTTCCAGATAATTGTTCCAGTCGAATTCTTCCCGTCCGTCCCCTTCTCCGGTCAGTTCGGCGGTGTGCTCCGGAACCTTGCTTTCTTCCTTTTCTATGGACTGGACGTCCTCCGCGACCTCGGCATGCAGCTCCTCGCTGCTTTCGTCGTCCTGCGCCACTTCCTCCAGCAGGGGATTTTCCTCCATCTCCTGGTTGATCGTGTCCACCAGTTCCTGACGAGAAAGGATCAGGAGCTTGATCGCCTGCTGGAGCTGGGGCGTCATGATCAACTGCTGGGAAAGTTTTAAATTTTGTCGTAATTCAAAAGCCATGGTTGCCAATCGTTCGCTTGCCCTGCGCTACAGGCTGAAGTCCTCTCCAAAATAAAATTTTCTGGCCAGTTCACTTTGGGCGATGTCATCCGGCTTGCCTTCCACCAGAATGGCGCCCTCGTTGATGATATACGCCCGGTCGCAGCAGGCCAGCGTCTCACGGACGTTATGATCGGAGATGATGATTCCGATGCCTTTGTTTTTCAACTTCCCGATGATGTTCTGGATATCGGCCACCGCCAGCGGATCGATGCCCGCAAAAGGCTCATCGAGCAAAATGTACTTCGGAGACGTGACCAGTGCGCGGGTGATCTCCACCCTTCTTCTTTCGCCGCCGGACAGGGAATAGGCCCGGTTTTTCGCAAGCGTCGTCAGGTCCAGTTCGCCCAGCAGTTCCTCCAGTCTTTGATGCCTTTCCTCTTCACCGATCTCCAGCGTCTCCAGAATCGCCAGGATATTTTCCTCAACGGTCAGTTTGCGGAAAATCGACGGCTCCTGCGGAAGATAATTCAGCCCCTTGCGCGCCCGGCGATACATGGGATACGCGCTGATCTCCTCCTCATCCAGAAAGATTTCACCGCCGTCGGGTTTGACCAGCCCCACCATCATGTAGAACGTCGTCGTTTTTCCGGCGCCGTTCGGCCCCAAAAGTCCGACCACTTCCCCCGGCGAGATCGTCAGGTCAATGTGATTGACCACCTTTCTTTTATTGTAAATTTTAACCAGTCCCCTGGCTGATAAATGACTCATTTTCCCTCTCGGGGATCCGTCTGTTTTTTCTTTCGGGGGTGGATGATCGCCGTGACCCTGCCTGAATTTTCGTCCGCGCACTGCTCCACCTTCCCGCGGTTCTCATCCACCTGAATGATCACCCTGCAGCCTTTGATCACGCTTTTTTCCTGCTGCAGGACCGGATTTCCCGTCATGACGAACCGGGCCGTATCCTGATAATACACCGCTTCATTGCCCGTGGCCAGCACATCTTTTTGCGTGATCACCACTTGACCGCTGGCAACGATTTTTTCAAGGTCGCCCGCGGGCTCCATGTCCGGCCCGGTCTTTTCGCGCGGGGCGCCTGCGTTCTTGTAGTAAATCGACAGGCGGTCCGCCTGGATCCGGACATCCCCCTGCTGCGCCACGGCATTGCCGGAGAACACCACCATCCGGGTGGCCTGAAACGCCTCCATTTTATCGGAAACAATCTGAATCGGCTCGTTTTTGCGAAGCGCATTTTTCTGAATCAAGCCCGTTTGCGCCCACGCCTGAAGATTCAGAGCGGCGAGGATTCCCGCCGTCCAGAGGATTATTTTTTTCATCGTCATGAATGGCCCCATCAATAAACGTTTGCTTTGACGCCGGAGGCAAGCGAAAGCTCTCCTTTGTCCATCAGAATGGAGAGGCCTTTCCCCTGAATTTTCATGCGGCTCGTTTCCATCCGAACGGGAGCGTCCGTATAAATTTCTTTCCGGGCGTCGCTATAGCGCACAACATCCGTGGAGAATTTTTCTCCCGTATCGGCCGTCACCACGACATGGCCCCGGATTTCGACGTCTTTGCTGTCCGTCCGCATCTCTCCCTTGTCCCCGGTCATCCAAAAGGCCTTGCCTTTCTGGGTGATCAGCTTCATCTGAACCTGATCGAACAGGGCCAGATTCTTCTTTTTCTGATACTGGGCGGTTTTGGCCTTCACTTCCCAGCGGAGATTGTCCTGACCGACTTCCGTATAAAAAAAATCCGCAATGCGGACATCGGCTTCGTCCGGTAAAATCTTGACGATATTGTCCTTTTTGCCGGCCGTCGTCCGCAGGACGACAAAAAGAATCGCGCCTGCAAGCACAAGAATCATCAGCGTAATCGCCGCAATTTTTGCTTTTCTTTGAAATTCCATGATTCGATATACCACCGGCCTTCTTCCGTGTAAAGCTATTCGGGTCCGGCAAAATCGTATCGCCGGGCAACTTCCGGCCGGAAGCCCAGGGCTTCAAGAAGCATCTCACAGATTTCCCTCACCGCCCCCTGTCCGCCGGGGCAAACCGTGACATAATCCACATGTTTCTTGACCTCTTCCATCGCGTCGGCCGTTGCCGCTGAAAATCCGGCCATCTTCAAAACGGGAATATCGACAATATCATCTCCCAGGTAAGCGGTTTGTTCCGGCGCCAGGCCGTTTTTCTCGAGAATTTGCGCATAAACCTCCTTCTTGTTCAGCGCTCCCTGATACACCTGCGTGATTTTCAAATCGCGTGCCCGATGATCGACCACCGCAGACGTCCGGCCGGTCAGGATCGCAACCTGGATGCCGTGACGCTGAAGCATGACCAGTCCGTGGCCGTCGCGGACATAGAAATTTTTCATCTCCCGTCCGTCGCTGTCCATGATGATTCTGCCGTCCGTCATGACCCCGTCCACATCCAGAATCAGCATTTTTATTTTTTTGAGTTTCTCTATAATTTTCTTCTTCATTTTTCCATCCACTATCCACTATTCGTCACTCGTCACTCGTCACTCGTTGCTCGTTGCTCGTTGCTCGTCGCGCTTCAGCCCTTTCGTTATTCCATCGATTTTCTTCAAGGTCGTCAAGAGTTCTTCCAGCGAATTCAGATAAAGCGAATTGGCCCCGTCGCACAGCGCTTTTTCCGGGTCCGGATGAACTTCCATAAAGATGCCGTCCACGCCGGCCGCGACGGCCGCCCG
The DNA here is from genome assembly GCA_035448625.1 of Smithellaceae bacterium. Classification (GTDB taxonomy): domain Bacteria; phylum Desulfobacterota; class Syntrophia; order Syntrophales; family Smithellaceae; genus UBA8904. The sequence continues at coordinate 16,129 of DAOTJI010000013.1, read as the reverse complement.
GGCCAGGTACGGCACCATGTCCCGCTGGCCGCCGGACGAAGTTCCCATGCCGCCCGGCAACTGCACCGAATGCGTGGCATCGAAAATGACGGGATATCCCATCGCCCTCATGATCGGAAGGGCGCGGACATCGAACACCAGATTGTTGTAACCGAAAGATGCGCCGCGTTCGGTAATGAGGATATTTTCATTGCCGGCGGACTGAATCTTCCCGATGATGTTGGCCACGTCCCAGGGCGCAAGGAACTGCCCTTTTTTCACATTCACGATCTTCGCTTTTTTCGCGATCTCCACGACAAAATCCGTCTGCCGGCACAGAAACGCGGGCACCTGCATCACATCCAGAACTTCCGCCGCCTCGTCAATTTCTTCAAACCGGTGCACGTCGGAAAGAACCGGCACGCCGATTTTTTCCCGGATGTTGTTTAAAATATTCAGCCCCGCTCGGGCGCCCGGCCCCCGGTAGGCGGCAATCGACGTTCGGTTGGCCTTATCGTAGGAGGCTTTGAAGACAAAGGGAATCTCCAGCCGGTCCGTCAGCTCTTTCAGATACACGGCAATGGCCGTCGCCGCGGCTTCATTTTCCAGAACACAGGGACCGGCCATCAGAACAAAACCGGACCCGCCGCCGATCGTGTGGGCATTGAGTTTCACCTGCTTCATGAGTCGCTTCCCTTCGTTTCTTTTTTGTGCAACAGTTGAATGCGCAGCCTCGGAATCCGGGGCGCCACCCTCGTTTCCGGATTGATCTCGTAGGCGCTCCTATAAGCTTTCAGGGCTTCGGGGTAAAGCCCTTTTTTCTCATAGGCCATGCCCAGATTGGCGTAGATTTCGTCATCCTCGCGGTCGTATTTCAGGGCCTGCTGGTAATGTTCAATGGCCTTATCCGGATTTCCGGAAGCCAGCCAGGCATATCCCAGACCGGCCCAGGAGGACGCCTTCTTGGGCTCCAGTTTCAGAATTCTCTCGTAATACCGGATGGCTTGGGCGTACTTTTTTTCTCTCAGGGAATAATCGGCCAGAATACTCAACGTTTTTTTATTCTGAGGCGATATTTTTTCGTAGTAGCGGACGGCATCCTTTTCCCTGCCCAGCTTCGTGTACGTATACGCCAGATTATAATACAGGGTCTGATCTTTTGCCCCCAGCCGGACCGCCTTTTCGTAATCTTCGGCCGATGCGGCATACTGCTTGAGTTCCCCGCGGGCAAATCCCAGCCGCACGAATATCGACGCGCGCGTCGGGTGCATCCGCGAGAGCTTTTCGTAATAATCGGCTGCCTGCTCATACTGCTTGCTTTGAAAGGTCAGGTCCGCCAGGCGCGCAAGCGCATCGGCATCGTTCGGATTGCTTTTCAAGACCCGGGCATATTCCCGGACGGCATCGGGCGTCTGCCCCCTTTTTTCATAGGCGGCCGCGAGATTGAACCGGATCACCGGTTCGTCGGGCGACAGGGCCGCGGCTTGCTTCAAGTGCTCCATTTCCTCTTTTGCTTTGCCCTGCCCGGCGTAAGCCGTGGCCAGATTGGCATGCGCCGCCGCATCTTTCGGGCGGATGTCCAAAACCCGCTTGTAGCAGTCGACGGCCTTTGCGAATTGCCCGCTCTTCAAATACAGGTCTCCCATCCCCTGCCAGGCCGGGGCGGCGTCAGGAGCATGTTGAATGACCCAGCGGTATTGTTCCACCGCCGCGTCGGGCTGACGGGACCTTTCGTACGCCTGGGCCAGCAAAAGGCGCACCGCATGGTTCTCCGGATCCATTTGGACCGCCCGGGAGTAACTTTCCGCCGCTTTGTTCCAGCTGTTTTTTCGCCCATAGGCAGCGCCGAGCATGGCATGGACTTCGGCATCCTCCGCCGGAACAACCGTCAGCCGCGACAAAAGATCGACGGCGCGGTCCTCCTGGCCGAGCTGCTCCAGGCAGCGGGCCAATTCCTTCATTGCGAGGACATCGCCGGGAATGATGCGCAAAACTTCTTCATACATTTTCGCGGCCTCGCCGATCCGGTGTTGCTGAACATAAATGCCGGCCAGAATTTTTCGCACCCCCGCGTCTTCGCGGTTCCGGGCCGCCGCTTTCTTCAGGTACTCCTCCTGTTCGCTGGTATTGCCGCGGCTCTTCGCGAACCTCAGCCAGTCCTGGGGCATAATCATCACCCGGAGGGGCACAGCGCCGATTTTGGTTTGCGCGGCATAGATGACGATTCGATAAACGCCGGGGACCTTCGTTCCTTCGGGAATCACGCCGCCCTGCAGGACATGGTCGACCAAGTCAACCCCCCGGAACGGCACGCCGACGACAGGGCCTTTGTTGCGCGTTCCCTCCAGGACCGCCGTCACGTTTTTTCCGCTCACATCATCGCTCGCCACGGATTTGATCACAAATTCATCGCGATACGTAACGTCCAGGGTTTCACCCGCTCTGACGCGAAAATCGCTCGCGTTTTTTTCCATCTCCAGATAATAGAAATGCGGCGCGGCCCCCAGAACATAATAGGAAAAAGTGTTGATTCCTCTCTGGAAATAAAAGCCGGCTGTCCGGAAGATCCCGGGAGAAACCGGCAGAAAAGCCAAAGCCAGCACCGCGATCCCCGCCGCCGCGGCGAAAACTTTCTTACCGAATCCGATTTTGAACCCTGCCGGTTTTCGCAAAGCGTCAACCCCTTGGATGATATTTCCGGTGGATCTCCTTCAGGCGTTCCCGGGTTACATGCGTGTAAATCTGCGTCGTTGAAATATCCGAATGACCGAGCATCACTTGCACCGCCCGCAAATCCGCCCCTCCTTCCAGCAGATGGGAAGCAAAGGAATGCCGGAATGTATGCGGGTGCACATTTTTTTGCAAGCCCGCTTTTTGCGCATAACGCACGATGATTTTCCAGAGCCCCTGGCGTGTCAGGGCCCGTCCGAAGCGGTTCAGAAACAAAACATCCGTCGTTTTGGCCCGGACGAACTTCGGTCTCGCTTCGTCCACATAGCGGCGCACGCAGTCATAGGCCGTTTTACCCACGGGAACGACCCGCTCTTTGCCGCCCTTTCCCATGACGACCAGAAAACCCACCTGCCAGTTGATGCTGTTCATGGTCAGGCCGGCCAGCTCCGACACGCGAAGCCCGGTCGCATAGAGCAGTTCCAGCATCGCCCGGTCCCGCAGCCCCGACGGCGTCGAATCATCCGGACCCGACAGGATTCGGTTCATCTCCTCCTGACTGACCGTATCGGGCAGACGCATCCAGACCTTGGCCAGTTCAATCCGGGCCAGGGGGGATTCCTCCAGAACTTTTTCCCGAAGCAGGTATTTGTAAAAGCCGCGAAGGGCGGCCAGCGTCCGGTTCATCGAATTGGCCGAAAGCCCTTCCGACCTGAGCTGCACCAGAAAATCCACAACCGTCTGGGGCGCCACCGACCGCGGATCCGAAATGCCCCTCTGGTCGAGAAAGATCCGATAGCGGTTCAAATCGCGTCCGTACGCCGCAAGCGTGTTGTCCGCCGCCCCTTTCTCGATCAGCAGGTAGTGATGATACCGGTTCAACCAGTCGCGCATGGCATTTTTCTACGCAAATCCGATGCGGTTGTAAAGATTTTTTGTTGACTTCCGGCGCCATCTCGTAGAAAGAAGCAGCATCAGAGATCCGGAGGGTGTCCGCAGATGAAAAAAATCGTCATCGCCGCCGATCATGGAGCGGTTGCGCTGAAAGAGAGGATCATTGACTTTTTACGCAGGAAGCATTTCGAGGTTACCGATCTCGGAACGCAGGGCAGCGAACCCGTCGATTACCCGGACATGGCCCGGGCCGCCTGTCGGGAATTCCTCCAGGGCGGATACGAATTCGGCATCCTGCTTTGCGGTACGGGCATCGGCGTCTCCATCACCGCCAATAAAATCGCCGGCATCCGCTGTGCCCTGCTTTGTGATCTATACAGCGCCGAAATGGCCAGGGCTCACAACAATGCCAACTTCATCGCCTTCGGCGGCAGAATGAACTACGCCGTACCGGTCGAGGAAATGATCGAGAAATTTCTGAGCACTTCGTTCGAAGGCGGCCGTCACGAACGGAGAATCGCCAAGATCGCCGCCCTGGAGAACCACCGCTGATTTCCGGCGGCGCCCTGCTTCCTTCCGACGGTCGTTTTGTCCCCTTATTTCGCGGTGATTCTGAACGTCCTCTCCAGCGGAGCGGAGCTTTCCGGACCGAACCACTTGTCGAAGATTCTCTTGGCTTCGCCGCTTCGCTCCATCTCCAGAAGCGCCTGATTTACAAAACGCAAAAAGGAAGTCTGCCCCTTGCGGACGCCCAGACCGTAAGGTTCTCTGGAAATGCTGACTTTCGGAATCTCAAATTCGCCTTTCTCCGCTTTCGCCAGAATGCCGGCCAGAATGGCTTCGTCCGTCGAAACGGCGAAGATCTGCCGGTTCTGCAGCGCCAGAAAAGCCGGAACGTAACCGGTGAAGAGCACGATGGACGCCGAAGGGAGCGCTTTGCGGAGATTCTGCACCGAGGTCGTCTGATCCACGGTTCCGATCTTCTTGTTTTTCAGATCGCTCAGCCGCTGTACGGTCCCTTTGTACACCAGAAACTTTTGGGCGGTGACAAAATAAGGGTGGCTGAAGTCAATCAGTTTTTCTCTTTCCGGGGTAATGGTCATGGTCGCCGCGACGATATCGACCTTTCCCTCCGTCAGGGAGGAAATCCTCTCATTTTCCTCTCCGCTGAAAGGAGTGATCTCCAGGCGGACGCCCAGCTTTCCGGCGATCGCCCGGACAAAATCAACATCATACCCGCTGATCTCCCCCGTCTTGATGTCGGCCAGCGCGAAGCTCGGCGTCAGATCCTTGACGCCGGCCCGCAAGACGCCTCTTTTTTTGATGTTTTGCAGAGAGTCCTCCGCTCCGGCCGCCCAGCAAACCCCGGCTACGAGCAACCCTATCGCCAACAGACATACAATCTTTTTCATTTTTTTCCTCCCTGACGGTCAAAATTTTCATTGAGGTGAGCAAACCTTCGAAGGTGCTTTGCGTAATCCTTCCGGTGAACGGTGACCACCCGGTCCAGATACGCCATGTTTTTTTCAATGCTTCTGAGGTAGAGGTCCTCGTCGATGCCCCAGCGCTTCCTGAAATGATAGCGCGAAAAACGGTGTTGATTTCCCAATTCATCCGCGAAACGCTTCAGCGTCATCTGATAAAACCCCTGCGTTTTATCCAGAAGATCCAGCGGGCCGCTAAAGGTCGTGATGCCTCCCTCGATGAACTCGTCGTAAAGATCCGGCAGCTTTTCCAGGTAATAGCGATCGGCCATCTGACCCAAAAGATCCGCCGTGCCCAGCATTTTCCCCAGCCGCTCAACCGCCGCTCCGGCAAACCGGATGGCGTCCAGACAGGTGTTGAGCCCCGTGCACAGCAGGATATCGCGAAACGAATCCAGATCGTCTTGGAACGCCGGAACTTTGCGCAAATAGGCTTGAAGAAACGCGATGCTTCGGTTGATGTGAACCTGTGTGTACTTCGCCCCGGTCCCCTGTCGGTCTGAGATTTCCTGAATATAGCCGGTATCGTGCATGAGCCCGCTGATGAGGCCCATGTTCAGGTCTTTTTCGGCGATCGATAGTCCGGCTTCCACGGCCCCGTGCAGCAGGCGGGCGACGGCAAGCGTAACCGACAAGGTGTGGCCGAGATCATGGTACCGGACATTGCAGGAGCGATAGGACGGATACTCGCCGCGAAACAGACGGACCACATCCGAATAGGCCCGGTCAAAATGGGCAAAGTCAAACCGCGGATGCATCAGACCGGTAATCGCGTGGATTTCCTCCAGAACGGCGTTGGGGTTCCGGGTGTCCACCAGATTGGCCAGCTGCACACGACAATCATCCATCAGCGCTCCCCGTCAGCGGCGTCCTCGCACCCAAAAGCTCTGCGTTGCCGATCCCGCGTCCTGCTGCTTTGCGCCGAATCGCCGGCATCGAACCGCTGCTTCCATGATGATGGACGCCAATTTGGCATATTTCTGAAAATTCATCAATGGATAATACGTCGGGGGTCAAGATCAGGCCGGCACTCCGGATCACGACGCACCGACACCTGGATGGCCGCCGGGTGCACCCGGCTGTGTTTTTTATCTTGCCTCGCCCTGAAAAAAGCTTTAGAGCATCCCGTGTCATCCAAGAACGAATTTCCGGCGAGGGGACCATGAAAAACAAAATCCTGATTGTGGACGACGACCCGGGCAGCCTGTTTCTTCTGCAGTCCCTGCTCAACGCCAACGGCCTGGAAGCCGTCACGGCGGGAAACGGCAGGGAGGCCCTGGACATGGCCCGCCGCAACCCTCCTCATCTCATCATCTCGGACATCCTGATGCCGGTCATGGACGGCTACACCCTTTGCCGCGAATGGAAACTCGACGATGCGCTCAAGTCCATTCCCTTTGTCTTTTACACCGGCGAATACGCGAAATCCCGGGAACGGGCGCGGGCCATGAGCCTGGCCCCCGACCTTTTCATTCTCAAACCCCAGGAACCGCACATCCTGATTCGTCTGCTCTACAATCTCCTGGAAAAAACCAGGCCGGCCGGACCGAAAGCTTCCGACCCGCTGAAAGAAGAATTGAATTTTCTTCGCAAACACGATGAAATTCTTTTCTCCACGCTGGAAAAGAAAATGGCGGACCTGGAAAAGGCCAACGAGGAGCTCCGCGAGCAGGAGGAGAGATACCGGCTGACTTTTGAACAGGTGTCGGATGTCATTTTTCTGCTCGATACGGACCTCCGGATACTGACCATGTCTCCCTCGGTCGAAAAAAATCTGGGCTATCATCCGCTGGACTTTATCGGCAAACCGTTTGCGAAGATCAAAAGGGTGATGGATCCCGGTTGCTACGCGCAGGCCAGAGCCAAGCTGGCTTCGATTCTGGAGGGGAAAACCGTTGAGCCGTCGGACTATATCATCTTCGCGAAGGACGGAACCCTGCGGCACATCGAAACCAGCGCGACCCCCATTCTGAAAAACGGGAGGATCCTCTGCATCGTCTGCGTCACGCGCGACATCACCCGGCGCCGGCAGGCGGAAGAAAACCTGCTTCATGAGCGGAACTTCAGCCAGACGGTCGTGGAGAGCCTGCCGGGGCTGTTTTTCGTGCTCGACGAACAGGGAAAACTTCTCCGCTGGAACGATCATCTGAAAGTCGTGACCGGGTATTCGGACAGCGAGCTCCGGGAGGTGCCGTTTGCGGACATCCGTCCCGAAAAATATAGAAACGCCACGCTGGAAGGTATCCGGGAGGTTCTTCGCGTCGGGGAGCTCTCCACGGAGGCAAAAATGATTTTCAAAGACGGAATCCACAGAATTTTCCGGCTCCATGCCAGACGCTTCTTTTACGAAGGCAAGCGGTGCATCGCGGGCACCGGCATGGACATCACCGACCGGAAGCGGACTGAAAACGATCTGAAGCGGTTTGCCGAGAGTCTTGAGGACGCCAACATCACCCTGCGTGTTTTAATGCGCCGGCACAAGGAAGACCGGCAGGACATCGAAGCGAAGCTGCAGGCCAACGTCCATGACCTCATCCTTCCCTATGTAAAGAAACTCAAGGAAGCCAATCTGGCGGATCGCCACAAAAACGACCTCCAGATTCTGGAGCACCATCTTCGGGAGATTCTCTCGCCGTTTTTGAAAAATATTCACGCCGCACACGCGGACCTGACGCCCCGGGAAATTCTGATCATGGACCTGATCAAACAGGGGAAAAAATCCGGCGAAATCGCCGCCGCGCTGAACGCTTCGTTGAAAACGGTGGAAACCCATCGAAATCATATTCGGAAAAAGCTCAATCTCGTCCATGCCCGGATTAATCTTCGTTCCTACCTGCTTTCTCTGTCCTAGAGAGACGGATATTTTTCGTTGCGATGCGGACGGCGATGTGACAGAATACCTTCGTCTTGGCCATGGAAGCCACACCGGAAACAAAAAGGGGAAGGATGATGCGGGTTCATTTCTGGGGGACAAGAGGGTCTTTGCCCGCCTCGATCACCGCCGGGGAGATCGAGGCAAAAATCGTAAAGGCGATCCGGGCCTCCCGCACCCGCCCGCTGGAGACCGACGAGGCCATTGAAGCCTTCGTCCGGAACGAACTCCCCTTTCCCGTCCGGGCCAGCTACGGCGGAAGCACGGCATGCGTCGAACTCGGCGGCGCGGGCGAATATGTTCTTTGCGACGCCGGGACGGGACTTCGCGATTTCGGAAGCTCCTACATGAAGGCGAAAGCCGCCGGGCAGCCCGATTTGCCGACCGTCTTTCACCTGCTGATGTCGCATCCGCACTGGGACCATCTTCAGGGATTTCCTTTTTTTACGCCCGCCTATCTGCCGGGGCACCGCATCCACATCTACGGAGGCCATCCGGATCTCGAACAGAGCTTTGTCCGCCAGCAGAGCGAACCCTGCTTTCCCGTTCCCTTTCCGGCCATGAAGGCCGACATCCGTTTTCACACCCTCGAACCCGGGGGCGAATACGACATTGCCGGCATGAAGGTCGCCTGCATTCGGCAGAACCATCCGGGAGGCTCCTACGGATACCGCTTGGAGAAAGACGGCCGGGTCGTCGTCTATTCCACCGATTCGGAGCACAAAGGCAGCGGCCGCGAAGAGCATGATCGGTTTCTCTCCTTTTTTTCAAATGCCGATCTGCTGATCTTCGACGCGCAATACCGCTTCCTGGACGCGGTGGACACCAAGGAGAACTGGGGCCATTCCAGCAATCTACTGGGCGTTGAAATGGCGTTGGCCGCCGGCGTCCGGCGCCTTTGTCTTTTTCACAACGAGCACACCTTCGATGACGAAGCTCTGGACCGGTTTCTGGAAGACACCCGCGCCTATCTCAAAATCCTTGACGGCTCGTCCAGTCTGAAAATTGATCTGGCCTACGACGGCCTGGACATCGAACTCTAGCGGGACACGCAAGTCCGCCGACGCGCGCTCCAAATACCGGGGCCTTGAGGAAAAGCATGGCCGATGCTCTCGATGACAAAAAAATCCGTGAGGTTTTCCGTGATGTGCTGAACCACCGGGAGATGGAACGGATCATCCGTCGCTGTTCCACCAACCCGGACGATATCCGGCGGAAGGCCCTGCACCCGGTGGATCTGACTTCGTGCCGGAATGTCCTGGAACTGGGCTGCGCGTTCGGTTCCTTCACCGGCGCGCTCAAGGGTCGTCTTCATCCGCAGGCCTTCATCACCGGTTTGGACATCATCCCCGAATACAAACCTTTTTTTCTGAAAGCCTGCGAGAAAGCCGGCTATCCGGGGCGCTTTTCAAGCGACGGCGTTCATCAGATTGCCGGCCTTCCTCCTTGCGGAGTCGATCTGGTTCTCTGCAGCTTCGCTCTTTACTTTTTTGTGGAGGTTCTTCCGGACATTGCCCGCATCCTGAAGCCGGACGGCCTCTTCATCACGATCACGCACGCGTCGGGCAACATGCGCGAACTGATCGATATCATCCGAAGCATCCTCCGGTCCCGTCGGATCATCGAACCGAACGATATCCTGCCCATTGAAGAAATTCTGAATGCGTTTTCCGCGGAAAACGGCGAGTCGCTCCTGGCCCCGCACTTCGGCGGCATTCTAAAAATCGATTTCCCCAATACGCTGGTTTTCCCCCCGCAGGAAATCGGGGCGTTTATCGATTACTACCGCTTCAAGCGCCCGTTTTTTCTGGCGGGAACGCCTCCTCATGCCGATCTCATCCTCCCCGATCTGACCCGGACGATGACCTGCATGGCGGCCGAACGTCGAACGGTATCCATGTGCAAGGACGACGCGATTTTTATTTGCTCCCAACCCCGTTCATCGAAGGAAGGACCATGAAGAGAAAACGGAAATTCTGCGTCTACTGCGGCGGCCCGATCGCGAAGAAAAAAGAAGACCTGGTCTGGCGGGATTTCTGTCCAGGCTGCCGCTCGTTTTTTTACGACAATCCGCTGCCGGTGGTTTCCGCAATCGTGGACGTCTCCAGACAGATTCTGCTGGTGAAGCGCGACCGGGCGCCGTTTCGGGGCCGCTGGTGCCTTCCGACCGGCTTCGCGGAAGCCGGGGAAAACATCGAACAAGCCGTCCTGCGCGAACTCGTCGAGGAAACCGGCATCCGGGGCCGGATCGGCAGACTTTTGGATGTGGATTCCTACAAAAGCCGTTTTTACGGCGACCTGCTTTTTCTGACGTTTGTCGTGGAAAAGACCGCCGGGAGAGTCGCGGCGGGCGATGACAGCGCCCAGGCAAAGTTCTTCCCGATAGACCGCATCCCTCCGCTCGCGTTCCGCTCCAACCGGCGCGCCGTGTCGGCCTACATCCGGAGCAAAAAAGACTACTGGGCCATCCTGGATGCGGTCGAACATCGATCCGACCCCTCGCTTCTCGCTTCAAAGCGCGCCAATTCCCTCACGAGGCGTCTGATCGCCAACCTTTTGAAAAACCGGGAGGCCATCATCCGGCAATGGATCGAAGACGTATCCGTTAATCCTTCCACCGAAGAATACCACCGCTACGAATCCTCGGTTCTCTACGGCATCTGCGACCGGATCATTTCGCAGATCACGCTCTGGATGGGCGATGCTTATGGCGCCTCGCACATCCGGAATTTCTACATCAAGCTGGGCCGGGAGCGAAAAAAGGCCGGGACGCTTCTGAGCAGCGCGCTCAGCGCGCTCAGCCTGATCCGGAAGCACATCTGGGATGTGGCGCTGGCCCACGGGGCGCTGCAAAAGAACCTCGGCCTTTACGCGACCTTTGAACTGCAGCGGCGCATGACCATATTCTTCGATCTGGCCGCGTTTTACATCGCACGGGGCTATGAGTCATCGAAAGCGGATCCGCGGGTGCCCCAATCGCCAGACGCCGGCTCTTCAAAACGGAAGCACGGCGCCATTTAATCTTATTGACGCAAATCATGAGCCATGATAGAAAGACTGCGGTTTTTAAGGAAACGAAGGAAGCGACAACCGTTGGATCCCTGTAAACCATTTTGCGGATTGATGAGGAGCAGCCTTTGAAACTGAGTGAAGTGAGAGATATTCTGGACGCGGAAGTCATTGTCGGCGAAGACTGCCTTGACCTTGAAGTACAAACAGCCTTCGGCGCCGACCTGATGAGCGACGTACTGGCTTTCGCCAAAGCGGGCAGCCTGCTCTTGACCGGCTTGACCAACACCCAGGTGATCCGGACCGCCAACGTACTGGACATCGCAGCCATTATTCTGGTGCGGGGCAAAAAGCCGTCCTCCGAAACCATTACTTTAGCCAGCGAACTGAAAATCCCCATTCTGGCCACAAAATACATTCTCTTTGAAACGGCGGGGCGTCTTTACATGAAAGGAATTGTCGGCTGCCTGCCAAAAGTTGAAACCACCAGTGGGCGAACCTAATTCAAATCTCTATTCGGGAAGTTTTCATATCGAAGGCGGCAATTTCAATTCCGCCGGTATTGTGTCCACCAGCATTAAATCCATTCTGAAGAAACTGGGCATCCCCGGAGACATCGTTCGGAAAGCCGCCATTGTCTCTTATGAGGCGGAAATCAACGTCGTGTCCTACGCCAAAAAAGCCGTTGTGAACCTGACCGTCGATTCCGGCGCGGTGCGCATCGAGGTGATCGATGAAGGCCAGGGCATTCCCAATATCGATCTGGCGATGCAGGAAGGATACTCCACCGCCGATCAGAGAATCCGGGAAATGGGCTTCGGCGCGGGCATGGGATTGTGCAACATCAAAAATTACTCCGACGAATTCCATATCGAGTCGGAGGTCGGCAAAGGGACGCATCTGAAGATGACCATTCAAACACCATAACGTACATCAAAGGGTTAGCGTATGAATGTTGAAGCAATCGCCGCGGCTCTCGGCCTCGAGGTCAAGTGCGGCAGGGAGGGTCTGGGCAGGGAAGTCACCGGCGGCTACACCGGAGACCTCCTGAGCGATGTCATGGGCAACTCCAGAGAGGGCTATATCTGGATCACCCGCCAGGTGCACCAGAACATTGTCGCCGTCGCCAGCCTCAAGGAGCACGCGGGGATCATCCTGATCAACTCCTGTGAACCGGCCAAAGAAACCCTCGAAAAGGCCGAAGCGGAAAAGATTCCCGTCCTCGTGTCCGATCTGCCCGCCTTCGAGCTCTCCGGCCGGATTTACAATTTGCTGACGTCCGGGCGCTGACGGTTGAAGACGCCCGTTCGCGCCGGGCGATCCATGCAGGGCATCTTCGTTTTAGCGCCCGGAAATCATCCGGGCCAAAACAAAAAAGGCGAAACCGCCCTCCCCCAAGGCTCGATCTTCAGGCAAACCTCTTAGGGGGCGCTTCCGCAGGGAGCGATCAAAGAAGCCATGCTGAAAGTTTTTAACTGCGATCTTCACATTCACACCTGCCTTTCGCCCTGCGCCGAGCTGGACATGCATCCGAAAGCTCTGGTGGAGCGGGCGATCGCTCGGCATCTCGACCTGATCGCCATCAGCGACCACAACGCTTCCGCAAATGTTCCCTACGTCATGGCGGCCGCCGCGGGAAAAAACATCCGCATCCTCCCGGCCATGGAAGTGACCACCAGGGAGGAAGTTCACCTGCTGGCGCTCTTCGGCCGCCTGTCCGGCCTTCAGGAGCTTCAATCGGCGGTTGACCGGCACCTGTTCGGAGAAAACGACGAAGACCGCTTCGGCGTGCAGGCCGTCGTCAATGAGCTGGGCGAAGTGGAGGGGCTGAACCACCAGCTCCTCATCGGCGCTACGGATCTGCCGATCGATGAGATCGTGGACCTCATTCACCGGCTGGAAGGCCTCGCCGTCCCCGCCCACATCGACCGCGAAAGCTTCAGCGTGCTGAGCCAGCTCGGTTTTATCGAAGAAAGCTCGCGTTTTGACGCGCTGGAAATCTCCAAACACACCGGACTCGCCAGGGGCAGGCTCCAGTATCCGGAACTTGGCCGGTATCCGTTTTGGACGTCCTCCGACGCGCATTTTCTTCAGGACATCGGAACTTCAACCACTCTTTTCCTGCTGGAGGAACCGACTTTCGACGAAATCAGAAAAGCCGTCCTGGGACAGGACGGCCGCCGCATTCTGGAGGACGCATGCTGACGCTGGCCGACCACATCCTGGACGTCGCCGAAAATTCCGTTCGCGCGGGCGCGAAACTGATTCAAATCAGCCTTGAGGAAGACTCCGAGCGCGACCTGCTCACCGTTCAAATCAAAGACGACGGACACGGAATGGCCAAAGACGTCCTGGAAAAAGTTCTGGACCCCTTTTACACCACCAAAACGGTTCGCCGCGTGGGGCTGGGTCTTCCGCTGCTCAAGGACGCCGCGGAGAGGTCCGGCGGCGCTTTTCAGTTAAAATCCGAAGAAAATCGAGGCACTGCCGTCAAGGCCACGTTTAGACTTTACCATCTGGACCGACAGCCCCTGGGCGCTATCGTAAACGCCATCATAATTCTCATTATTTCGAATTCTGATATTGATTTTTTTTATAAACACAGGCATAATGACCGGCAGTTTGAGATGGATACGCGTGAAATCCGTAAAGAAATCGATGACGTACCCATTAATCATCCCGAGGTCATAAAATATATCCGGGGCGCAATGGAAGAAGGATTGCGAGAGATAGAATCGAAAGCATAGTGCGCCGCGAAGATTTGAGGAGGACGTACATGAAAGCCGAAGACACAGAGTTGTTGAAAGAGTTCACTCCGGAGCAGGTGGCAAAATTGGACGGCATCATCGAGAAGTACAAGGGAAAGGCAGGCGGCCTGATTCCCGTTCTCGAAGAAGCACAGGTCTGTCTGGAATACCTGCCTCTTCCCGTGCAGAAAAGAATTGCCGCCGGCCTGAATCTGCCGCTGAGCCGCGTCTATGGCGTGGTCACCTTTTACTCGTTCTTCACCATGACCCCGCGCGGCAAGCACACGGTTCGCGTTTGCCTGGGCACGGCCTGTTACGTCCGCGGAGGCAAAGCCCTGACGGAGACGCTCCAGAAACAGTTCGGCATCAAGGAAGGCGAAACCACGCCGGACCGCATGTTCACGCTGGAGTCCGTCCGCTGCCTCGGCGCCTGCGGACTGGGTCCCGTCATTGTCGTGGATGAGGATGTTCACGGGCGCGTCAAGCCCGCTAAAGTCAAAGAAGTCCTGAGTCAATACAAGTAAGTCATCACCGATCAAAAGATAACGGAGGACACGCCCATGGCGAAAATTACCATCGAGGATCTGAAAAAAATTAAAGAGAAAGTGCACAAGGAAATGTCCCTGCGCGACGGCGACCGCCGCGTAAAAGTCACGGTTCACATGGGAACCTGCGGCATCGCATCCGGCGCGAAAGAAGTGATGGACACGCTGCTGGAAGAAATTGAAGCCGCCAAAGTGCAGGACGTGGTGGTCACCACCTCCGGCTGCATGGGCCTGTGCAGCCGTGAACCGCTCGTGACCGTCGAAGTGCTGAACGCCGAGCCGATCAAGTACGAATACGTCAATCCCAACAAAATGCGGCAGATTTTCAAGCGCCACATTCTGGCGGGGGAAGTTCAAACGCCTTTTGTGCTGGCAAAAGGCTCTGAAGTTCTAAAATAAACCGTTCGTCTCGTCCACGACCGTGATGCGAATCGTGGCCCGATGATTAAGGAGGATACAGGATTCATGAAAGTATTTCGTTCACACATACTCATTTGCGGCGGAACGGGCTGTCAGGCTTCCGGCAGTCTCGGCGTAAAAAATGCCCTCATGGAAGAACTGGTCAAAAGAAAACTGGCCGAAGAGATCAAAGTGGTCGAAACCGGCTGCAACGGATTCTGCGCGCTGGGCCCCATCATGGTGGTGTATCCGGAAGGCGTCATCTACATCAGCCTGAAACCGGCCGACATTCCCGAACTGGTCGAAGAGCACCTGATCAAAGGCCGCATCGTCGAGAAACTGCTGTACCGCGAACCGGGGACGGACAAAACCATTCCCACCATGCAGGAAATCCCCTTCTTCGCTCACCAGGAGTTGCGGGTGCTGAGAAACCGCGGCCTCATCGATCCCGAAAAAATTGAAGAATACATCGCCCGCGACGGTTATGCAGGCATGGCCAAGGCGCTTACCGAAATGACGCCGGAGCAGATCGTTCAGGAAGTTCTGGATTCCGGCCTTCGGGGCCGCGGCGGCGCCGGCTTTCCCACCGGACTGAAATGGAAATTTGCCGCCGGCTCCAAAGGCGACGTCAAATACGTTTTATGCAACGCCGACGAAGGCGACCCGGGCGCGTTCATGGACCGCTCGGTTCTGGAAGCGGATCCCCATGCCGTCCTGGAAGGTATGGTCATCGCGGCCAAAGCCATCGGTTCGCACCACGGCTACATTTACTGCCGCGCGGAATATCCGCTCGCCATTCACCGCCTCAATGTCGCCATTGCGCAAGCCAAGGATGCCGGCCTTCTGGGCAAAGACATTCTCGGCACCGGCTTCGACTTCGACCTGGAAATCTACCAGGGCGCGGGCGCATTTGTCTGCGGCGAAGAAACCGCTCTCATGACCTCGATTGAAGGCAAGCGGGGCATGCCGCGTCCCCGTCCGCCCTTCCCCGCCGTGGCCGGGTTGTGGCAGAAGCCCAGCATCCTGAACAACGTGGAAACCCTCGCCAACGTCGCGCAGATCATCCTGCGCGGCGCCAAATGGCATGCGTCGGTCGGCACGGATAGAAGCAAAGGCACGAAGGTGTTCGCCCTTACCGGCGACGTCAACAACGTGGGCCTCGTGGAAGTCCCGATGGGCACCAAGCTGGGCACCATCGTCTACGACATCGGCGGCGGCATTCCCAAAGGCAAGAAGTTTAAAGCTGCGCAGCTCGGCGGTCCGTCCGGCGGCTGCATTCCCGTGCAGCACTTGAACGCTCCCGTGGACTATGAAAAAGTGGCGGAACTCGGCGCCATCATGGGGTCCGGCGGTCTGATCGTCATGAACGAAGACAAGTGCGCCGTGGACATGGCCCGCTTCTTCATGGATTTCTGCCAGGATGAATCCTGCGGCAAGTGCACCCCCTGCCGCGAGGGCACCAAGCGCATGCTCGAGATCCTCAGGCGCATCACCAAGGGCCAGGGCCGCGACGGCGACATCGAGCTGCTC
>DAOTJI010000012.1:0-42379 GCA_035448625.1 Smithellaceae bacterium | reverse complement strand
AAAAGGGTTTTTGTCTTATTTGCCTTACTCCTAATGAAAAACCCGTGCCAAAATTTCAGAGCAGGGCTAATGGAAGCGTAAGTGCAAGATATAGTTTATGAATTATGAGAGAATGCTTTTGCGGGAGTCGGACAGAAAAGAACTGTTGATTGAAAGAAATTTTAAAGAAGCTGAACAATCTGTCGAAAAGGATCTGGTTCAGCCGGGATTTTCATTGCCGCCGTAAAGACGGATTTTATCAATCCAGACGGAGCCGGAGGAATCTTCATTTTTGTTGCTGCCGACGCCGAACTGGATGCCTTCCACCCGGTTGAGCCGCATGACCTGATCTCCGGGGATGGCGCCCTGCTTTTTTGCGCCGCCCTTAATCCAGCCCCGCGAGACCATCAGAGAGTTGAAGGGGATGCGAACCTTCTTCCACGTTTTGTCAATGAGCATGAACCCTGTCCACTGGTCGATTTTATTGGGATCATCCGGATGCGACGTCAGAAGATAGAACTGCCCGTTGAACTCCTCTGTTCCCTTGACAAAGAACTCAATGCCTTCGTATAAGGTCAGGTCCCTTTTTTTCCTGTTGCTGGCCATGGCGAAAAAGTCTTTATCCCCTGAGAAATCGAAGTCAATGCGCAGGGACTGGTGAGATCCTTCCGCGCCCTGATGGGGATCGAGAAGAACGCTGTAACTTGCCTTTCTGCCTTTTTTCGCGGACTGAATGTTGGAGCGGAGAATCCAGGAGGCGTCGGCCGCTGAACCTTCAAAGTCTTCCACCCATGGACCGGAGTCCCTGAGTTCCATTTGTCGGAAAAGCCTTGTCTTCATGGCCACCGACGACAGGGCCTGACCGGTCCTGACATTCAGAATCCGCAGGTTGATTTCCCATTCTTCCTGAAGATCGGTGAGCGTGCCGGTCAGGATCAGATCCGCGCTCAGGAGTTTTCCGGCCGGCCCATCCTTTTCCTGCCTGGTCAGGCCGCTTTGGCTGAGTTGGATTTCGTTCATCAGTGCAGGAAGTTTGGTTCTTTCCAAGACGATGAACTGGCCGGTATCGATGAGAGCGGATGTCAGTCCTTCCAGCACCACACGGCCTTTTTCCTTCCGGTTTCCGCCGATGACTTCGAAATCGACGACGGCAATGGTTTTTTTCGGCACCTGGACGGAGACTTTGCGGCCGGGCGCGCAGGGAAGAGGCGGATCAAAAGAGATTCTTGCCTGATTGCCCCTTACTTCGGTGACATTGCCTTTCCGTCCGTCAATCGTGATCGGGGTCTCTTCCAGAAGATAGCTTTTCCGGACAACCTCATGGGCGATATCGTCAACAACGGAACCGGACTTCCCGGCAAAATACGGAATGTTGATTGACAGCAGCAGATTGTTGCCTTGGCATGCCAGAACGGTTCCCTCGGCGGCAAAGAGTTGTTTTGGTGGCTCCTTGTCTTTATCGGGGGCGGCTGCGCAGGCCCATACAAAACCAAGGATGGCGATGGTCATCAACATTTTGAAGGATTTCACATTTTCTCCTTTATCACTCTCTGCCTGCAGAATCCCAATCATGAATGTGGAGGGAATTATAAAGAGGGCATATTTTCAAGTCAAGAGGATTCAGGACCTCCACTGCATTCCGCGTGCAGGAAAGGAGCGTTTTTAAATTTAACCGCGGAAGCAGCCTCTTTCCTTACGGGCAGGAATCAGGGTGAACCAAAGAAATTTTCCTTGTTAACCGTCACACACTTGTTTTTTTCTTGCAATTGCCCGTATTCCTGTAGCAAATTCAAGTCGGGTTTGAAAAAGAACTAAAATTCAGATTTTGACGGTTTGGAACTGCCGAAAGGAATATACCGTATGCCGGAAAAAATCATTTGTTTCAGCCTGGGGTTATCCCCCGGCGATATGGAAAAAGGCAGGGCGTCATTTAACGAGTCTTTCGGCTCGGCGTGCGAGTTGGTCGTGCTACCCGTAACCGACGCCATGCTGGACATGAAAGTGGGGAATGCGCTGGAAAGCTTCATTTCCGGTTCGAAGCCGGACGATTCCACGCCGGTTTTGCCGGGCCGGTTTCCCTGCCGTGTCGTGGTGGTTGCCGCGCTGGAGCGCGAACAGGTCTTCTCTGTGATGCGGTCATTCAAGGCGGTCCTGCCGGAACCGCAGTCGCTGATCTTCGCCGTCATCACCGAAACAGCCCTCGGCTGGACGTTCAGGGATTACGCGACGCATCTCGCGCAGGAACACGAAGAAATGAAGTCGCGAAACCTTAAAAAATCAATAGAAAAATAAATAGAACCTTCCCCTTTTATTCTGAGGGGGCGGCTGGAATAAAACAGCCGGGGTGGTTCAGTCCGCCCCGGCTGTTTTTCATGGAAGAGTCACTGAAATACTTATTTCTTCTTCGCAGCTTTTTTGGCGGCCGGTTTTTTTACGGCGGCTTTTTTCACAATCGCTTTCTTTGCGGGAGCCTTCTTTGCCGCCGGTTTCTTTGCGGCGACTTTTTTCGGCGCCGCTTTTTTCGTGACAGCCTTCTTAACAACCGGTTTTTTGGCGGCCGGTTTGGCATTGGCGGTTTTCACGGCCACGGCCACGGCTTTCTTTACCGCTTTTGCACTGCTGATCAGCGTCTTGGCCTTGGCCAGAATTTTGCCGGTTGCTTTGGCCACCGCTTTTTTCGCGGGGGACGGATTTCGCAGGGCGGCCTGGGCTGCGGCGAGCCTCGCGATGGGCACGCGGAAGGGCGAGCAGCTCACGTAGTTGAGGCCGGTCAGATGGCAGAACTCGATGGAGCTCGGTTCGCCGCCGTGTTCGCCGCAGATGCCGACTTTCAGTTTCGGATTGACGCCGCGGCCTTTTTCCACGGCCATCCGGACGAGTTGGCCGACGCCGTCTCGGTCCAGTACGCGGAACGGATCGACCGGCAGGATTTTCTGGGCGACATAGTCGGGCAGGAACTTGCCTGCATCGTCGCGGCTGTAACCGAAGGTCATCTGGGTGAGATCATTGGTGCCGAAGGAGAAAAATGCGGCTTCTTTCGCGATTTCATCGGCGGTGACGGCGGCGCGCGGCACTTCGATCATCGTGCCCACGGAATACTCGACGTTCACGCCCGTTTCTTCCATCACCTTTCGGGCGGTCTCGACGATGATGGCTTTCTGGGAGGAAAGCTCTTTCACGGTGCCGACCAGCGGGACCATGACTTCGGGCTTGGCGTCCACGCCTTCTTTGACCAGCTGGCAGGCGGCTTCAAAAATCGCGCGCGCCTGCATTTCCGTGATTTCCGGGAAGGTGATGCCCAGGCGGCAGCCGCGGTGGCCCAGCATCGGGTTGAATTCATGCAGCGACGCCACCTTGGCTTTGACGGCGTCGATGGAGATGCCCATTTCGCGCGCCATATCCATCTGAGCGTCTTCTTCGTGCGGAACGAATTCATGCAGGGGCGGATCGAGCAGGCGGATGGTGACGCCGTATCCTTCCATGGCCTTGAGGATGCCGTAGAAGTCTTCGCGCTGCATCGGGAGCAGCTTGGCCAGCGCTTTTTTGCGGCCTTCCAGGTTGTCGGCCAGAATCATTTCGCGAACGGCCTTGATGCGGTCGCCTTCAAAGAACATGTGTTCGGTGCGGCACAGGCCGATGCCCTGCGCGCCGAAGTTGCGGGCGGCGGCCGCGTCGCGAGGCGTATCGGCGTTCGTGCGGATGCCCAGCCTCTTGGCTTCATCGGCCCACTGCATGATGATGCCGAAATTGCCGGAAAGCTCCGCGGGGATCGTTTTCACTTCGCCCAGCATCACTTCGCCGGTGGATCCGTCCAACGAGATGTAGTCGCCTTCCTTAATGATGTTTCCGTTGACCTTGATGGTTTTCTGCGCATAGCTGATTTCCAGATCACCGCAGCCGGAAACGCAGCATTTGCCCATGCCTCGGGCGACGACCGCCGCATGCGAAGTCATGCCGCCGCGCTGCGTCAGCACGCCCTGCGCCGCGCTCATCCCCTTTAAATCTTCCGGGGAGGTTTCAATGCGGACTAGGATGACTTTTTCTTTGCGCTTGCTCCATGCTTCCGCGTCATCGGCGTTAAACACTACGCGGCCGGTTCCCGCGCCGGGCGAGGCGGGCAGTCCCTTGGTGATGACGTTGCGGGTTGCATGGGGATCGAAGGTGGGATGGAGCAGTTGATCCAGTGACGACGGATCGATGCGCAGAAGCGCCGTTTTCTTATCGATCAGTTTTTCATTGACCATGTCCACCGCGATCTTCACCGCGGCGGCGGCCGTGCGCTTGCCGGTACGGGTCTGGAGCATCCAGAGCTTCTGATCCTGGATGGTGAATTCAATGTCCTGCATTTCTTTGTAGTGTTGTTCCAGTTTGGTGTAAACTTTCACCAGGTCCTCGTAGGCGGCGGGCATATATTCTTCCAGCGAGGGGTATTTCGCGGCCCGCTCCTCCTCGGAAATCTTGTTGTCCCTGGCCCAGCGCAGGGAGCCTTCTTTGGTGACCTGCTGCGGTGTGCGGATGCCCGCGACGACGTCTTCGCCCTGCGCGTTGATCAGGTATTCGCCATAGAAAAGATTTTCGCCGGTGGCCGGGTCGCGCGTGAAGGCGACGCCCGTGGCGCAACTTTCGCCGCGATTTCCGAAAACCATGGCCTGGACGTTGACGGCCGTGCCCCAGTTGTCGTCAAAACCGTTCATTTTGCGGTACAGGACGGCGCGCGGCGTGTTCCAGGACATGAAGACCGCTCCGATGGCGCCCCAAAGCTGCTCTTTGGGGTCGGTCGGAAATTCCTTGCCCAGCTTTTCCGAGATGAGCTTCTTGTAGCGGCCCACCAGCTCCTTCAGATCGCCGACGGTCATGTCCAGATCCGCCTTGATGCCCTTTTCGGCCTTGAGGCCGTCCATGACTTCCTCGAAGGGATCGTGCGCGTCCTTGTCTTCCGGTTTGAGGCCCATGACGACATCGCCGTACATCTGGACGAAGCGGCGGTAGGAATCCCAGCCGAACCTTTCGTTTCCGGACTGGCGGATAATGCCCTCGACGGTCTCGTCATTCAAGCCCAGGTTCAAAACGGTATCCATCATGCCGGGCATGGATACGCGGGCGCCGGAGCGGACGGAAAGCAGAAGGGGATTGGACGGATCGCCGAAGCGCGCGTCCATGGATTTTTCAACTTTTTTGAGCGCGGCTTCCACTTCCCTGTCCAGTCCGGCGGGCAGCTGCCGGTTGTTTTTATAGAATTCCACGCAGACCTCCGCGGTGATCGTGAATCCTGAAGGAACGGGAATTCCCAGATTCGACATTTCGGCCAGGTTTGCCCCCTTGCCGCCGAGAAGGTTTTTCATGTCGGCCCGGCCTTCATTGATGCCCTTCCCGAAAGTGTAAACACGTTTTGCCATATTCATAATCTCCTTTAGAAAGAATTTCCGATTTGAAAACCTAAACGTCGAGTTTCATAATTGAAATCCCGGAGGCTGTAAAGGTTTTTTTCTTCCGGACGGTAAAAACCCCCGCCAGAGTATGCGCGGGGGCTTTTACTGCTGTTACTATATGTGGAGGGAAGGGTTTAGACGAATATCGTTTTAATGGCATCGACGACCGGCGCGGTGAACATGGCGACCAGAATCGTGTAAAGGGCAAAAGAACCGATCGCTTCGCTCAGATAGAGTTTTTCATACTTGCGCTTCAGGGAAACAATAATCAGTCCGCCGATGATCAGGCAGCCCAGATGGAAGAATGGGAATGAAGCTTCCGGACCGGCGCTGAACTGGGCAAAACCGAAGGTTGCCGTGGTCAGAACAATGAAACTTGCCAAAAGAACTGTCTGTATCCATTTTTTCATCACTCAGATCCTCCGTGTTTACCGCGTTTCGTTTTGCCGCCTTCTTTTTATGAAATAAGCGTGCCAAATGAACAATCCTGAAATAAATATTTGTATCTAAATGAAATAATTGACATATTAAAAATCCGCCAGAAGACCGACGCTGTCCGGAACGATTAAACGACTTGTTTTATTTTAAAGAAACGTTCAATGGCGGTCGAAAAACGAATAAGACATTAAACGATTTTGATGGTGCAGCCATAACCGTCGACCGGTCTTTACCATTATTCCCGGGTGTGCTAGAAATGAACAATCATGGAGGAAAAAAGAATCCGCAAAAAAATGTTCTCCCGGTGCAAGCCCACGGTTTCCGGACGAAAAACCGGTCGCCGGGAGGAGAAGACTTTCATGAAACCGGAGATTGCTCCGTCTCTTAAAAGTGTTCTGGCAAAGATCGGCAAACCGCCTGCCGCGCCCTTCGTTCCGGACGAATTCCAGGTGCGGGCGCTCGCGGCCATTCAGCAAAACGATTGTCTGGTGATGGCGCCCACGGGTTCCGGGAAGACCTGGATCGCACGGGAGGGCATTTTGTCCGTCATCGAGAAAGGCGGCCGCGCCTGGTACGCTTCGCCGCTCAAGGCGCTGTCCAACTCCAAGTGGGTGGAGTTTGGCCTTCATTTTGATCCGGGAAACGTCGGCATCATCACGGGCGACACCAAGGAAAACACCGAGGCGCCGATTATTGTCGGCACGACCGAAATTCTGCGCAACCAACTCTACGACGCCATGCACCGGGGGGAGGATCTGCGCTGCGATCTGGTGATCCTGGATGAGGCGCACTACCTTGGGGACGCCGACCGCGGCGTGGTCTGGGAGGAAATTCTGATTTATCTGCCGGCGCGCGTGAACGTGCTTCTGCTTTCCGCCACGATCGGCAACGGTGAGGAGATCGCCGCCTGGCTTGAGTCCATTCGGAAAAAGCCCTGCACCGTGGTTCGCGAGGAGAAGCGTCCTGTTCCCCTGTATCCGATGTTCCTGCATCCATCGGGATGTCTCCATCCATTTCTGGAAGGGCAAAAGGCAGCGCCGGCCGTTTACGATTTTTTTCATAAATCCGGTAGGGGCAGCCGCAAACCGCCGGATTACGCGGGGATCATTCGGGTCCTGGAGCGGTTCAACCTGTTGCCGGCCATTTTCTTTCTGAAGTCGCGTGCGGAGTGCGATGCGGCTCTTTCCTGCAGGCCGGGACTTCCACCCCTCGAAAATCACGGCTCGTTTGACGTCGACCTGTCGGAAATGCTGGAGAGGTTTCCCTCGCTGGGCGGCCACCGCCAGATGCGGGCGCTCCGGTCGGCGGGGCTGGCCGCGCATCACGGCGGACAGTTGCCGGCCTGGAAACTGCTGGTGGAGGAAATGATGAACCGGGGGCATCTGCGGGCCATTTTTGCAACGACCACCGTTGCCGCCGGCGTCAATTTCCCCGCCAGAACGATCGTGCTGTTCAACTCCGACCAGTTCAACGGCCGCGACTTTGCGCCCCTGTCGGCAACGGAATTTCGCCAGATGACCGGCCGGGCCGGCAGGCGCGGTCAGGACAACATCGGCTTTATGCTGGCGGTTCCCGGCCGGTTCATGGAGCTGGCCCACTTAAAAAAAATGCTCCGGGCCCAGCCGGAGGACATTATCAGCCGACTGAAAAATGATTTTGCCATGGTCCTCAATCTTATGCTGTCGCAGACGCCGGCCGACGTGAAGGAAATCTTTGAAAGATCGTTTGCCGCCTGGCAGCAAAACAAGAACGGCAGAAGGGGCCGATCCGCCGCAAAGCGGCTGTGGAAGGATTTTTCCCGGCATCTTGCTTTCTTACAAAAAGAGCGCTTTGTCGATCCGGAAGGGAGGCTGACGGACGACGGTCTCTGGGCGGCGCGCCTTAGGCTGGATCATCCTCTTCTGGTTGCCGAGTGTCTGAGAAAGAACGCTTTGCCCGTCGATGAAAAGCTTCTGGCGGCGGCGGTCGCGGTTTTTGCGTATGACAGGGAGGACGAACTGCAGCTTGCGGGCGGCCGATGGTCGCAGCTCCTGACGCTCTCGTTGCAAAAAGTGCTCCTGGCGGTTCGCCCGCTGTCCCGCAGACTGGAATCCGCCGGTTTTGACCTTCCCAAGCTGCATCCTTCGGCGGGCGCGGCCATGAGCTACTGGGCCCAGGGGCGGGATTGGGACGATGTGCTTCAACGGACCGGCGTGGCCGAAGGGGATATGGCGTCGCTGGTCCTGCGCACGGCGGACAACCTGCGCCAGATTGCCTCGCTTGGGGACACGCATCCTGAAATCGCCGCCTGCGCGGTGAAAGCCAGGGAGGCGATTCTGCGGGAGCCGGTCCTGTTTTTGTGAAGGCTGTTGAAAAGCACCGATCCGCGTCGTTGCGCTTCACCCTGTGCCGTTCAACGTACCCTAAAGTACGCCTCACGGCCCAGGGCTTGTGCGCCTTGCATCTAAGCGCTTTTGAACAGCCCGCTAAATTAAAAAGAGGTAGGGTTTTGGAAACCATATCATGGAAAAATTTTCACTCATAACGGATTTTATTCCGAGCGGCGATCAGCCGCAGGCGATTGATCAGCTGGTCCGCGGACTGGAAGACGGCAAAGAACACCAGGTGCTGCTCGGCGTGACCGGTTCCGGCAAAACCTTTACCGTTGCCAATGTAATCGCGCGCGCCGGCCGCCCCGCGCTCATCATCGCACACAACAAGACGCTGGCCGCGCAACTGTATGAGGAATTCAAGGGCCTGTTCCCCGACAACGCCGTCGAATATTTCGTCAGCTACTACGATTACTACCAGCCGGAAGCCTACCTGCCTGCGACGGACACCTATATCGAAAAGGATTCCGCGATCAACGAGGAAATCGACAAGCTCCGCCACGCGGCCACTTACGCGCTACTGACGAGGCGGGATGTCATCATCGTGGCCAGCGTTTCATGCATTTACGGTCTGGGTTCGCCCGAGGCCTATCTGGGGATGATCGTTCAGCTTGAGGTGGGCAGGGAAATCCCCCGCGAGGATATTTTGAAGCGGCTGGTGGAGATCCAGTACGAGCGCAACGACATTGACTTTCACCGCGGCACCTTCCGCGTCCGGGGCGATATCGTGGAGATTTTTCCTCCCTATGAAGACGAGCTGGCGATTCGCGTGGAATTCTTCGGCGACACGATTGAGGCCATCAGTCAGATCGATCCGCTGCGAGGGAAAAAAATCGGGTCGCTCAACCAGATCGCCGTTTATCCCGGCAGTCACTATGTTACAACCCGGCAGAATCTGCAGCGGGCGACGGCGGATATCCGCGCCGAGCTGGCCGAAACGCTGGCCCGGTATCAGGCCGAAAACAGGCTGTTGGAGGCCCAGCGCCTGGAGCAGCGCACCCGCTTTGATCTGGAGATGATGGAAGAGATGGGCTACTGCCAGGGCATTGAAAATTATTCCCGCCATCTCACCGGCCGCCGCCCCGGGGAGCCGCCGCCGACCTTGATGGAGTATCTGCCGAAAGACGCTCTGGTCATCATTGACGAAAGCCACGCCACGCTTCCGCAGCTCGCGGGCATGTATCGGGGAGACCGGTCCCGCAAGGAAACCCTGGTGAAATACGGCTTCCGACTGCCTTCCGCGCTCGACAACCGGCCGCTCACGTTTGAAGAATACGAGGCGCTGCCCAACCAGCGGATTTATATTTCGGCGACGCCGGCTCAGTATGAAATGGCCAAAGCGCGGGGAGTCCGGGTGGAGCAGATCATTCGTCCGACGGGCTTGATGGATCCGGAAATCGAAATCAGGCCGGCGGCGGAGCAGGTGGACGATCTGCTGGAGGAAATCCGCATCCGAGCCGAAAAAGATGAAAGAGTCCTGGTGACGACGCTGACCAAGCGCATGGCGGAAAATCTGACGGACTACTACAGCGGTCTGGGCGTCCGTGTGCGCTACCTCCATTCCGACATTCACACGCTGGAGCGCGTCGGCATCATCCGCGATCTCAGAAGGGGAGAATTCGATGTGCTGGTGGGCGTGAATCTGCTGCGCGAAGGGCTGGACATTCCCGAAGTTTCTCTGGTGGCGATTCTGGATGCCGATAAGGAAGGATTTCTCCGCTCCGAGCGGTCGCTCATTCAGACCAGCGGTCGGGCCGCGCGCAATGTTGAAGGCAAGGTGATCATGTATGCCGACAAGATGACGCGCTCCATCCAGGCCTGCCTCGACGAAACCGATCGCCGCCGGGCCATTCAGCGCAGATACAACGAAGAAAACAACATCACGCCCGAAACGATCAAAAAGTCGATCAGCAACATTCTAGGGTCCATCTACGAAGCGGACTACGTCAAGATTCCCGAGAAGGAAAAGGCGGGGCCGCCGCCCGTAAAGGAAGAAGACCTGCCGGCGCTCATTCGGAAGCTCACGGCGGACATGAAGCAGGCGGCCAAAAATCTGGAATTTGAAAAGGCCGCCGAACTGCGCGACGAAATCAAAGAACTGAACCGGATTCTGCTGGAGCTGGGCTAGTCCGCCTCACTCGAAGCCGATCACCGTGAGCTCCTCCATCATGGCGTTCACATAGTCTTTTGGCGGCGGCAGGACATCCTGTCCGCTTTCTGCAATCTTCGTGTATTTTTTCAGAACAAACGGCAGTCCGCGAGAGAAAAAGAAATCGGGCGCGTCGCAGATTTGAAAATGCAGATGGGGCGCGTCGGAGTTGCCGGAATTCCCCAGCAGGGCGATCTCATCGCCTTCTTTTACCCGATCTCCGACTTTTACCTTAATGGAATTGGTGCGGCAGTGAGCGTAAAAGGCATAATGCCCGTTTCCAATGTCGATGATGATGTAGTTGCCGGCCAGATCGACGGGTTCTTTGAACGTCACGCTGTGGTCATTGCCGGAATTTTCCGGCAGACCGTCGCGCATGGCCACGACCTTGCCGTCCGCCACGGCGTACAGGGGCTTGCTGTAGTTGAAGTAGGATTCGTTTTTGGCGGGATCCCCGTGAAAATATTCCTTCAGATCGTCATCGAACTGAAGATTGTCGAAAGCGAAGCGCTCGCCCGTTCCCCTTTTCCCGAGCGCAAAGAACATGGCGTTGAAATGATAGCCCATCGTGGACTGATTGACGAACAGCCAGTTTTTGCCGCGGACGGGCGAAGCGATGATGATGGACGTCATGGCCGGATCCGGCGAAAAAGTTCCGCCTTCCAGCGACAGCTCCCGGTTCTTCCGCTGGTCTTGAAAATGAAACCGGTGCGTCACACTTTTCGGGACGGGCCGGCCCAGCGCAAAGGGGATCTGAAGGCTGATGTAGTAGTGATCCAGTTTGTCGGTCGGGTAATAGGGATTGGCGGGCAGCGGGTCTTTGTAGATTTTGGGAATATCTTTTTTTTCGATGGTATAGAGCGTTGCCCGGGTGCTGCCGTCGAGGACGTCGATCTGCCGCAGGTCCAGACCTTCTTTTTCATATTCCCACATTTTGAGCGTATAGCCGATCCGGATGTATCGATCCGTGGGGTAGGGCATGTCCTGCGCAATGACGGTGAATCGCAGGTCGCGCGTGTCAGGGGTTGAGCCGTGGCAACCTGAAAGATTGAAGAGCATGATGAGGCATGCACAGATCCTTATGAAACTTTTCATCCCCTCAACTCCTTTCGTTTTAGATCGTCAGGAAAGAATCGTTTTCGTTTTGACGACTCTGATTCGCTGCGTTTCTTTCTCGGAAAAGCCCAGAACATGCCGGATAACGTCAATCGGGCGAACGGAGCCGGTCTGAGCGTGGCGGACGGTCAGGGCCACTTTTTTTTCTTTGGCGTTGAGCGTCATCGCTTCGACAAAGGGGCGTATATCCCTTTTGACGGTTTTCCCCTTGGATGGCCTGGCAATGGGAAACGATTCGGCCGCCAGAAAATTTTCGATGCTGCGGGAAAGGCGGCTGAGGATCTCCTCATCCGTGTCCGGCGGAAGCATCAGTTCATAGGCAAAGCCCTGAAGAGCCTGCGCCAGATCCCGGGCGGTGAAAGAAAGCGCCTGAAGGTCCTTAATGAACATGCCATCGGGCAGGGCATGGTTGATCTCGTCTTTCAAAATCGACAAATCCTGTGAATGCTGCAGGGCTGTGACGTCCAGGTATTCCTGAAGGCTTTCCATGCCCACCGATGTGGCCGTGGCGAAAGAGATTTTGGGGTGCGGGTGAAATCCCGCCGAGTAGCACAGCGCAAGGGAGCTGCGCCTGAGCGCGCGGGTGAGCGCCGCGGCCAGCTCCAGGTGGGAAAGGAAGCGGGCCCGGCCGGTTTTGGCAAAGATCAGGCGGTAGATTTTTTCGGGGGCGGATTCGGTCTGCGTCCGGCTTTCCGCCGCCGGCGCTGAAGGTTCTGGGTCTGAAAAGATATTTTCAACGACCTTAAAATCGCAGACGCCGCAATCCTGGCAGGCTTCGTGGCGGCAGTCCGGCGTGTCGGTTTCCGCGCCGGCTTTCTTCCTTTCCCTGAGCAGAAAATCCCGGCTCACGCCGCAGTCGATGTTGTCCCAGGGCAGCGGCTCGTCCGCCGTGAGCTCGCGCAGGTAATCGTCCGTTCGGATGCCCGCTTCCCGCAGGGCTTCCTGCCACAGATCAAAGCGGAAGAGCTCGCCCCAGCCGTCAAAACGGCAGCCTTTTTGCCAGGCGAGCAAAAGCGCATCTCCGGTTCTTTCATTGCCCCGGGAAAAAAGGCCTTCGAGCAGACTCATCCGCGCGTCATGCCACTTGACGTTGAGATGGCGGTGATGGATTCGCTCCCGGATAAAATTCTGACGAAAGCGGGTTTCGTCGATCGACAGTTGGGATTCCCACTGAAACGGCGTGTGCGGCTTCGGGACGAACGTCGAAAGACTGACGGTGACCTGACCCCGGCCGCGGGCCGTGCGCAGCGCCTGAGAGGCCAGATCGACAATCCCGGCCAGATCGCTTTCCTCTTCGTGCGGCAGGCCGATCATGAAGTACAGCTTGACGGATTTCCAGCCCGCTTCAAAGACGTTATCTACGGAGGCCAGCAAATCGGCTGCGGAGTTTCCTTTGTTGATGACCCGTCGCATTTTGTCCGTTCCCGCCTCCGGCGCGAGGGTGAAGCTGGTTTTGCGGGTGCGCTTGATTTCTTCGATCAGGGTCCGGCTCAGCGTTTCGACCCTTAGCGAGGGAAGGGCCAGGGCCACGCGCCGGGCGCAATGCTCCCGCATCAGGTTCCGGAGGAGCGGCTCGATGCGGCTGTAATCCCCTGCGCTGAGCGCCAAAAGGGATATTTCATCATGGCCGGTTGCCGCAAGCGCCTGAACGGCCATGTCCGAGATCAGCCGCTCGTTTCTTTCGCGGTAAGGCCGCCAGATCATCCCCGCCTGGCAAAACCGGCAGCCGCGCGTGCAGCCCCTGGCGATTTCCAGAACGATGCGGTCATGGATGGTTTGCATCAGCGGCACCACCGGCGCGGCCGGATGAATCCATCGGTTGAGATCCACGCCCTTCCGCTTGCGGATGATGCGGTTTTTGCCGTGTACGGCCGGAACATAAACGCCGTCAATGTTGGCGAGGCTTTCAAGCATCGCGGACCTTCCGGAAATGTGCTTTTTGGCTTCGGCCAGAGCGTCGGTGATTTCCGCCACCGATTCTTCTCCCTCTCCGACGACAAAGGCGTCCACAAAGGAAGTCAGCGGGGAGGGATTGAACGCACACGGGCCTCCCGCAAGAATCAGGGGATGGGCGTCGTGCCGGTCGATGGAGCGAAATGGAATTCCGCCCAGGTCCAGCATCGTGAGGATGTTGGTGTAGGACAGTTCATATTGCAGCGAAAAGCCGATGACGTCAAATTCGGAAATCGGTCTCTGGGTTTCCAGGGAAGTCAGGGGAAGGCGGTGCTGCCGCAGTTGATGTTCCCGGTCCGGCCAGGGGGCAAAGCACCTCTCGGCGGCCGCATCGGGAAGCGCATTCACGACGGAATACAGGATATGCAGGCCCAGATGCGACATGCCCACTTCATACGTGTCGGGAAAGGCCAGCAGCCAGCGCACGGCTGCATTTTCCTTCCGGACGGCGTTGACTTCCGCGCCGATGTAACGGCTGGGTTTTTCCGCGCCGATCAGCAGCTCATCAAAAATGTCTTGCCTCATGCTTTAGGATCCGTTTGGAATTCGCGCCGTTTTGGGGTCATTCCGCCTGCTTGGGGGAATGGCTTTTCCTGTACTTGAAGGGATTGCGCCGGATGTCCCTCAGCAGGGACAGGGCCATTCTTTTGGAGAAATCCGGCTTCGACAGATAACCCAGAGAGTTCTTCTTAAAGGTTTCCAGAAGGTCCGCCCGCGTGGCCGACTCCTCGGCTTCGGCCACGAATGTCCTTTCCAGCTTATGCTCGTAAGTCAGTTCGTCGCCGAAGACATCGGTGAGTTGGCGGTGATCGTCGGGCGAGGCGAAAAAGGACGGATCGACTTTGACTTTCATCTGAAAGGATAGCTCGACTTTCACCGTGTCCGCGGCGATGCGGCGCGACCGGTCGTTGATCGTAAGAATCAGGCCGTTGGGCAGATGGATGGTCTCGATCCGTTTCATGGTTCTCTCTTCCCTGCGTCTTTGCAAGGTGTCGGGTTCTTACCATTTTTATCCTTGACCTGCAACGTCTATCCTTCTATAAGCAACTCCATCATTTCTCCGATGTTGAAAGACGGAAGGTTATGGATGAATCGAATGCAATTTTATTGTTGTCCTGCCCGGATCGCAAGGGACTGGTGGCCAGGCTTTCCAATTTTATTTTTCAAAACAACGGCAACATCGTCGCCGCCGATCAGTACACCTCCAAACGGGGGGAGTATTTCTTCATGCGCATGGAGTGGGAGCTGAACGGTTTCGCGCTCAGCCGGGAGGAGATTCCCGTCGTGTTTGCCCCCCTGGCCCGCCAGTATGACATGAAATGGACGCTGCATTTCACCGATTACCGGCCCCGGATGGTCATTTTTGTTTCAAGGCACCTCCATTGTCTGCACGATTTGATTCTGCGCCGCCACATGGGAGAGCTGAACGCCGATATCGAGGCGGTGATCAGCAATCATACCGACGCGAAGGATCTGGTTGAACAGTTTGGAATCCAATTTTTTCATTTTCCCGTCACGGCGGAGAATAAGCGCAGGCAGGAAGAAAGGCAACTGGCCCTTTTGCGGGAAATGAAAGTCGATCTGGTGGTGCTGGCGCGCTACATGCAGATTTTTACGGGCGACTTCATCGAACATTACGTCAACCGGATGATCAATATTCACCATTCCTTTCTGCCTGCGTTTTCAGGGAGCAATCCCTACCAGCAGGCGTACGATCGGGGCGTGAAGATCATTGGGGCGACGGCCCATTACACGACCGAACAGTTGGACGACGGTCCCATTATCTCCCAGGACGTTGTGAAAATCAGCCACCGCGACACGATGACGGATATTCAAACCAAAAGCAAGGATCTGGAGCGCATTGTGCTGGCGCGGGCGTTGCGCCTGCATCTGGAACACAAGATTATCGTGTACGGGGCCAAGACGGTCGTGTTTGAATAAGAGAAGTGCTTTTCATGCCCACGGAATATCCCATCATGGTTTTGTGTCAACCGGACCCCGGAAAGTCCTGCGGCGCCTGCTGCGGCCTCTACAACTACGTGGACAGCTCGCGCGAGTCGCTGGTAAAGAGACTTTCCGCCCGCACCCGACGCTATCGAGAAATGGTGAAGCGCCCGGACGATCTGCCCCGCTATGCCGAAGCGACGTTCGCCGCCGAAGACTTTCGGAAGCGCTACGAGGTCATTTACTGCTGCGAGTACCTCGGTTTTCTGGATGCCGAAGAAAAGAAAGTCGGCTGTCTCGTGCATCCCCTGCAGAACGACGGCATCGATATGCGCACGGTTTCCTTTTACGGCCGGGACGTCTGCGCCGGTCATCTGTGCCCCAGCCATCATTTCATTCCCCGGTCCCAGCAATTGATATTGCTGAAGATCATCGACGACTGGTATCTGTACGGTCTTTGCCTGACGGACATCGACCTGGTGGTTTCCTATTTCCGCCTGGTTGCCGACCGGATCGGAGAGGAACTCAAACCGGAGGCGTTTGACCGGCAGGACCTGAAGGAGGCCGCGCTGCAATACTTTCGCTGGAAGACGACGTGGCCTTTCCGGTCCGAAGAAGCCAATCGTCTGGGAAAATACTATTTTGACGGGTCGCAATATATGATCAGCCATATCGATTATGAAAAATTCGGCAGGGAAATTTCTCCGCTCAATGCCATTTTGCTGAGTCTGTCCTCGGAGTTTCGCACGGCGGAGGAGTTGGCCGAGTCGGAAAGAATGATTTGGTCCGGCATTGAAACCCTGGCGTCGCTGTACCGAGACCGGTGTTGATGCGGAAGATTTGATTTTCATTGACAGTTCAAAGGAATCTTGCGTAATATGAACAGGCCGTTTCTTCATCATGGAGACGCGGGGACATGGGCGATATGAGAAAAAAAGTGCTGCTGGAACCGTCTGCAATCTCCGGCCGGGTAAGGGAGATGGCCGGTGAAATTTCCCGGGATTACGCAGGCCGGGAAATCCTGGTGGTCGGGGTCCTCAAAGGGGCTTTCGTTTTTATGGCGGATTTGATCCGCGCCCTTTCCGTTCCCTGTCAAACGGATTTTATCCGGGCGGCCAGCTACGGCGCCGGGACGGAAAGCTCCGGCAAGATCGTGATCACCAAGGATATCGAGACGGATATTGCGGGCCGGGACGTTCTGGTGGTTGAGGACATTCTGGACAGCGGCCTGACGCTGCGCCACATCGTGGACGTGTTGAAGCTTAGAAATCCCCGGTCCGTCAAAGTTTGCGCTTTCCTGGACAAACGAAAAAGACGAAGAGTTCATTTTGAGGCGGATTATGTCGGCTTTACGATGGAGGACGGCTTTGTGGTCGGCTACGGACTGGATTTCAATGAACAGTATCGGTTTCTGCCGGGTGTATATGTGCTGGATCCCGCGCCGGGCGGCGATCAAGAGGAAAACGGATGATTATCCAGTGTAAGCAATGCCGCACCAAATTCCGCTTCGACGACGCAAAAATCGCGGAAGAGGGCGTCTGGGTGCGCTGTAACCGCTGTCAGCACGTCTTTTTCCAGGAGCCTCCCCGGAAGAGCCCTTCGTTTGAACCTGCGGCGGATGGAGACGAGCCTCTTCGGTCCGGTCCCGCCGCCGAAAACGCAAAGAGCCGGCTGTCTTTCGAGCCGGCAAGTCCGCCTCCGGGTAAAATCCCCCAGGATGAGGATTTGATCGGCTTTCTTCGGGATGTGAGGGAAACGGAGAAAGCGGATGCAGGAGAGGCGAAACGGGATTTCATCGACACGGACCGCGCGGAAGAGGAGATTGCAGAAAGGTTCGAAGAATGGCCGCGGGAGGAAGAAGCGCGTCCCCTGCCCGCCCGCAAAAAGAGCAGGGCAGGGATGTTTGCCCTGTGGACGCTTCTTGTGGTGGTCGCCATCCCGGCCGTACTCTATTTTGTCGTTTTTCCGCCGCTGGGGGAACGGCTTTTGAAAGCGGGAGGGCAGGGTTGGCAGAGCGTGCTTTCCACGCTCGGCTTCTCTGGGCCGGCGGAGCGTCTGCCGGTCACTGCGCAGGTCAAACTTCAGGACGTCCGTCAGCGGATCCTGGAGAATTACATTCTGGGGCCTGTCCGTGTCGTGGAAGGCAAAGCGGTCAACGGAGCTGAGTTTCCCATTTCCCGTGTGCAGGTCAAGGCGGAAATTCTGGATGCCTACGCTGTGGTCCTGAGTGAACGGGTATGCTACGCGGGAAATATCCTGAATGACGACGAACTCGTCACCATGACGGAAGAAGAAATAAAAATCCGGATGTCGCTGCCGGAAGGCCGGGATCAATCGAACGATCGGGTGGAACCCGGAGGGAAAATACCTTTCATGGTGGTTTTCTCGGGTGATCCGAAGGGAATGATGAAAACCGTTGTCAAAATTGTCGGCGCGGAGCGCCTGCTATAGAGGCTTCAAGGCGGAAGTTTGTGAGATACGAAGGCAATATATTCCGGCCCTTCAGCGAGGCCGCGAGCTATCTCCTGCAGTGCACGATCGGCTGCTCCCACAATCGATGCACCTTCTGCGGCATGTATAAAGACAAGAAATACCGCGTGCGGGAGACCCGGGAGATCCTGGACGACATCCGCATGGCCAAGGATTATTACGGCGACGTGGAAAAGGTGTTTTTGTGCGACGGAGACGCCATTGCCATCGAAACGGAAACCCTGCTGGTCATTCTTCGTGCCCTGTACACGACCTTCCCCTCTCTGCGGCATGTCGGCAGTTACGTCGGGCCGCAGAGCACCCTTGCCAAATCTCCCGCCGAGTTGCGGGCGCTTCGGTCCGCCGGCCTGACCAAAGCGTATATCGGTGTCGAAACCGGCGACGACGAACTGCTGAAAAAGGTTCGCAAAGGAGTCGGGAGCGCCGAGATGCTGGAAGCCGGGCGGAGGCTGGTCGAGGCGGGGATCAACCTGTCCGCGATGGTTCTGCTGGGGCTCGCCGGCCCGGGAGAGCCTTCACGGCGCCACGCTCTTGCCACCGCGAGAATCTGCGACGAAATGAAGCCCCGGTACCTTGCGGCCCTGACGGTGACGCCCGTTTTGGGGACCGTGCTCTACCGACAGGTGCAGAAAGGCGAGTTTCAGCTGCTGGATCCTTTTGAAACCCTGGCGGAGATGAAGACGATGCTGGAACACATTACCATGGATCCGCTGAAATTTGTCGGCACGCACGCGTCCAATTATCTGCCGGTCACCGGCACGCTTCAGAAAGACAAGCCCAAAATGATCGCCCGGGTGGATCAGGTGCTGACCGGCCGCGATGAGCGGTTGCTTCGGCCGGATCATCTGCGGGGTCTGTAGTCGGAGATTTGGAAATAATCGGGAGAAGAGGTTTCGGTTCGATGGCCGGTGATGATGCGCACCGGGTTATTCGGCTGTGCCCGCCGTCTGCGTCGGCCGGGCGCTTCTTTTTTTCTTTGGCACCGAAAGTCCGGGGGCTGCGTCTTTTTTCGTTTTTCCCTCCCGGG
Organism: Smithellaceae bacterium; assembly: GCA_035448625.1. GTDB lineage: Bacteria > Desulfobacterota > Syntrophia > Syntrophales > Smithellaceae > UBA8904. Next base: position 23,485 of record DAOTJI010000012.1, on the reverse strand, counting down.
AAACGAATGCGGGGATGAGGATAAATTTCAGGGTTTCCTTGACCGCACGGATGTAATTTTTTCGATCCAGATTCAACATGGGACGGAAAAAATTTTCTCCGGAGACAAAGTTGTGCATCCCGTTCATGATGCTCATGACTTTCATCATGGCCCTTGGCGATGGATTTTTTGCGTCTTTCGCGAGGCCCATGGCGCGAGCAATGTCGCCGCTGAATTCCGGCACCTTGAAATCAACGTCGACCTCATTGCGGGTTTTGCTGAAATAGCGAAGCAGAACCAGGTTCGATATTTCCGGATGGTCAAACAGATAATCCATCATCCGGTCGATGGAGACATTCAAGCGTTCCTCCAGGGAGCTGCCGTGGACGATTTTTTCCACCTTAAAAAGCTCTTTTCCCAGATCGTTGTTCACATCCATGACGACGGCTTCATACAGGTCGTTTTTATCGCCCCAGTGATAGTGAAGGGTGGAAATGTCGATTCCCACTTCCTTGGCGATCATGCGGGTGGTTGTCCCGTGGAAGCCGTATTCACCAAAAATACGGCGGGCGACGGCAAGAATCCTTGCCTTCATGGATTCAGGGTTCTTGCGGGCCTTTTCAAGGGGGGATTTCATTGGTTTTGCTCCATCATTTGATTGAATACCTACGATAATAATTTTCCATCGTCAAGAATTTTCTGACTTGGCCGGGACGTTAGGGGTCATTTCGGGACGAGACGGGAAAGGGTTCAGAGCGCCTCTGACGCTTTGAACCTGATGGGAACAGCCGCCGTAAGGTTCGTTACGCGAAATATGATTTTCCGGCAAAGTTGATCTGCGCAAAGGGATAGCAAGCCTCCAGGAAAGTCCGGATGGCCGCCTGTTGCCGTTGGTCGACAATCGGCTCCACTTCGCTTACCGGTTTTCCCCGGGCATTGGTTTTGGTCTTCCAGGAATGAATGTAACCGGGAATCAGAAGAAAGCGGCAACCGGTGTTTCCGCAGCAGGCATTATCGACGGTCGCAATGCCCATCCAGTAGAGAAACTCTCTTCCGTCGTGCGTCAGACATCCTTCTTCTACGATCCGGTAAGATCCCGCGATGAATCGCACTTCTTCCCCAATCGTTTGGTGTACATAATCTTCCATTCCAAGCTTCCTTCACGATTTTTTCCGCTTGCCCCGTTTTTCATTTTGACCTCAGCCGATGGGTGCCGATATTTTAAATTCTGCAAAAAGTCAAGATCGTTTATCCGGGTCTGGTTGCATCGGGATCAGCGGATTCCTGCAAGGCGCTTTCCAGGCGGCAGACCGTCATCTGTCCGTAATCGGCAATAAATGCAAGGGAATGGAGCGCGGCCATTATTTTTTTAAATTTTTGAATAAATCACTTGACAAGACGGAATATTTCAAATACAAATCCCATCAATTGATGGAATTAAGAGATGGAATGCTGAATGAGATGAACCTGCGGAGAACGGAAAAGAGGCGCTTTTTTTGAAAAGACCCTGAAGCATACATGGATGCAATCGAAGGAGAGATCGGCATGGAAACCCCATCATCGTTCAAAGTCGAAAAAACCGGTCATGTGGCCTGGCTGATCCTGAACCGGCCGAAACAGCGCAATACGATGACCATGGAATTTTTCCAGGAGATGCGCCGGCTCTTCAAGGCGTTTGATGAAGACGTTGACGTGCGGGTAGTCGCCATTCGGGCGGAGGGAAAAAGTTTTACGGCGGGGTTGGACCTGGTTGCGGCCCAGTCTTTGCTGGGAGACGGATCGGCGGTGTACCGGGAAGAGCTTCGCCGGAAAATCATGGATCTTCAGGAGAGCATCACCGCGATCGAAAACTGCAGGAAGCCGGTCATTGCCGCAATCCACGGACACTGCATCGGCGGAGGCGTCGATCTGACCAGCGCATGCGATATCCGGCTGGCATCCAAGGACGCCGTTTTTTCCATCCGGGAAACCCGAATCGGCATCATCGCGGATATCGGGACCCTCCAGCGCGTTCCTTCCATCATTGGGCAGGGCTGGTTCAGGGAACTGGCGTTAACCGGCCGGGACTGGACGGCGGAGGAATCCCTGAAGATGGGCTATATTACCCGCCTCTGTGAGGACCCGCAGACCCTTTTCGAGGAAGCCCGAGCCCTGGCCGAAGAAATCGCTCATTTGCCCCCCCTGGCCATTCAGGGCATCAAAGAAGTCGCCAATTACAGCCGTGATCACGGCATTCAGCAGGGCCTGGAATATGTGGCCCAGCGAAACGCAGCCCTGGTCCCCAACGACGACATGATTGAAGCGGTTGCCGCGTTTCTGGAGAAACGGGCGCCGAAGTTTCGTGGACGATAAAAATCCCAATTCATTGGGATCTCTGCCGCGCGTCAGTGCGCAGGAGGAAAAAATACATGACGGAGGAGCACAGACCAAACCCGGTAATGAGCCCAAAAGGAATAAGTTGAAGAATCAATAAACCCAAGACCAAAGGAGGAGTGAAATGTCTTTTGAGAGAATATGGCACAAATCCTATGCTCCAGGTGTTCCTTCGGAAATTACGGTAGAAAAAATCACTATGGCGGAGGTTCTGACGAGAACCGCCGGCACCTATCCGGAAAGAGTCGCCTTTATCTACATGGGCAAAAAGATTACCTACCGGCAACTCGAGAAACTGGTCAACCGGTTCACGCGGGCGCTGGTCGATATCGGGGTGCAGGAGGGGGACAAGGTGGCGATGCTCCTGCCCAACATCCCACAGATGATCATTGCCGACCACGCCGCCTATCGAGCGGGGGCCGCGACCGCCATGAACAACCCGCTTTATACGGAGCGGGAATTAACCCACCAACTCGACGATTCGGACGCCACCGTCCTGGTCACGCTGGATCTGCTGCTTCCCCGGGTCCTCAAAATCAAGAGCGAAACCAAGATCAAAAAAATCATCACCTGCCACATCAGCGACTATCTGCCCTTTCCCAAAAAGCAGCTCTTCCCCTATGTTAAAAAAGCAATGTTTCGAAAGGTTGAGCCGCAGCCGGACGTTTATGAATTCATGGATTTGATTGCCCGGTATCCGGATTCGCCGGTGGAAAACAAGGCAAAATGGGATTCGCTGGCCGCGCTGATCTACACCGGAGGAACGACCGGCGTGAGCAAGGGCGCCATGCTGACCCATGCCAACATCTCGTCGATCGTCCAGCAGTTCTCCGTATGGTTTCCCGATCTGAAAGGCCAATACCAGAATCTCACGGGGATTTATCCCATCTTTCATTCCGCCGGGTATTCCGTCAGTCAGAATCTTCCCATTTGGAACGGCTGGGGCTGCACGCTGATACCGAAGCCGGAACCGGCGGTGATCGTCGAGATGCTGGAAAAGTTTCATCCGACCTTTCTCACCGGCGTGCCCACGATTTATACGGCGCTTCTGGGCAATCAAAAATTCCGGACGATGGATCTTTCCTTTATCAAGGGATATTTCGGCGGAGCGGCGCCCCTGCCGGAAAACACGCTGAAGCAGTTGAAAGATCTCCACGGGGCCATCATCTACGATGTCTATGGCGCGACCGAGAATACGGCGTTTGCCACCACCACCCCCTGGGGCGGGAAGGTAAAAATCGGGACCGTGGGGCTTCCGCTTCCCAATACGGATATTAAAATCGTGGATGTGAATAAAGGCATAAGGGAACTCCCTGTCGGCGAGCCCGGCGAAATCTGCATCAAAGGTCCTCAGGTGATGTCCGGATACTACAAGAAACCGGAAGAAACGGCCAATTCTCTGCGGGACGGATGGTTTTACACCGGAGATATCGGGTACTTCGACCAAGACGGATACCTGACCATATCCGACCGCAAAAAGGACGTCATCGTGGCCAGCGGCTTCAACATCTTTCCCAAGGAGATCGATGAAATCCTCTTTGAGCATCCCAAGATCGGCGAGGCCTGCTGCATAGGGATTCCTGACGAGTATCGGGGTGAGACCGTAAAAGCCTACATTGTGGTGAAGCCCGGAGAGACGCTGACGAAGCAGGAGGTAATCGCCTTCTGCAAAGAGAGAATGACGGCCTATAAGGTTCCCACGGAAGTGGAATTCATTGATGAACTTCCCAAGAGCGCGATCGGCAAGATCATGCGCCGAGAATTGAGGGACATGGACCGGAAAAAAAGGGAGAAGGCCTTATGAGCGCGGTCATGCCGGAATTCAAGACACTGCTCTTTGAAGAAAAAGAGCCGCACATCGGCGTTGTGACCATGAACCGTCCCGGGCAGCTCAACGCCATCAATCTGGATATGCTCAACGACTTCGAAAGACTGTTTCAGTCCTTGTCCGAAGACGATTCCATAAGGGTCCTCATCATCACGGGCGCCGGCAAGGGGTATTCTTCGGGCGCCGATCTTAATGATGCGGTGATCTACAAGGAGTCCGAAGCATTTTCAGATCCTGAAAAATTCCTGAAGTTCGTGCAGGAGCGCTACGCCGCCCTGATTCTGGGCATGCGAAGGATTCCCCAGCCGATCATCTCGGCCGTGAACGGACCGGCCGCCGGAGGAGGGTTTTCCATGACGCTCGCCAGCGATATTCGGGTGGCGTGCACGGAAGCCTATTTTGTAGCCTCTTTTATTAATATCGGGCTTTCCGGCGGTGAATTGGGCTGTTCCTTTCTGCTGCCCCGGCTGGTGGGGCTCGCGCACGCCTCCGATATTCTGTTCACCGGCAGGAAAGTCGGGGCCCAGGAAGCGGAAAGAATGGGGCTTGTCAACAAGCTGGTTGCGCGGGAGGACCTTCTGGAGACGGCGCTTGTCTATGCCAGGGCCATGGTGGGCAAAAGCGTGGGGGGCTTGAAGCTGACGAAGCGGGTACTGAATGAAAATCTCCACGCTCCCTCGCTGGAGACCGCCGTGAACTTTGAAAACCGGAACCAGACGATTATGGTTTTTTCGGGCGAATTTTTCAAACTGGTTCAGAAATTTTATAAAGCATAACCGGCGGGTTTGCTGTGTAAAGGCCATACGCAGAGGACTGCAACCAAGCGAAACCGGTGGCCAATGTTTCCTGTGGAGGAGAATCTGTAATGCAGAAATATCTCGTGGATCATCGTGATTTGCAGTTTGTCCTGTTTGAATTTCTGGAATTGGACAGCATGAGCCGCTTCCGGCGTTTTGAAAATTTTGACCGCGCCGTTTACGAGGAGACGATCCGTCTGGCTGAAAAGATTGCGGCGCAATGGGTGTTCCCGGCGAACATAACCGGGCACAGGGAAGGGTGCCGTTATGATCCGCAAACCAGGTCCGTGCGGTTGCCTTCAGGATACCCGGCGGCGGCCGGAGCGCTCTTTGATGCGGGATTCTTAAGCATTGCCGACGACCAGGAGATCGGAGGGGCGGGGATGCCCCTCGCCATCCAGGCGTGCACCTGGGAAATCTTCTGCGGCGCCGGCGGAGCGCTGATGCTTTTCTTCATGCTGGGGCACGGCGCCGCTCATTTGATCCATAGTTTCGGGACGCCCGAGCAGAAGTCGCTTTATGTGCAAAAGCTTCTTTCGGGTGAATGGGGCGGAACCATGTGTCTGACGGAACCTGAGGCGGGCTCCGACGTGGGGGCTTTGAAAACAAAAGCCGTGCGGCAGCCCGACGGAACCTATAGGATTATCGGGCAGAAGTGCTTCATCACCAACGGAGACCAGGACATCACCCGCCAGATCATCTATCCGGTTCTGGCCCGCATTGAAGGGGATCCCCCGGGAACCAAGGGGGTCTCCATTTTCATCGTCCCCAAGTACCTGGTCAACCGGGACGGCACCCTGGGAGAACGAAACGACGTCTTCTGCACCGGCGTGGAGCACAAGATGGGCGCCCACGGATCGGCGACCTGCGCCATGTCGTTTGGGGAGAATGAAAACTGTACGGGTTATCTGTTGGGCGAGCGGGGCCGCGGAATGAATATCATGTTTCAAATGCTCAATGAAACAAGACTCGAGGTCGGCATTATGGCGCTGGGCGGCTCCTCCGCGGCATTACAGTATGCCGTGGATTACGCGCGCACCCGGCTGCAGGGGGTTCACTTCAGCAAAATGTTTGAAACGGACGCTCCCAAAGTGCCGATCATCGAACATCCCGACGTCACAAGAATGCTGATGGGAATGAAGGCCTGTGTCGAGGCCGAGCGGATGCTCTCGTATTACGCGGCCCTGCAGATCGATCTGGCCAAGCTGCTCGAAGGGGAGGAGAGCCGGGAAGCCCGGGCTCTTGTCGATATCCTCATCCCCCTCATCAAGGCGGGCAATTCGGAAAACGCATGGCGGATCACGGCCGAAGCCATCCAGGTTCACGGGGGTTACGGCTATTGCTCGGATTATCCCGTGGAGCAGCTGGCGGTGGACTGCAAGGTTCTGAGCATCGTCGAAGGAACCAACGGCATTCAATCTCTGGACCTGGTCATGAGGAAGATCCTGCTTTCTGCCGATCAGAAAAATTACAAAGTGCTGAAATCCAGAATCTTACAGACCGTCGAAAACGCATCCGGCATAGTCGGCGACGTTTACCGGAATATGCTTCTTGAGGGACTCCAGCGGATGGATTCCGTCCTGGAAGCCATGAAAAAGTATATGGACGAGGGGCGATATCACACGTTGCTCTTAAATGTTGATCCCCTGCGGAGGGCCTTTTTCGACCTGATGCTCGCCTGGATGCATCTGTGGTGTCTGACGCTGGCTCGCCCGAAGCTTTCCTCGCTTACGGACGGCGCCAAAGGGGAAGCCCTGACGGAAGTTTTGGCGCGGGACGCCCAGGCGGCTTTCTATTACGGCAAGGTTTGCGCGTCGGAATACTGGCTGGCGACGGAGTTTCCGAAATATTTCGGAAAAATGGAAGGAATTTCCCTCGGCGAAACGGTTGATTTCCTGCCGGGGAACGCGGTGTTTTCGTCTCATCCCTGCGCGTGACGGCCGCAAGGCAAGAAAGTCCAAAACGCCGCCCGGTGACCGGATGAATCAGGCACGGCAGGTTGAAATACTAAAGGAGGATTTACATGAAAACGGCAATCACCGAGATGTTTGGAATCGAGTATCCCATTATTTGTGGGGCGATGATGTGGCTTTGCAAACCGGCGCTCGCCGCGGCGGTTTCCAACGCAGGGGGGATGGGAAATCTTACCGCGGGAAATTATGAAACGGAAGAGGATTTCCGCAATGCCATCCGGGAAACTCGGAAACTGACCGACAAGCCATTCATGGTGGGAATCACCATTCTTCCCTCCGTGCGCATCACGGCGGGGCATCATCAGATGTACCTGCGGGTCTGCGCCCAGGAGAAAGTGGCGGGCATTGAAGTATCCGGCGCTCCGGTGGACAAGGCGGTGGGGCCGGAGTACATCGACCTGCTGAAAAAAGCAGGGGTTAAACTTTTTCATAAGGTTGGCGCGGTCCGCCATGCCAGGCATGCGGAGCAGGCCGGGTATGACGGCATCTACGCAGCCGGCATCGAGGAAGGCGGTCATCCGCTGGACGATGATGTCACGACCATGGTGTTGACGCCCCGCATCGTCGAATCCGTGAAAATCCCCGTGGTGACGGTGGGCGGTATCGCCAACGGCAAATCCCTCGCGGCGGCTCTGTCGCTGGGGGCGCAAGGGGTCATGATGGCCAGTCGTTTCATCGCCACGAAAGATTGTGTCGTCCACAACAATATCAAAGAGGAGATTGTGAAACGTCAGGAGAACGAAACGACGCTGATCTGTAAAACGCTTCATCTGCAGGGCCGGGCGCTCAAGAACCAGGTGGTCAGGAAGATCTGTGAAATCGAGGAGAAGGGAGGGGGGTTCGAGGCTCTTTATCCCCTCATCGCCGGCGAGCGGATGAAAGAGGCATGGGAGGACGGCGATGTGGAGGCCGCTCCCATGATGGTGGGGCAGTCCATCGGACTCATACAGGATGTGCCTACGTGCAAGGAACTGCTGGAGAGAATGGTGAAAGAGGCTAAGGAGACGCTGGAGAGAGCAAGCAAGCTGTTTTAGCTTCCCGGCGTAGAAAAGATTTTTGTCCAACATTGAAACTCGATTGCTTTCAAAAAGACATTTCACGAAAAGGAGAACGATGATGGGAGCAAGCAAGGAAATCCGTTTTGATGGTCGGGTGGCCATTGTCACCGGTGCGGGCGGCGGACTGGGGCGCGTGTACGCCCTTGAGTTTGCCCGGCGGGGCGCAAAAGTAGTGATCAATGATTTCGGCGGCGCCAGGGACGGCTCCGGCAAGGGAGCGGCCGGCCCGGCGGACAAAGTCGTAGATGAAATCAAGGCGCTGGGAGGAGAGGCGGTTGCCAATTACGATAATGTAGCGACCCCGAACGGAGGCGAAAACATCGTCAAGACCGCCGTTGACGCTTTTGGGAAGGTGGACATTCTGGTGAACAATGCCGGCATTCTGCGGGATAAGGGCATTCTCAAAATGGAACCGGAAAACTGGCAGGCGGTTCTGGATGTTCATCTGAACGGGGCCTTCCATGTGACGCGTCCCGCTTTCAGTGTCATGCGCGACAAGGGGTACGGCCGGATCATCATGACGACATCCGCCGCGGGGCTTTACGGCAATTTCGGTCAAAGCAATTATTCCTCGGCCAAGTTGGGGCTTGTGGGTTTCATGAACACCCTGAAGCTCGAAGGCATCAAGTACAACATTAAAGTGAACACGGTGGCCCCGATTGCCGCGTCCCGTCTCACGGAGGACATTCTGCCCCCCGATCTTCTGGCCAAAATGAATCCGGCGTATGTTGCGCCCATCGTGCTCTATCTGTGCTCGGAGGAATGCAATGAGACCGGCAGAATTTACAACTGCGGCGCCGGATTTTACAATCGCGCCGCCGTGATGACCAGTCCCGGCCTCGTTATCGGGGACGGCAAAAAGGTTCCGACCGTCGAAGAGGTATCCGCCAACTGGGCAAAAATCACGGATCTCAAGGGCGCCAAGGAATACGGGCAATTGAACGATCTGGTCCTTCAGGATCTTCTCTCGGCGCTGGAGGGAAAGAAAGAGCCGGCGCAAAGCGGCGGCGGCTTCGCCGCGGTGAAAGACGTTTTTGAAAAAATGCCCGGGGCCTTTCAGCCCGGCGCGGCGGCGGGGGCAACGGTTGTTTTCCAGTACTGCATCGCCGGTGACGGCGGCGGGGATTGGTCCGCCGACATCAAAAACGGCGCCTGCACGGTGACGTCCGGTCTGCATGCCAACCCGACCTGCACGCTGAAGATCCAGGCGGGGGATTTCCTCGACCTGATGAACGGCAAGGTCAATGCCATGAAGGCCTACACCTCGGGAAAGCTGAAAATCGAGGGAGATATCATGAAATCCCAGCTTTTGGAGAAAATCTTCAAATTCTAAAGCGGAGAGGATCTGAAGCATCGGTTTAAAAATTAGAACGCAATGTCTTGTGAATGAAGGAGGTAGAACGATGATCGGAATCACGTCATACGGAGCCTATATTCCCCGCCTGCGATTGGACAGAATGGCCATCTATCAATCGATGGGCTGGTTCGCTCCGGCGCTTATCAGTGTGGCCCAGGGCGAACGTTCCATGTGCAATTACGATGAGGACAGTCTGACGATGGCTGTCGCCGCATCCATGGATTGTTTGATTGGAAAAGACAAAACCAAGATTGATGCAGGATACCTCTGCTCTACAAGTCTGCCGTTTTTGGATCGCCTGAATGCCGGCATCATGGCCACGGCGTTGAATCTGCGGAGCGACATCAACACGGCGGATTTCACGTCTTCCCAGCGGGCCGGTACGACCGGCCTTCTGACTGCCCTGGATGTGGTCAAATCGGGGAGCCGAAAATCCATCCTGGTGACCGCGTCCGACAAACGGCAGACCCGTCCGGCCGGTTTTTACGAGATGTGGTTCGGCGACGGCGCGGCGTCCGTTCTGGTCGGGGACGAAGACGTTGTGGCGGAGTTTTTGGGTTCCTATTGTGTCACCTACGATTTTGTGGATCATTACCGGGGATCCAAATCCGAGTTCGACTACACCTGGGAAGAACGGTGGCTCCGTGAAGAGGGCTATGCCAAGATTATTCCCGAAGCGGTGAACGGCCTGTTCAAGAAATTGAACATCACGATGAATGACGTGCAAAAACTGGTATTCCCCTGTTTGTTCAAGGCGGAGCACCGGGCGATCGGGAAGAAGCTTGGGGCCACTCCGGAAAAACTGGTCGATACGATGCACGAGGTCACCGGAGAGACCGGCGTCGCGCATGCGCTTTTGATGCTGGTCGGGGCGCTCGAATCGTCAAAGCCGGGAGACGGCATCCTTCTGGTCGGTTTCGGGCAGGGGAGTGACGCCCTCTATTTCAAAGTCACGGAGAATATCGGCAAACTGGCTGAGCGCGCGGGGCTCAAAGGGTCGCTGGCCAACAAGAAGACCACGGACAACTACATGAAGTTCCTGAAATTCCGGGATCTGCTTAATCCGGAGATGGGGATCCGGGCGGAAGCGCCCGTGCAGACGACCATGACGGCCCTGTGGCGGAACCGGAGAATGATCCTCGGGTTTGTCGGTGGAAAATGCCGGGATTGCGGGACGGCTCAGTATCCCCGGGCGGATCTTTGCGTGAATCCGGCCTGCGGTCATTTGGGAACACAGGACGATTATGAATTCGCCAATGTCAAGGCCAGGGTCCGCTCGTTCACGGGGGATCTGCTGGCCGTTTCCGTCGATCCCCCGGCGATTTACGGAATGGTTCAGTTTGAGGGCGGTGGCCGGTTCATGATGGACTTCACGGACAGTGAGTTGAACGACATCAAAATCGGCATGCCCGTCAGGATGTCTTTCCGCAGAAGGGTCGTCGACACGGTCCGCGGGTTTTCGCAATATTTTTGGAAGGCCGTTCCCCAGACCGACTGGACGCCGGAAATCGATTTTCAGGGTCGGGTGGCTATCGTAACGGGCGCAGGCGGCGGTTTGGGCCGGGCGTATGCCCTGGAGCTGGGGCGTCGCGGAGCCAAGGTTGTCGTGAACGATTTCGGAGGCGCGCGCGACGGGTCGGGATCCGGAGCCGCCGGTCCCGCGGACATGGTGGTGGAGGCGATCAAAGCCATGGGCGGCGAAGCCGTGGCCAATTACGACAACGTCGCCACGCCCGAAGGCGGTCAGAAGATCGTGAAGACGGCGCTGGACGCTTTCGGCAAAGTCGATATCCTCATCAACAACGCCGGCATTCTCAGGGATAAAGGCATCCTGAAGATGGAGCCGGAAAACTGGCAGGCTGTTCTCGCCGTTCATCTCAACGGCGCCTATAATGTGACGCGGCCGGCTTTTGAGGCCATGCGGAACAACGGGTATGGCCGCATCATCATGACGACTTCCGCGGCCGGTCTCTACGGCAATTTCGGCCAGACGAATTATTCCTCCGCCAAACTGGGGCTTGTCGGCTTCATGAACACATTGAAGCTGGAGGGTGCGAAATACAACATCAAGGTCAACACCATCGCCCCCATCGCCGCGTCCCGGTTGACGCAGGATATGATGCCGCCGGAGATGCTGGAGAGAATGAATCCGGACTACGTTGCCGGCATCGTTCTGTACCTGTGCTCCGAAGAATGCAAGGATTCCGGCAGCATCTTCAACGCGGGGGCCGGATTCTTCAGCCGGGCGGCGATTCTGACGGGTCCCGGCGTGATGCTGGGGGACGAAACACATGTGCCGACACCGGAAATGATTCGCGACAACTGGGATAAGATCAACAGCCTGGAAGGCGCGAAACCCTATTCGGAACTCAATATGGCCATTATGGATTTTCTGACGCCTCCGGCCGCCGGCGCACCGGCGCCTCCAAGCGGGGCGGGCGGGCTGGACGTCGCGGGGGTCTTCAAGAAAATGCCCTCCGTGTTCAACGCGGCCGCCGCCGCCGGCAAGGATGTGACTTTCCAGTTCAACATCTCCGGCCCGGCAGGCGGGGATTGGTTTGTCGCCGTCAAGGATGGAACGTGCAGCATCACAACCGGGAAGGGTGCGAATCCGACGACCACCATCGGCATGGCCGATACGGATTTTGTTGACCTGATCACCGGAAAGTTGGACGGCATGAAGGCGTTCAGTTCCGGGAAACTGAAGGTCGGCGGAGACATGATGAAATCCCAGCTGATTGGAAAATTGTTCAAATTCAACCAATGAGGAGGTGTGTGTTATGGCTTCAGGAATCAGAGATAAAGTCGCTATTATCGGCATGGGATGCAGCCGGTTCGGAGAGCGATGGGATATAGGAGCCGAGGGGCTGATGGTTGAGGCCTTTCAGGAAGCGATTGCCGATGCCGGCATTGAAAAAAAGGATATTCAGGCGGCCTGGTACGGGGTCTGTATGGATGAGATCAATGTGGGAAAGGGTGCTCCGTCGATGGGCGTGGCCCTTCGTTTGCCCAACATTCCCATTTCCAGAATGGAAAACTATTGCGCCACGGGCACGGAGGCGTTCCGCGGCGCGGTTTACGGCGTCGCGTCGGGCGCTTACGATATTTGTCTGGCCCTCGGCGTCGAGAAGTTGAAGGACACGGGGTACGGAGGACTTCCCGCCTGGGGCTCGACGGCGGGAACTCTCATGTGGCAGTTCTTTCCCAATGCAACGGCGCCGGGGCTTTTTGCCCAGCTCGCCTCCGCCTACGTCGCCAAATACAAGATCCAGAATGACGACATCAAACAGGCCATCGCCCATGTTTCGGTGAAAAGCCATGCGAACGGCGCCCTGAATCCCAAGGCCCACCTGCGGAAGGCGGTGACCGTCGATCAGGTTCTGGCGGCCCCGATCATCGCCTGGCCCCTGGGGTTGTTTGACTGCTGCGGCGTCAGCGACGGTTCGGCCTGCGCCATCGTCACGACGCCGGAGATCGCCCAGAAACTGGGCAGAAAGAAAAAGGACCTGGTGACGGTCAAAGCCGTTCAGCTGGCGGTCAGCAACGGCTATGAAGGCGGATTCAATGAGTGGGACGGCGCGAATTTCGTCACGACGGACAAATGCGCGGCGGCCACCTACAAGGAGGCCGGCATCACAAACCCGCGCGAGGAGATCAGCATGTTTGAATGTCATGACTGTTTCTCCATCACGGAACTCGTGACGTATGAGGATCTCCATCTTTCGGAGCGCGGGCAGGCCTGGAAAGATGCCTTGAACGGCATGTATGACCGGGATGGTAAAATCCCGGCCCAGATCGACGGCGGTCTCAAGTGTTTCGGACATCCCATCGGAGCTTCGGGATTGCGGATGATTTATGAAATGTACCTGCAGCTTCAGGGGCGGGCGGACAAGCGTCAGCTCGAAAATCCGCGATACGGTTTGACGCACAACCTGGGCGGTTTCCCTCACCAGAACGTGTGCGCGATTTCCATCATCGGAAAGTATGGAAAATAATTCCGTCCGACGCGGATGACGCGTGCGCCGCGGAGGTGGTGGAGCCGCTTTCTCCACCTCCGCGGCCTCCTCCGACCGGATCGGTTTTGGTGGCGGGGTCGGAAGCGTCCGGACAATGCATTGGAATGAGGAGACGGATGGATGGATATTATTCAATATACGGATGAACACCGAATGTTCCGGGACACCTTCCGGAAATTCGTTACGAATGAACTGCTTCCCCATGTCGAGGAGTGGGAAGAGGCCGGCATTGTTCCCAAGAGCGCCTGGAAGAAAATGGGCGAGCACGGGTTTCTGGGTATGTCCGTTCCGGTGGAATACGGCGGCGCGGGAGCGGATTTTCTGTATTCGGTGATCGTCACCGAAGAATTGGCGCATTCCAATTTTGCGGGACTTGCGGCCCCTCTGCACACCGATATCGTGGTTCCCTATCTCATTTCCTTCGGTTCCGAAGAGCAGAAGCAAAAATATCTTCCCGGCTGCGTCACCGGCGACATCATCACGGCGGTGGCCATGACGGAACCCAATACCGGCAGTGATCTCGCCGCCATCAAGACGACCGCCGTGGAGGACGGGAATGACTTCGTCCTGAACGGCCAGAAAACCTTCATCAGCAACGGCATCAACTGCGATCTGTGCATTGTGGCGGCAAAAGATCCGGACTGTCCGGATCCTCACAAGGCGGTGGACCTTTTTGTCGTGGAGGCCGGCACTCCCGGCTTTGAGAAAGGCAAACGGATCAAAAAAGCCGGCTGGCACAGCCAGGATACGTCCGAACTGTATTTCACGGACTGCAGGATTCCCAAAAGCAACCGTCTGGGCGAAAAGGGGACCGGGTTTTTGAAACTCATGATGAAACTTCAGCAGGAGCGTCTGGTCGTGGCCATCTGCGGCATTGCGGCCGCCGAATACATGCTGGAGACCACCATCAAGTATTGCCGGGAACGGACGGTCTTTGGAAAGCCCGTCTCCAAGTTTCAGGTCAATCAGTTTACGCTGGTGGAATGCGCGACCGAGATCCGGATCGGGCGGACCTTTGTGGACAAGTTGATTGTGGATCACATGGAGGGGCGGCAGGTCATCATCGAGACGTCGATGGCCAAATACTGGATCACGGATATGGCCCACCAGGTTGCGGACCGGTGCCTCCAACTGCACGGGGGGTACGGCTACTGCGATGAATACGGGATATCGAGGGCCTGGCGCGACAGCCGGGTAAGCCGGATTTTTGCCGGAACCAACGAGATCATGAAGACCATTATTGCCAAGTTTATGGGGTTATAGCGTATGGCCGGACCACTGGAAGGTTTAAAAGTTCTCGACTTTACGACCCTTTTGCCGGGACCGTATGCAACCATGATCCTTTCCGACCTGGGGGCGGATGTTTTAAAGGTTTCTTCCGGAAGCCGGCCCGATTTGGCGGCCATTGTGCCGCCGTTTATCGGAGAAACCGATTTGACCGCCGCTTCGGCTTACCTGGGCCGCGGGAAGCGTTCCATTACGCTCAATCTGAAGGATGCCCGGGGGCTGCAGGTTGTCCATCGCCTTCTGGAGCAGTACGATGTCCTCATTGAACAATTCCGTCCGGGAATCATGGCGAAGCTCGGATTGGGTTTTGATGATCTTGCTCCGCGGTATCCGTCCCTGATCTATTGCTCTCTCACGGGCTACGGCCAGACCGGGCCGATGAAAGACCGGGCGGGACACGATATCAATTATCTCTCTCTCTCCGGACTGATGGGCTACGCGGGACGCAAATACGGGGGGCCCGTGCCGATGCCCCTGCAGATCGCCGATGTGGCCTCCGGATCCAATAACTCCGTCATCGCCATTTTGGCGGCGGTTTTCAGCAGGAGCAGGACCGGAAAAGGACAGTATCTCGATATCTCCATGACCGACGGGGCTTTCGCCTTCAACGCCCTGGCTGCGGCCGCCTATCTCGTTTCGGGGGAAGAGCCGGAAAGAGAAGGGTTTATGCTCAACGGCGGATCTCTGTACGATTTTTATAAAACGGCGGACGGTCAATACCTGAGTTTCGGCGGTCTGGAGCCGCAGTTTTTTTCCGCCTTCTGCCTCGCCATCGGACGTCCCGATCTCATTGCCGGCGGCGTGGCTCCGCCGGATTGCGCCGGCGTCAAAGAGGAAATAAAAAAAATCATCAAGAGTAAGACGCGCAGTGAATGGAAAGAAATCTTCGACAAAACCGATGCGTGCGTGGAACCCGTTCTTTCGCTTTCGGAAGCGCTGAACAGCGAACTGGACCGGGAACGGCAATGGACCGCCGAGGTCGCTCTGCCCGATGGAAGCACCGTCCGGCAGCCGGCCTGCCCTCTCAAGTTTTCGGCGACCCCTCCGGTGTACACAAAAACGGGCGTCAAAGCGGGATCGCATAACCGGGAAGTCCTCCTCGAACTCGGCTACAGCGAGGCGGAAATAGAGGAATTCGGGAAGACGGGACTTTTTTCTTGAGGATCATGTTCTGAAATAATTATTACCACTACAACGGGAGGTTATTATGGCCGACAAAACAAAAGTAGGGAAGGTGTTTCCCCCTTACACCTTCGAGGTGGAAAAGGGAAAGATCGCCGAGTTCGCGATGGCTGTTTCGCAAAAGGAAAGCAAAAGTCAGGTGAAGCCCATTTATGTCGATTCCGCGGCCGCGAAGGCGGCGGGTTACGGGGATATTGTTCCAACCTCCACGTTTAATATCTGTTTTTTGCTGTGGGGCGGCGGGGGACTGATCCCGATGCTGCAGGAGGTCGGAATCGACCTGGTTCGGCTGCTTCATGGGGAGGAAGAGTATGAGTACCTGCTTCCCATTCATCCGGGCGATGTGATGACCGGGGTCACCAGGGTTGTCGAGATGTATGACAAGGAAAAGAAAGGCAAGCCGGGAAAATTCATGGAGTTCACCGTTCTGGAAGCGGAAATCAGGAATCAGCGTGGGGAACTGGCGATTCGCGCCCGCACAACTTTAGTGGAAAGATAGGAGGAAACCATGACAAAAGCATTGAAGTATGAGAGGATCAACGTTGGCGACGCGATGCCGACCTTTACTTCGGATCCCATTACCCGCACGCATCTGGTCCGCTATGCCGGAGCCTCGGGAGACTTTAACCCCCTTCATCACGATGAGACGTTCGTCAGGATGTTCGGAATGCCGCGGGTGATTGCTCACGGGATGTTTGTGATGGGCATTGTCGGACAGGCCGTCACGGATTGGGTTGACGACAAAAATCTGCGTAAATTCGGCGTCCGGTTTTCCGGCATGACGGAACCCATGGATTTGGATGACCCGAACTCCAGGGACAGGGCAACGATTGTCGTCACCGGCACGGTGGTTGAAAAGTTCGAGGCGGACGGCGAGAAAAGGATGCGTTGCGACATCCAGGCGGCGGACAAGCTGGGCGGCGTAAAGCTGACGGGGTCGTTTGTCGCGGCTCTGTCCTGAGAACGGTCACAAGAACCGCTCCCGGCAGCGCACCGGGAGCGGTTGACCACTCCTCACCCTGCAAATCTTTCCCGCGCCATAACCTGCAAGACCCTGTCCCGGAGGTGGCGTAAATGATCGATCCCAAGTATCAGCCGTATATCGAAATACTGGAAAACGCTGTCCCGATCACAAAAAAAATGGGGATTCGCATCGTGGAGATGAGCGACCGCCATGTCAAGGTGCTTCTCCCTTTTGAGCCGAACATCAACCACATCGGCACGATCTATGCGGGTTCTCTGTTCACGGCGGGCGAATACATCGGCGGTCCGATTTATATGGCTTCATTCGATTATACAAGATTCTATCCCATCGTCAAAGCGATCAACATTCAATTCCGGCGACCGGCGACCACCGACGTAACCGTTGAAGCGACGCTAAGCGAAGCCGAGGTCAGCGCCATTCAGGCCGAGGCCGAGGCGAAAGGGAAGGCTGACTGGAAAATGGACCTGGAAATCAAAGACCAGGCCGACACCGTTTGCAGCCTTATTCAGGGAGTCTGGCAATTGAGAGTCATGAGTGAAGGAGGAATGAAAATATGATTCTGTCTTCAAAGGAAATGATTCGCCATTGGACGGACGCAGGGGCTTGGGGAACCAAGACGTTAATCGATTACTTCAACGAGCATGTTCAGAAGGATCCGGAAAAGATCTGTCTTGTGGATCCGCTGAACCGGGAAGCCCTCGTGGGATCGAAACCTGAACGATTGACTTACCGGCAGCTGGATCAGGCGGCCGGCGCCGTGGCCGAGGGGCTTTTGGCCAGGGGGATCGAAAAGGACGATATCATCATGGTTCAGCTTCCCAATATCTGGGAATTGGCCATGCTTTATCTGGCCGTCGCGCGCGCCGGTGCTTTAATCTCGCCCATGCCCATGCAATGGCGCTACTCGGAGCTCAAGTACATCGCTTCCATGACCGATGCGGCGGCGATCATCACCATCGACACTTTCGGCGGTTATTCGCATATCGAAATGGCCGAGAAGGTGCGGGGCGAGGTCTCTTCCATCCGGCAGATTCTGACCCTTGCCGATATTCAGGAGATGGCGAAGGGCCCCGTCACGGGGAAAACCGACTCGATCCGGATAGACGCCAACGATGTTTTTACCCTTTGCTGGTCGTCCGGAACGGAGGCGCAGCCGAAGGGCTGCCCGCTGACCCACAACAACTGGCTGTTTCTGACGGATTTATGCTTCGAGACGGTTCCGGTCAGACCCGGCGATCATTACATCACCGCGGGCCCCCTGGTGAATATGGCCTCCATCGGAACCGTATTCGTCGAATGGCTCAGAGGCGGAGGAAAGCTGGTTCTCCATCATCCCTTTGACGGGCCGACGTTTATCCTGCAGCTCATTATGGAAGAGATTCATTATACCCTTCTGGTGCCGGCGGTCATCAATGCTCTTTTGAAGCACCCCAAGGTCGATCAGTTCGATCTCAGCAAGATGAGGGCGATCACGCTGGGGTCGGCCCCTCCGTCTTTGTGGTCGGTTCAGGAACTCAAACGTCGATGGGGCATCGAGTTCGGCAACATCTGGGGACAGAACGAAGGAACGGCCAATGTTTCCGGTGTTTACAATATGCCCGATATGGAGATGAGGGTCGATCATTTCCCCCAATATGGAAAGCCGGGATCGTCCTGGGTCGCGAAAGGCAGCCAGCTTCGTCATATTTCGATGAAAGTCGTCGATCCGCTTACGCAAAAGGAACTCACCCGGGAAGGGGAGGTCGGTCAGCTTTTCTACAAGGGGCCAAACGTCATCTCCGGTTATTTCAAGCGCCCCGATCTTTCCGCCGTCGCGTTTGACAAAGACGGATATTTCAATACGGGCGACCTGTTCCAGATCAAAAAAAATGACTGCATCGGATTCTTTGATCGGACGAAAGACATCATCATCCGCGGCGGTTTCAATATCAGCGCGCAGGAAGTGGAAAACGTCCTTTTGGGGCATCCGAAGATTCAGGAAGTGGCCGCGGTGGCCATGCCCGATGAAATCATGGGGGAAAAAGTCTGTGTTTATGTGGTGCCCAGGGAAGGCCAGACGGTGACGCTCGAGGATGTGTCTTCCTTCATGAAGGAAAAAGGCATGGCCATCTACAAGACGCCGGAACGCGTCGAGCTGATCGAAGCCATTCCCCGGAATCCCGTGGGGAAGATCATGAAAAACGTTCTGCGCGAAGATATCCGGAAAAAACTTGCGAAAGCATAAATTCAGGAGGCGATCGGATGAATCTGATATTGGATGGTCGGGATCAGAAGTTTGTTCTTCAGGAATTACTGCATACGGAAGATCTATGCCGAATGCCGGCGTGGTCGGATTTTTCTCCGGATATGTTCGACATGGTTCTCCATGAGGCCGAGCGCCTGGCCGTGGAAGTGATTTTTCCCGCCCTGGTGACCGGGGATCGGGAAGGCTGCCGCTTGGAGGACGGACAGGTCTTCGCGCCGCCGTCCTTCCGCCGCTGCTTCGATCTCTACCGCGAGGGCGGCTGGATCAATATGGGGGTGTCCCAGGAGGCAGGGGGGCAGGGTTTTCCCATGGTGATTACCATGGCCGCCAAGGAGTGGTTCATCCACAATTTTGCCTTCTTTTGCTATCCGGAACCGGGGCAATCCGCCGCGCATATGATTGAGGTCTACGGCACGGAAAAACAGAAACGCAAATACATGGACAAGATGTATGCCGGCATCTGGGGTGGAACGATGGCGCTGACGGAGCCTTCCGCCGGTTCCGATGTGGGAAACATCAAGACGAAGGCCGTTCGCCTTGCGGACGGCACCTTCCGTCTTCAGGGAACAAAAATCTTTATCACTTCCGGCGACCATGACCTGACGGAAAACATCGTCCACCCGGTTCTGGCCAGGATCGAAGGCGACCCGGCGGGAACAAGCGGTATTTCGATTTTCCTCGTTCCGAAATTTCTTGTGAATGACGACGGATCGCTGGGACGACGAAATGACTATGCCATCGGGGGCATCGAACATAAAATGGGGCTTCACGGCAGTTCCACCTGCGTGATGAACTTCGGAGACAACGGGGATTGCTATGCCGAGTTGCTGGGTGAGGAGCGTCAGGGCATGAAGATCATGTTCCAGATGATGAACGAGGCGCGCATCGCCGTCGGCCTGCAATCCGTCGCCAGCGCCTCCATGGCCTATCTCCATGCCCTCCATTACGCGAAGGAGCGCCTGCAGGGCTCGTCCCTTTTGGAGATGAAAAACCCGGAAGCCCCGCGAGTGCCCATCATTCAGCACGCCGACGTGCGCCGGATGCTCCTGTGGATGAAGGCTCATGTCGAGGGGATGCGGGCGCTCTTGTGCTATGTCTCCTATTGCGTGGACCGGGAGCACGGCATGGACGCCGAAGCGGACCGCGATAAATATCACGGCCTCCTGGAGGTTTTAACCCCGCTGTGTAAAGCCTATTGTTCCGATATGGCGTTCAAGGTGACGGAGCTTGCCATCCAGACCTACGGCGGCTATGGCTTTTGCTCCGAATACCCCGTGGAACAGTTCATGCGGGACATCAAGATCGCTTCGATCTACGAGGGAGCAAACGGCATTCAGGCGCTGGACCTCGTCGGGCGCAAGATGGGTCTGAAGAAGGGAATGTACTTCATGTCCTTGCTGGGAGAGATGAATGCCACGATCGCAAAATATCAGGAGAACGCCGCACTCAAAGACCTGGCGGGCGACGTCCGGCAGGCGGCGAACACGCTGGCCGAGACGGCGATGTACTTTGCAGAGAGCTCCAAGGCCGGAAAGTTTTTGATCCCCGTCGGCAACGCGTATCCGTTTCTGATGCTGATGGGCAAGGTCGTGATGGCGTGGCTCCTTTTCTGGGAGGCGGGCGTGGCCCGCGAGAAGCTGGACGAAATCGCAGCCGGGAAGGGGATCCATCCGGCGGATATGCGGAATCTCAACCTCCTGGCCAAAGAGAATGCCGATGCCGCCTTCTACATTGGCAAGGTTGCCGCCGCCCGATACTTCATCAAACACGTTCTGCCGGAAATTGACGCGGTGGTAAAGGCCGTCAAGAGCGAGGACCTTTCGATGATCGACATCCCCGAAGAAAGTTTTGCCGTTTAGGCTTACGAGCGCCCTCATCGATCCACGGCGGCGCTTCTTGACCGTTCGATGAACGGAACCCGACAAGGAGGGTGACATGGAAAGCATCTATGCGTCAAAACCCTGGCTGAAGTATTACGACCGGCACGTTCCGGAGAAACTGGAGTATCCGACAATGGCCTATGCCGATGTTCTGCAAAAGGCCTTTGACGAAGTTCCCTCGAGCATTGCCGTGCATTATATGGGGACGGAGATTTCGTATCGTCAATTGGATGAGCTGTCCAACCGGTTTGCCAATTTTCTGATCGCCAAAGGGTGTTGTCCCGGGGATACGGTGGGTTCCCACCTGCCGAACATCCCGGCCGCGTATATCGGATCCGCCGGCATTCAGAAGGCGGGATGCGTCTTCACGGGGGTGAGCCCCCTTTTGACGTCGGAGGAACTGGCTTATCAGCTCAACGACTCCGGCGCAAAGGTCCTGATTACGGCGGACGTTCTCTTTCCCGTGGCCATGAAGGCGGTCGGGGAAACCGGCGTGGAAGTCGTTCTGGTGGCCTCCGTTTTCGACGATCTTCCGCAGGAAATTCCCACACCTCCGGTGACGCCGATTCCCGGAGTGGAAACGATCCGTTTCAAGGACGCCGTCAAAGCCATGCCGGCCGATCCCGTCAACGTGAAGATCGATCCGGCCTCCCCCTGTCTGATGATGTACACGGGCGGAACGACGGGAGCGCCGAAGGGCGCCCTCCTGACGAACGATAACCTCGTCCGTCACATCGTGCAGCTCAATGCCTGGATCGATATGCACATGGGCGAACACATCACCCTTTCCGCCTTTCCGATGTTCCATCAGGCGGGGAATTTTGTCGTCATGTGGAACCTCGCGATGGGCTCCAAGCTGATTGCCGTTCCGAACCCCCGCGATCTGCAGTACATGATCAAGGCCATGCAAACCTGCAAACCGACCTTTGTGGTAAACGTGCCGACCATATATCTGGAACTCATGAAACTTCCGGAGTTCCGGAGTCTCGATTTCTCTTGCGTCAGGATCTTCGTCAGCGGCGCTTCCGCCTTTCCCGTGGAAAACATCCGTGAATTCGAAGAAGTCGTCGGCAGGGGGAAACTGATGGAGGTCTGCGGCATGACGGAAACCACGCCGATCATTCTCGCCCTTCCGCGGGACGGCGTAAAGAAGATCGGATCCGTGGGTTTGCCCATCAGCGATACCGAAGTGAAGCTCGTGGATCCGGGATCGGGGAAAGAGGTCCCCATCGGTGAGGCGGGAGAGCTTGTGGCGAAAGGTCCGCAAGTATTTATCGGGTACCACAACAAGCCCGAGGAGACGGCCCATGCCCTTCGGGACGGCTGGATCTATACCGGTGATGTGGCGGTGATGGACGAGGAAGGTTACTTTTCCATCGTGGACCGCCTGAAAGATATGGTCAGCGTATCCGGATTTAAGGTCTTCACGCGCGTTGTGGACGACATCCTCATCCAACACCCCGATATCGAAAATGCTGCCACCATCGGTCTGCCCGATCCAAAACGGCCCGGATCGGAGATTGTGGCGAGCGCCGTTGTGCTGAAGCCGGATCTTGTCGGAGACGAGGCGATGCGGGAAAAAATTATGTCGTACATGAAGGAGAAAGTGGCGCCCTACAAGGTGCCGAAGGTTATTCAATTCATGACGGCCCTGCCGATGAGCGCCGTGGGCAAGGTGTTGAAACGCGAACTGCGCAAGATCATGAGCACCCAATGAAAAATGGAAAGGAGTAGAATCACATGAGCAGCACGGTTTATGAAATCAAAGAATCGTCCATCGCCGACCCGGGGCCTTTGGGTCTGGCCTGTTTCGCGCTGACGACCTTTTGCCTGAGCATGGTCAATGCCGGCTTTGTGGACAAGTCGGCGACCATCGTGGTGATTGCACTGGCCCTGATCTACGGCGGCGCGACGCAAATTCTGGCGGGAATGTGGGAATTCAAAAAGAACAACGTCTTCGGCGCCACCGCATTTGCCTCCTATGGCGCTTTCTGGATCTCCCTCGGGGTCTTCGACCTGCTGGCCACCCTGCAGCTGGTCACCGTACCCGCCCAGGGCGTTTGGTTGTTTTTGCTTGCCTGGACCATTTTTACCTTCTACATGTGGGTCGGCAGCTTCGGCACCAACAAAGCGCTCCTCGTCACCTTCACTTTGCTCCTGATCGCCTTCATTCTTTTGACCATTGGCGCCGCGGGCAGTCACACCGCCCACGTTCTGGGCGGCTATGTCGGGATCCTTACGGCTTTGGCCGCCTGGTACACATCGGCGGCCGGAATCTGCAACACGGTTTTCGGACGCGTTGTGCTGCCGGTCGGCCCCTCGAAAAAATGACGCGTTTTTTCGGGTCAAAGAAAAATTCATATTTGAGGAACCGTAATGAGCGGATGCGCATTGAAAACAGCAATTCATAATTCCACGATGACGGAGGTTAAATGTCGGCAGGTATGAAATATTCAGATATTTACAAAAAATCGATTTCCGAGCCCGCCGCCTTTTGGGGGGAAGCCGGGGGAGCCATTGAGTGG
>DAOTJI010000011.1:0-46148 GCA_035448625.1 Smithellaceae bacterium | reverse complement strand
CGGCCGCCTGTCGGTTTCCGGAAAAAACGCATTCGTGCATGCAGATCCGGTCATAGGGAAGGTCGAAATGCGGCTTCAGCCTACGCTGAATGTAGTTTGCGTTGAGCACGGCCATTTCCGTCGCGCGCCGAAGGCCTTCCCCGCCCAGCGAACGGAGGTAGGCATAGGCTTTGACGATGACCGTGAAGTTTCCGTAAAAAGCGCGGACGCGGCCGATGGTGTCGGGAAAATCTTCCGACAGGCGGTAGGTCTCGCCGTTTTTCACCACGCGGGGCACCGGCAGAAAATCGACCAGCGGTTCCGCCACACCCACCGGGCCGCTGCCCGGGCCGCCGCCGCCGTGCGGCGTGGAGAAGGTTTTGTGCAGGTTTAGCTGAAGGACGTCAAAGCCCAGATCTCCGGGCCTCGTTTTGCCGAGGTATGCGTTGGCGTTCGCCCCGTCGCCGTAAAGCAGGCCGCCCGCACCGTGGACGATCGCCGCCACTTTTTCAATGTTGCGTTCAAACAGGCCCAGCGTGTTGGGGTTGGTAAGCATCAGCGCGGCGGTGTCCTGCGTCATCAGGGCTTCCAGGTGCTGCAGGTCAACGCCGCCTTCGGGGTTGGAGCGCAGCGTGACCGTTTCGAATCCGCACAGCGCGCCGGAGGCGGGATTGGTTCCGTGCGCCGCGTCGGGGATCAGGATTCGGTGGCGCTTTTCGCCGCGTTTTTCAAAATATTTCCGGATCATCATCACGCCGGTGAGTTCGCCGTGCGCGCCCGCCGCCGGCTGCAGCGTGAAGTCGGCCATGCCGAAAAGACCGGCGAGCAGCCTCTGCATGTCGTACATCAGCCCCAGGCTTCCCTGCGCGAACTCAAAAGGAGCGTTCGGGTGCAGGCCGGCAAAGCCGGGAAGGGCCGAGATATTTTCGTTGATC
The DNA here is from genome assembly GCA_035448625.1 of Smithellaceae bacterium. Lineage (GTDB taxonomy): Bacteria > Desulfobacterota > Syntrophia > Syntrophales > Smithellaceae > UBA8904. The sequence goes on along the minus strand of DAOTJI010000011.1, from coordinate 45,234 downwards.
TTGGGATTGTATTTCATGGTGCAGGAGCCCAGCGGATAAAAACCGAGATCGACGCCGAAGTTCCGCCGCGATAAATTGGTATAGTGCCTCACCAGGTCGATTTCCGCCACTTCCGGCAGATCCAGGCCGCCGCGAAGATATTTTGAGCCGATCGTTGCATCGATGTCGACGGCCGGCACGTCGCTTGCGGGAATCTGGACGGCCGAACGCCCGGGTTTGCTGATTTCAAAAATGAGTTCCATGCGTTTTTCCCTAATTCAAAATTTCCGCGACCCGGTCCATGTCCTCCTTGGACAGCATTTCCGTTGCGCAAAAGAGCAGCGCCTGGTCCAGCTCCGGGTAGTCCCCCGAAAGTTCGTATCCGCCGATCAGGCCCTCCCCGTGCAGCTTCTCGTTGACCCGGCGCGCGTCGGGACAGCCCAGCGCGAATTCGTTGTATACCGGCGCGGAAAAAATTTCCCGCCAGCCTCGAATCTGCAGAAGTTTGTTTTTCAGATACTGCGTTTTGTAAACGTTCAGCAAGGCCAATTTGCCCAGGTTTTTGCCCAGCGCCGCCAGATAAACCCCCGCCGCCAGCGCGCAGAGCGCCTCATTGGAGCAGATATTGGAGGTCGCCTTTTCGCGGCGGATGTGCTGTTCGCGGGTTTGCAGCGTCAGCACGAATCCGCGCCGGCCGTTTTTGTCGACCGTCGCGCCGGCGAGCCGGCCGGGAATGCGCCGCAGATATTTTTCCCGCGCCGCAAAAATCCCCAGATAGGGCCCGCCGAAGCCAAGCGGGTTGCCGAAGCTCTGGCCCTCGCCCACGACGAAATCCGCTCCGCTTTCGCCCGCTGGTTTCAAAATGCCCAGGCCGGTGGCGTCGGTAAATCCGGCGATGAGCATCGCACCCTGTTTGTGGGCCGCTTCGGCCAGCGGCTGGAGATCTTCGATGCAGCCGAAAAAATTCGGGCTCTGCACGATCACCGCCGCCGTATCCTTGTCCAGCGCGGCCGAAAGCGCCGCCGGATCGATCTGCCCTTCCGGCTGCCAGGGAATTTCCTTGAGCGTGCAGCCGTTGGCCCACAGGTAGGTTTGCAAAACCCGGCGGTATTGGGGATGAACCGACCGCGCCGCGATTATTTTGGGCCGGCCGGTCATTCGGTTGCACAGGACGGCCGCTTCCGCCATGGCCGAGGCCCCGTCATACATGGAGGCGTTGGCGATTTCCGTCCCGGTGAGATGCGCGATCATGGTCTGATATTCGTAAATGGCCTGCAGAATGCCCTGGCTCATTTCCGCCTGATAGGGCGTGTAAGCCGTGTAAAATTCGGCGCGTCCGACGATGTGGTTCACGACCGCCGGAATGAAGTGGTGATAGGCGCCTGCGCCGGTTAGCGTAGCGCGCGGCAACAAGTTTTTTTCACTCTGCGCCCGCATCAGCTCCCAGATTTCCTGCTCGGCAAGCGATGCCGACATGCCGGGAATCTCTCGCAGGCGGAATTTTTGCGGGATGTCGGCAAACAACTCTTCGATGCCGCTGATGCCGATGGCCGACTGCATTTGCGCGATGTCTTCGGGAGTGTGGGGGCAGTAATCCATGGATTTAGTGCTTTTCCTCCAAAATCAGGGCGTCATAAGCGGCGGCGTCCAGAAGGGTTTTCAACTCTTCCGGATCGGTTACTTTCAGCCGGGCGATCCACCCCTCTCCGAAAGCGTCCCGGTTGACGAGTTCCGGCGCGTCTTCAAGAGCCTGGTTGACGGCGATGACTTCTCCGCCGACGGGCGAATAAACGTCGGATACGGATTTGACGGATTCCACCACCGCCAGCGGTTCACCCGCCGCGACTTTTTTGCCGATCGGGGGCAGCTCCACGAACACGATGTCCGTCAGCATTTCCTGGGCGTAATCGGTGATGCCGATTAAGGCCGTTTTGCCGCCCAAATCCAGGATCCATTCATGATCTTTCGAATACCATCTGTCGGTGGGGTTTGGTTTGGACATGCCGAGTCTCCTTAAGGAATTTATTTTTGTCTTTTATAGAAGGGAAGCTGAACGATTTTTGCTCCGCTGACGGCATCGCGGATACCGATGGAGATTTCCGAGCCCGGCTCGGAGTTTTCGGCGTCGATAAACGCCAGGCCGATCGCCTTGTTGAGCGTCGGCGAGAGCGTGCCGGACGTGACGGAACCGATCGTCCGGCCGTCCTTGATTACCGGATAGCCGTGACGTGCGATGCCGCGTCCGGTCATCTCGAAGCCGGCCAGCTTTTTGCGAATGCCGGCCCGCTTCAAGGCCGAAAGCGCGGCTTTCCCGGCAAAATCCTTGTTCCAGTCCACCAGCCAGGCATAGGGAACCTCCAGCGGGCAGGTCTCCTGCGTGATATCCTGACCGTTGAGCATCATGCCGGACTCCAGGCGAAGGGTGTCTCGCGCGCCCAGCCCGGCCGGTTTCATGCCCTGCGGAGCGCCTGCGTCCATGAGACTGTCCCAGATTGCGCCGATTTTTTCGGCGGCGGCGTAAATTTCGAAACCGTCTTCGCCCGTGTAGCCGCTGCGGGAAATGATGGCCGGAATTCCGGCTACCTGCGAGGGGATAAACCAGTAGAAACGAAGGGTTTTTAAATCGGCCGGCGTCAGAGGCTGCAAAATCTCTTCCGAGCGAGGTCCCTGCAAATCCAGTTTGCCGGTCCGGTCGCTCACGTCCGAGAGAGAAGCGTCAAACTTTTTTTCCTCCAGGATGGATTGAATCCTTTTTAAATCGGATTCGCGCGTCGTGGCGTTGGTCACGAGCATGTAGACGTCGCGGTCCATTTTATACACGGTCAGGTCGTCAATGATGCCGCCCCGGTCATTGAGCAGCGCGGAGAGCTTGATCTGTCCGGTTTTTTGCTCCGCCAGGTCGCGCGTCAGGGCATACTGGAGCAGATCCAGCGCCCGGGGCCCTCTCACTTCCATTTCTCCCATGTGGCAGATGTCAAAGACAGAGGCGCAGGCCCGGGTTGTTCGATGCTCTTCCATGACGCTGGTGTATTGTACGGGCAGGGCCCAGCCGCCGAAGTCGATGATTTTGGCGTTCAGGGCGGCATGACGGTCGTACAAAGGCGTTTTTTTCATGAAAAGCGATCCTCTTTCGTCGATGCTGCTGCTATTTGAAAAGCTTGTCGATCAGGGCCTGTTTGCTTTTCGGGTAGTAGAGGGTTCCCTCATAATCCACGATGAGTTTGCCGTCCAGATGGTCGATTTCATGCTGCACCACCCGGGCGGTCCAGTCCAGGTAGCGCTTGCTGATTTTTTCGCCTTTTTCGTTCAAGGCGCGAACCTTGATTTCGGGAAACCGCTCCACATCAATTTGAATGTCCGGGCAGGAAAGACACCCTTCAGTCGCCGCCACCTTCTCGCCGCGTGCCTGGGTTATACGCGGATTGACCAGAACATCGTAATCCTCCGGGGACATTTTTTTCTTCCGGTCATTGCCCGGTTTGTTGCGGAAAATGATGATTCTTTTATTCACGCCGATCTGGGGACCGGCCAGCCCCGAGGCGTCGTCCCGGCAGGTAAAGGAATCGACGAGCGCCTGGATTTCGGCTTTTTCCGCGGCGTCGAGCGGTATTTTCATCTCCACCGATTTTTTTCGAAGGACGGAAGAATCCGCTTCGTTGATACCGTCGTCATTCCAAAGGGTTAAAACTCTTTTGGGGGCCATTTTTTTGCACCGGTTCGCTGATTTTTCAAGACCTATAACACCGATCAGCCGTTATTTCAAGCAAACCAAGCTTGCAAATTGTCCCCATCTTTTGTTAAACAATCATACCGTTAACCGGAATACAGCGAAAGACCTTGCATTGTGATCCATTCCATCGTCGCCCATACGGCGAAAAAACAGTTTGCCCGCGCCCTGAATTTTCAAAACGGTGCAGCACCCGGCTTGCCCGCCTGCACCGATGAACGTCCGCGTCTGCTGTATCTCCATATTCCTTTTTGCGAAGAGCTGTGCCCCTACTGTACCTTTCATCGCATTCGTTTCGATGAACCGCTGGCCCGGAGCTATCATGCGGCCCTGCGCCGGGAAATGGCCCTTTACCGCCGCCAGGGATATCGGTTTTCCGGACTTTACGTGGGCGGCGGAACCCCGACGGTATTGATGGATGAACTGGCGGAAACGATTCAGATTGCAAGGGATTTGTTCCCCATCGAATCCGTTTCGGTGGAGACCAACCCGAATCACCTGACGGACGCCCATCTTTCCGCCCTGCAGCGGGCGGGAGTTCATCGGCTTTCCGTGGGTGTGCAAACTTTCAACGACGGCCTGCTGATGAAGATGGTGCGCTACGACAAATACGGGTCGGGGGAAGACATCGCGGCGCGCCTCAGCTCCGCGCAGGGGGCTTTTGAAACGCTCAACGCCGACATGATCTTCAACTTTCCCGAACAGACCGAAAAAATGCTGGAAGCCGATCTGGCGATTTTGCTGAAACTCGGGATGCAGCAGATCACGTTTTATCCCCTGATGGTTTCCGAGTTCGCCCGCCGGCGGATGCAGAAAACGCTGGGCGACGTCAATTTCCGGCGGGAACCGTCGTTTTTCCGGCTGATCCGGCGCCGCCTGGAGCCGCATTACGATGCATCGTCGGCCTGGTGCTTTTCGCGCAAGAAGGCCGCCCAATCGCTCATCGACGAGTACGTCGTGGATTTTGACGAATACGCGGGACTGGGAAGCGGCGCCATCGGCTACCTGCAGGGCATGTGCTACGCCAACACCTTCGATATTGAAAAGTACATTCAAGATTTGTTGAAAGATCGCCTGCCGCTTCAGGCTTCGCGACGGTTTGACCTGCCGGACCGGATGCGCTACGACTTTTTGATGAAGCTTTTCAGCACCCGGATGAATGTCGAGGAGATGGAGAAGAAATACGGCGGACGGTTTTTGAAAACCTTGTGGAAGGAAACGGCCGCGTTTACCCTGGCCGGATCGTTTCGCTACTTTTCGCCCTGTTTGCATTTGACGCCGCGCGGGCGCTACTGGTGGGTGGTCATGATGCGGGAATTTTTCATCGCGGTAAACCATTTCCGTGATCACTGCCGCCGGGAGGCGGGCCTGGAGGACGGAACGATTGAGTAGCTCAGCGCGGGAGATTCGGGCATGGACGCCCCTTTTCCGCGCCGGGGTTTCGAAAGAGGTGGATATGGACGACAGAAGAAAAGCGTTGCTCCGGGGTCTTCCCAAAATTGACGACGTACTGGGACTTGTGGAAAAAAACGGAATTTATGCAAAGGCGTCAAGGGACATTGTCCGGGAAGCCTGCCGAGAGGTCGTGCAGAGCCTGCGCGAGCAGATCCTGTCCGCGGCGGACAAAGCCCTGCCGTCTCTTGCCTTGGACGCGGCCTCGGCCGCCCGCGCCGTGGAGGAGCGGATGGATCGACTGCATCGATTCAAATTACGACGCCTGGTCAACGCCACCGGCGTCATCCTGCACACCAACCTGGGGCGTGCGCCTCTCTGCCCTGAAGCGATGGACCGCATCGTGGAGGTCGGGCGCGGCTACTCCAATCTGGAATTCGATCTGACGCGCGGCGAACGCGGCCTGCGCTACGATCATGTCACCGGCCTGATCTGCGCGCTCACCGGCGCGGAGGACGCCCTGATCGTCAACAACAACGCTGCCGCGGTTCTGCTCACACTGAACACGCTGGCCGAGCACAAGGAAGCGATCGTCTCGCGCGGCGAACTCATCGAAATCGGCGGCGAATTCCGCATTCCGGACGTCATGGCCAAAAGCCAATCGATCCTGCGCGAGGTCGGGACCACCAACCGGACGCGTCTGGCCGATTATGAAAAAGCCATCGGTCCGAATACCGGCGTGATTCTGAAAGTGCACACGAGCAACTACCGGATTGTCGGATTCACCGAAGAGGTGGAACTCCTTTCCCTGGTGGCGCTGGGCAAGCACCACGGGATTCCCGTTTTTGACGACCTCGGCAGCGGCTGCCTGGTGGATCTGGCGGCGTTCGGCCTGCGGCACGAGCCGACCGTGCGCGAAGTTCTGGATTCGGGCGTCGATGTGGTGACCTTCAGCGGCGACAAGCTCCTGGGCGGTCCGCAGGCGGGCATCATCGTCGGCAAAAAAGACATTGTGGCGCGCATCAAGAAAAATCCGCTGAACCGCGCGCTGCGCATCGACAAATTCACGCTGGCTGCGCTGGAGGCAACCCTGATGCACTATCTCGTGCCCGGGGACGCCCCCCGGAATCTGCGCTCCCTTCGGGCGCTGACCGAATCCTTGAACGACGTCCGAAAGCGCGCCCGAAAATTGACGGCAAAGCTCAGGCGCGCCGGCCTTTCCGATCTGACATTTGAACTGAAAGCGTCCACGGCGGCCGCGGGCGGCGGATCGCTCCCGACCGAGGAGATTCCCTCCGCCGTGGTCGCGGTGAAGTCCGCCAAAATGTCCGCCAGCCGAATGGAAGCCGGGCTGCGCAGGGCGGCGGTGCCCGTTATTGTCCGCGTGGATGAAGACGAAATTCAAATCGACCTGCGCACCGTGTCCGAAGACGAGTTCGGCTTCGTGGCGGACGCCCTGAGAAGCCTTGCGGACTCCCCGTGACGCGCGGTCCGTGCCGCCGCGCCTTCAGGATGCCTGACGGATCAAGAGCACTCATTGCCGGAGAATGCCGTGTCCATCGAGAACCAGGAATCCCGAAACGTGTCTTTCACCGTAGGTCCCGAACAGACCGGGCTGCGCCTGGATGTGTTTCTGGCGCAGGCCGATCCCTCTTTCTCCCGATCGCAAATTCAATACGCTATTGAAGAAGGCGACGTGCTGGTGAACGGAAAGGAACCGAAGGCGAGTCAGCATCTCAAGGCAGGAGACCGGGTGGAGCTGCATCTGGAGCCGGCGGTCGAGGCCGCCGCGGTCGGGCAGGACATTCCGCTCGACATTGTGTACGAAGACGGCTCCGTCATCGTCGTCAACAAACCGGCGGGCATGGTGGTGCACCCGGCGCCGGGCAATCCGGATCAAACCCTTGTCAATGCGCTGCTTTTTCACTGCCGGGACCTTTCCGGCATCGGCGGCATTTTGCGGCCTGGGATTGTCCACCGTCTGGACAAGGGAACCTCCGGACTGATCGTCGCCGCCAAGACCGACGAAGCGCACCGCAAACTCTCCTCGCAGTTTGAAGCGCATCTTGTGAACAAGAAATATACCGTGCTGGTCTGGGGGGATGTCCGGGGCGAAAAAGGGGAAATTGTTCTGCCGGTGGGGCGCCATCCGAAAGACCGCAAAAAAATGTCCACGAAAAGCCGTCACGGCAAAAACGCGCTGACGCTTTGGAAAGTTCGCGAGCGCTACGGAACGGCCACGCTTCTGGATATTGAAATCAAAACCGGCCGGACGCATCAGATTCGCGTGCATCTGGCCGAACGCGGCTATCCCGTAATCGGGGACACCGTTTACGGATCCGCGTCCAAGGCGCAAACCGTTAAAAACGCGGCGCTCAAAGCCGGCATCAAGGCCCTGCCGCGCCAGGCGCTGCATGCCGCGGAGCTTTCCTTTCTGCACCCGCAAAGCGGTGAACGGATGGTCTTTACCGCTCCACTGCCCAAGGATCTGGAAAGCCTGCTCGATCTTTTTCGCGCCGCGTCACCGGGAGGGGCGGGGCAAACCGGTTTACAAACCTGGAAAGATGCCTTACGATGATCGGCAAAACCGCCGCCGATGGTAAAGAACCGCAACGGGTAGTGAGCCGATGGGATTCCGGGCCGACGGAAAGAAGCCTTACGCACCCGCGGGGAAAAAGGCAATGAAGGACCAAAAGAAATGTTTTCCTGGTTGAGCACAAAAGGCATTCCCTATCTGCAGTCGTCGGGGCTGGCGGCCTGCGATTTTCTGGTACACGCTTTCTGCGCACGAAAGGGAGGCGTTTCGGAGGATGACTACCGAAGCCTCAATATGAGCTTTCGGGAAGGAGACGAGGAATTTCGCGTCCTGCAAAACTGGAACAAGCTGGGCGCCGCGTTCGGCATTCCCGTCGAGAACTTCCTGGTGCTCAACCAGGTGCACCGGGACGGCATTCTGGTCATTCCGCCGCGGGGCGAGTATTTTACCTCGCGCGACGCGTTGAATTATGACGCACTGGTAACCGACCGCGCCAACCTGGCCATCTGCATCAAAACGGCGGACTGCGTCCCGGTGTTTGTGGCGGATCCCGAGAAGAAAGTGATTGCGGCCGTGCACGCGGGATGGCGCGGGACCGCCGCCGGCATCACGGCCAAAGTCGTTCGCCTCATGGAAAAACAATATGGGTCCCGTCCGTCCGCTCTGCTCGCGGCCATCGGCCCGTCCATCGGCCGGTGCTGCTATGAAGTGGACGCGCCCGCCGCGGAAGCGTTTCGGCTTCATCCGAACGCAAAGAACTTTTTGTTTCCATCAAAGCGCAAGGACCGCTGGATGCTGGATCTGGCGCAAGCCAACCGCGGACAGCTCACAGACTGCGGCATTCCCGAGGCCGGCATTGACGCCTCCGGTCTGTGCACCGTTTGCCGACAGGACGTTTTCTTTTCGCACCGCGGCTCGGGCGGCGTGACGGGGCGGCAAATCAATTTTCTCATGCTGAAGGGAGACCCATTCTGCAAGGCGCTCTTGTTGAATGAGGATTTGCGCCATGTTCATTGATGAAAACCGTGAACCCGAAGGGAGGTCTCATGAATCTGAAGCCTTTGTTTGAACCCAAAACCATGGCCGTGATCGGCATTTCCGCGACCAACGACCGTCACCCCGCCAACGTGGTCTTCGCCAAAAACAATCACCGCTATCCCGTCGAAGTTTTCGCGGTCAATCCCAAAGGCGGCAAACTGCATGCCGAAACCATTTATCCGCGTGTGGCGGACATTCCCAAAAAGATGGATCTGGCCGTGATTGCAACCCGCGCGGAGCTGGTGCCGGATGTCATGGCCGAATGCATCGGGGCGGGCGTGAAGTCGGCCGCCGTGATTTCCGGAGGGTTTACCGAGGGAGGACGCAAAGACCTGCAGGATCGCATGGTGGACATGGCCCGGGAGGCCCGGTTCCCCTTTATCGGCCCCAACTGCCTGGGCGTCTACGTTCCTTTGAAAGTGGACACCTTTTTTCTGCCGATCGAACGCATGATCAAACCGGATGCCGGCGGCGTGACGTTTGTCAGCCAGAGCGGCGGCATCCTGGTGGATCACATGATCAAATTCGCGCAGCAGGGCGTGGGTATGGCCAAGGCCGTCAGCATCGGGAACAAAGCTTTCATCAAGGAAAAGGAACTGCTCGCCTATCTGGCGCGCGACCCGGCCACGAAAGTGATTGCCTATTACATCGAGGGATTCGGCGAGGGGGAAGGGCGGGATTTCGTGATCGCAGCAAATGCCTGCGCCAAACCGGTGATTCTGATGAAATCGGGGAAAACGGCCGCCGGAAACCGCGCCGTGTCCAGCCACACGGCTTCGCTCGCCGGCGATTACGCCAGTTTTGCCGCGGCGGTCGCGCAGCACAACATCATCGAAGCGGCCAACGAGCTGGAGCTGGTCTCCTTCTGCGAGGTCTTAAGTTCCTACACCAAACCGATTGAAGGCCGGATCGGCATCATCACCGGCAGCGGCGGCCACGGCGCAATGGCGGTGGACGCCTGTTCTCTGGCCGGTCTGACGGTTCCGGAACTTTCCGAACCGACGAAAACGGAAATCAAAAACAATCTGGCCGAAAGCGTCCGGACGATCGCGGCGCTCGGCAACCCCGCGGACCTCACCGGCAGCGCCGTGGATGATGACTTTGTCGCCTGCGCCAGAGTGATGGGGGCTTCGCCGGAAGTGGACTGCGTCATGGTTCTCTTGCTCCCCTATATTCCGGGCATCAGCCTGGACATCGGCGTGAAGTTGAGTTCCGTGAGCAGACAGTTCAACAAACCGTTCGTCGCCTATGTTCCGCATGTCGAAAAATACAATATGCTGATCGAAGGCTTTGAGCTCAACGGCATTCCGGTGTCGTCTTCCATTGAAGGCGCGGTATTGATGGCCAAAGCCCTGGCCAGGAGGCAGCCATGCTGAAAAAAGAAGTCAGAGACATTCTGGAAAAATCAAGAAAATGGGGCTGGGTGCTGGAGCCGGACGCGCAGAAAATATTTTCCCTCTATGGCTTCAAAACCCCGAAATACGCCGTGGCAACCCAAGCCCGGCAGGCGGTCCGTCTGGCGCGGCAAATCGGCTATCCGGTGGTCGCCAAGATCGTATCGCCCGCCGTGGTCCACAAATCGGATGTGGACGGTGTCGTCGTCGGCATCAAAGATGACGAGACCCTTGTCCGGACGCTCTCGCGTCTGTCGAACATCGACGGCTTTGTCGGCATGCTGATCGCCGAAATGGTCAAAGGTCTCGAACTGATCGTCGGCGCGAAAAACGATTTTCAGTTCGGCCCCATGATTCTTCTGGGCATGGGCGGCGTCGGAGTGGAGATTTACAAGGATGTCTCCCTGCGGATGGCGCCGCTGAACACCAGAGATGCGGATCGCATGATTCAGGAACTTACCGCCCGCAAGCTGCTGACCGGTTACCGTGGTTCGGAGCCCATCCATCTGAACGCGCTGAAGAAAACGCTCGTCACCTTCTCCCGTTTGATGATGGATATGCAGGGCGTCGTGGAATCGGTGGATCTCAACCCCGTCATGTGCACGGCCAAATCCTGCATGGTGGTGGACGCAAGGATGATGCTGAAGAAATGACAGGGGGGAGGATGAACCGTAAAAACGCACAAGAACTGGGCCGTTTTTTCAATCCCGAAAGCATCGCCGTGATCGGCGTGTCCCGGGAAGCCATGAGTTTCGGAGGATCGAGCTTCCTTCATCACTGGCTGAAGGCGGGATACTCGGGCAGACTGTATCCGATCAATCCCAGAGCGACCGAAATCCTGGGCTTGAAAGCCTACCCGTCGCTTCGCGCCCTGCCGGAGATTCCCGATCTGGTGATGGTGGCCGTCCGGGCCGATCTTGTGCCGGCCGCGCTTACGGAGTGCGCCGACGTCGGAGCGAAGTTTGTTCATGTCCTGACGGCGGGATTCAGCGAGATCGGAACGCCGGAAGGAAGGGAACTGGAGGCGCGGCTTGCCGCCATCGCCAAAGAGCGCGATCTGCGGATCATCGGGCCGAACTGCATGGGCCCCTACAGCCCCTCCAGCCGCCTCACGGCCTGGGGCGCCAATCCGGGACTCGACGGCCGCCTGGGGATTATTTCCCAGAGCGGCGGCGTGACGCAGCGGTTCACGGAATACATCTGCTCGCTGGGCGTCGGGGTGAGCAAGGCGGCAAGCATTGGGAACGCCGCCGTGCTGGACAGCCCGGATTTTCTGGAATTCATGGCCGGCGATTCCACAATCGACCGGATCGCCGTTTACCTGGAAAGCATTCGTGACGGACGGCGCTTTTTTGATCTGGCCAGGCGTGTGACGCCCAAAAAACCGGTCATCCTCCTCAAAGGCGGGGAATCGCGCCGGGGGGCGGCGACGGTTTCGTCTCACACGGGACGGATGGCGGGCGACCCCGTGATCTGGAAATCGGTTTTAGAACAGACCGGCATTGTGCCGGTCGCCAACCTTCAGGAATGGGTGGATGCCTGCCTCGCTTTTTCCCTGCTGCCGAAGACCCGGGGGAAGGGCGTGTTTATTGTCGGAGGCGGCGGGGGAAACAGCGTGATTTTTTCCGACGCGTGCATTCGGGCGGGTCTGGAGGTGCCGTCCCTGGGTCGCCGGAGCATGGACAGGATTCGGCCCTTCGTGCCGGTGGCCGGGAGCATTGCCGGGAATCCCCTCGATTTCTGGGGGACGTATCTGGTGAATGATTTTCTTTTCGAAGCGCTTGGCGCGGCCTACGAGGATGAAAACATTCATATGGTGATTGTCGACCGTCTGATCCCGCGCATCGCTTTCCACAGCCCGGAGCCGACCGCGGATTCGTTTGCCGAGATTGTGGATTTCATTCGAAGCCGCAGGCAAGTCAAGCCCACGGTCTTCACCATTGATTATGACGGGGGCGATCCCGACCTCATCCGGCAGGGATCCGATCTGCGGGCCCGGTTCTGCCGGGCTGGGATTCCGGCCTACCCGTCGTTTGAAAGGGCCGTGGGCGCCCTGGCGCGCTTTGATCGATACTGCAGGCGTTTTGGCCTTGCGGCAGGCCGATCGTCCCGTTTTGGAAAGGAAGAAAAAGATGGAACAGCCCTGGTTTAAACAATACGCGAAGCACGTCCCCCGGACGCTGCAGTATCCGAATGCGCCGGTTTACGCATTTTTGGAGAAGACGGCGGCGGCGCATCCGGACGATATCGCCATGACGTTCAACGACGCGGATACGACTTACGCCGAACTGGCCCGGAAGGTCAACCGGTTCGCCGGGGTCCTGCGCAGGCAGGGGGTGAAAAAAGGCGACCGCGTCGCTCTGATCCTGGTCAATTCGCCCACCTACGTCATTTCTTTTTTCGCGATTTTGAAACTCGGTGCCGTCGCGGTCAATCTGAGCGTCGGCATCACGGGCGAAGAACTGGCCGATTGCCTGAACAATTCCGGTGCGAAGACGGCCGTTACCCTGGATCTCTTTGCCAAAAATCTTTACCGGGTGATCGCCAGGACCTCCGTGAAAAACGTCATTCTCCATTCCGTGTTCGGCATGGAAAAAAAGATTCCTCTGACGGAGGGCATGCCCGTCCCGCAAATTTTTTCCGACCTGATGGCCGCCGCAGACGACGATGCGGCCGGGCCGGAGGTTGAGATCTTGCCCACGGATGTTGCCGTGCTGCAATACACCAGCGGCTCGACGGGCGCACCCAAAGCGGCCACGCTGACGCAGGCCAATCTCGTGGCCAGCACAACGCAGTCGGACAAGTGGATGGGCCACGAACAAACGGGGAACGCGGCGGTGCTGTGCGTCATTCCCTTTTTTCACGTCTTTGGAATGACGGCCGGCCTGCTGATTCCGGTGAGCAAGGGATACCGGATGCTGCTTCTTCCGCGAATGGACGCGATGGACATCCTGTCCATGACGAAGATGCTGGAAACCCACCGCCCGATATCGTTTCCGGCGGTGCCCAGCCTCTGGCAGGCGATCGTATCGCTTCCCGACGAGACGGCCCGGGACTACCTTTCCTCCATCCTGGTGGCCACCAGCGGCGGAGCGCCGGCGACGGCTGAACTTCATGAACGCTACGAAAGCCTCACCGGCAAACGGATGATTGAAGCCTACGGCCTTTCCGAAGCATCCTCCGCAACGCACATGTCGCCCTATCCGGAAGGCGGGCCGGTGGGATCGATCGGCGTGCCCCTTCCGGACACGCAGGCGAAAATCGTGGACATCGAAACAGGGCAAAGGGAGTGTAAACCGGGCGAGATCGGAGAGCTGATCGTGAAGGGGCCGCAGATCATGCGGGGATACTGGAATCATCCGGAGCTCACCCAGGCCGTGCTGCGCGACGGATGGTTTTACACGCGCGACCTCGCCCGCATGGACGAAGACGGATTTTTCTATATCATCGACCGCAAGGATGACATGATCATTTCCAGAGGATTCAACGTCTATCCCGGTCAGATCGAGGATTTGCTCAAACGGCATCCCGCCGTGAAAGATGCGGCGGTGATCGGCGTTGCCGACCGGCTGAAGGGTCAGGCGATCGTCGCGGTCGTCGCGCTCAAAGAAGGCGAACCGACGGACCGGGAGGCCTTGACGGAGTATTGCCGGGAACGCCTGCCCGACTATCGCGTGCCCAAAGCGATCCTCATTCGGGACAGCATTCCCCGGGATCCGTCGGGAAAACTCCTGCGCAGAGTGCTCAGGGAAAACGTTCCGGAAACCTGAAACATTTTCATCATTGACAGCCGGTCTTTTCGGTATTACTACGAAAGGGCAATCGATGCGTTAAGGAGAAAGCGAAATGATCATTGTCACCGGCGGAGCGGGGTTTATCGGCAGCGCCTTTGTCTGGAAGCTCAATCAGGAAGGCATTCATGACGTCATGGTTGTGGATCATCTGGGAACATCAGAGAAGTGGAAGAATCTGGTTTCTTTGCGGTTTGAAGATTATCTTCGCAAAGACGATTTCTTCGACATGGTTTGCGATGACGATGTGCCGTTTGAGGTCAGCGCCGTCGTTCACATGGGGGCCTGCTCGTCCACGACGGAGCGCGACGCGGACTACCTGTGGGAGAATAATTTTGCCTACACACGGGCCCTGGCCGAGTGGGCGCTGAATCACGACGTCCGATTCATCTACGCCAGCTCCGCCGCGACGTACGGCGACGGATCGCAGGGTTTTTCGGACGATCACGGCCGGATCCCGGCTCTCAAGCCGATCAATATGTACGGCTACTCCAAGCAGGTTTTCGATTTGTGGGTTCTGCGGCAGAAGCTGGAAAAAAAGATGGCGGGCATCAAATTTTTCAATGTCTTCGGCCCCAATGAATATCACAAGGGAGACATGACCAGCGTCATTTTCAAAGCGTTCCATCAGATCAGGGAAACGGGCAGCGTCCGCCTTTTCAAATCCTATCGGCCCCAGTATCCCGACGGCGGACAGATGCGCGATTTTGTTTATGTCAAGGACTGTGTCGACGCCCTGTGGTGGCTTTTGCAGCATCCGAAAGCCAACGGTATTTTCAATCTGGGTACGGGAAAGGCCAGAACCTGGAACGACCTGATCCACGCCGTGTTTGCGGCGATGGATGTGAAGCCGAATATTGAATACATCGAAATGCCGGAAGGACTGCGCAATCAGTATCAGTATTTTACCGAGGCGGAAATGGCGAAGCTTAAAAAGGCGGGCTGCCCGGTTGATTTTTCAGCACTGGAAGATTCCGTCCGCGATTACGTCTGCAATTATCTGCAAAAATCCGATCCGCATTTGGCCTGTTGAGCATGAAGAGAGACGTCGTCTGCATCATCCCCTCGCGCTACGAATCCAGCCGTTTCCCCGGGAAACCGCTGGCCGATCTTTTCGGCAAGCCGATGATTCAGCATGTTTACGAAAGGGTTGCGAAAGCCGGGGCCGTGCCTTATGTGGCGGTGGCCACGGACGATCAGCGAATCTTTGACGCCGTAAAAAAATTCGGCGGCCATGCCGTCATGACATCGGCGTCGCATCGATCGGGAACGGACAGAATCGCCGAAGCCGTTCAATCACTGAATCTTCCTGCCGACGCCATGGTGGTCAATATTCAAGGCGATCAGCCGATCTTTGAGCCGGTGCAAGTGGACGAGGTGATCGCGCCGTTAATCGCCGATCCCGCGGCGGTGATGTCCACGCTGGTTTACAAAATCGTCCGGCCGGAGGAAATCACTCACCCGCACGCGGTCAAGGTGGTGTTTGATTCAGACTTTCACGCGCTGTATTTTTCGCGCTCGACGATCCCTTTCGTGCGCGACAAAAATCTTGCGGCGGATTACTACAAGCATCACGGGATTTACGCATACCGCCGGGATTTCCTGGATATTTTCACCAAACTGCCGGAAGGCAAACTGGAAAAGCTGGAAGCCCTGGAGCAGCTTCGGGCGCTGGAATACGGATACAAAATCAAGGTGGCGGTTACGTCGCACGATTCCGTGGAAGTGGACAACGAGCAGGAGCTCGACCGGGTTCGCCGAATCCTGCAGGAAAGATCATCGTCCGGTTCTATTTCACAATCAGCCGGATGGGCGCGGGAGGGGTAAACTCTCCGGGCTGCGCCTTCACTTTTTCCGACCAGGGTTCGCAGCCGTCTGCTTCGATCGTCAAATCATATGTTCCCGCCGGCAAATCAAAAAAGGCAAAAGAGTTTTTATAAGCATAGTCCCGGGAGGCCAGAAACGTGGCCAGCACTTCCCGGTCGTTCATCTTGTCGTTGGGCGTCAGCGACCGCGAGAGGCCCTTGCCGGTCAAGCGGATGGAGCGGATTTTCACGGTTTCCGGCAGTTCCTTGTAAAACCCCCAGAAACGGTCGTCCAGCGCCGTTTTCGCGTAAATCAGGTTGGCGATCATGCCCTGCGGTTTCAGAACAAATTTGGCATCCGTGATCTGTCCGGCCTTGACCTCCAGCGCCAGGTGATCCGGCTCCGTCCTGAATCCCAGAGCGCAGAGGCTGACATCGTAGCGTCCGGGTATGATGGACCCCGTTTCCTGCCGGGGTTGAAGCGGATTGATTTTGAGTTGTTTTTCCTTTTGATTGGTTCCGGACGGCGCCAGCACAAGTGACATCTGAGAGGGAATTTTCGTACCGGGCGGGTCGAAGGCATGCTCGACCTGCAGGTAACCCCGGGAGCGGATGTACGTTTTATCCTTATACTCGTCCGTGGCGGTCAGGACCGCCTGAAAGTGCCGGAGCATTTCCCGACTGCACAGGATGCTGACATGGTCTTCATTGAGGCCGGTCACCTTCAGGGCGTCCGCCTGCGCCCGCGGATCCAGCATGCTTTCCAGGGTGACGGTATTGTCGTTGTTTTGCCGAAACAGGCTGCCGCCTCCCTTATGGCCGAAAAACAAATAATAGCGGATCGACGGATCCAGTTTTTTGGCAAAGATGCGATGGATGAAAGGACTGTCCGGCTCCACGTCCTTCCAGCTCGGAATAACGGCGGGTGATTTTTCCACGCCCGTTTTTGCCCGCTGCTCTCCTCCCCAGGGCGAGGAAATCGAAACAAACAGCCGAACGGAATCGGAGAAGGTGCTGTCTTCCATAATGGCGGCGCGGGAAACGAGGCCTCCCATGCTGTGCGCGACGACATACAGGGTTTCAAAGTTGTATTTCCGGTGCAGTTCGTAGAGTTTGGTCTGGAGGAGAAAATAGATCGTGTCCAGCCGGGCCCCGGAGGGGTAATAGAAAACCCACGGCTGGTAGCGCGAGCGGTCGAGGTTCTGGATGAAACAGCGCCAGTCCTGCGGGGAGCCGGCTGCGCCGTGCACGAAAAGAATCGGCGTTTTTTTGGGATCGTAGGGCTCCAGGAAAAAAATATTGCAGCCGGTCCGCCGGAAATATTCCAGGGGCGCCCAAAAGCCGGAGGCTCCGTTTTCAGCGGAAAAGGCGGGATTGTCTAGGTCGGAAACAAAGCCGGCGGAGGTCGGGGGTTTGCTTTTGCCGCCGGAAAAGGCAGCCAGGCTGCCGGCAAACGTCGGCGCAGGTTTCTTTGCGGAAGCATCGAGCGGAATGTCCAGTCCCACGATGACCCCGCCCATCTGGGGTTTTACTCCGTCGGGCTTCCCGTAGAAGCCGCCCGGTTCATCCGGATCATAGGAGAGGGATCCGTTTAAGTCTTCAAAGGCGAAGATTTCATAGATTCCGTCCTGGACCAGCAGTTCGTACTGCCCGGGCTCCGACAGCACGGCGTAATCGGCGATTTGGACGGTTTCACCGGCCCGGCTGTAGGCGACCACGATGATGAGTTTTTGTTGTTTGGACGGATGGAGGACTTCGCCGAAAAGCAGGCCGGAGTCCTTGGAAATCCGGACGTCCTCGCGCAGCTTGAAAAGCGCGCAGCCGTAAAGCGCGCCGACAAGCAGGATCACAAGAAGGATGCGGGCTGTCTTTGGCATGATTTTCATTGTTCCGGCTCCGATGCGGGGGCTCTTGAGTTCGTTGCAAAGTTACGGATCATCTGCTTAAACGGTTTCGGGGAGTGTATCAGAAGCCGCGAACCGTTGCAATATCAAAGGAAGGACTTGCGGTTGCGGTGCGCCGGACCGTCGCTGTCCGGCTGAAAGGGAGGAGAAAATGGGATCTTTCAGAAAACGGCAGGCGGGCAAAGCCCTTTGGGGCGGCCTGCCGGTGCTGGCCTTCTGGAAGCTGGATTTGAAAATCAAAGAAATCGTTTGAACCCTGCAGAGCCCGGCTCACGCCGGACGCTGCAGGGTCTGAATTAATCTTTGAACACCGCCCCCGTGGAGGCGGAGGTCACCATTTTCGCGTAGCGCGCCAGATAGCCGGAGGTAATAGCCGGCGTCCAGGGGTTGAGCGCCATGCGACGTTTTTCCAGCTGTGCCTCGTCCACCTTCAACGTCAGCTTTTTGGCCGGGATGTCGATGGAAATGACATCGCCTTCCTTCACCAGCGCGATCGGTCCTCCTTCCGCCGCTTCCGGGGAAATATGGCCGATGGCCGCGCCCTGCGTGCCGCCGCTGAAGCGTCCGTCGGTGAGCAGCGCAACGGATTTGTCCAGGCCCATGCCGACGATCGCGGACGTGGGGGAGAGCATTTCGCGCATGCCCGGCCCGCCTTTGGGGCCTTCGTAGCGGATGACGACGATGTCGCCGGGTTTGATCTTTCCGCCGAGGATGGCGGCAATGGCCCTGTCCTCGGAATCGAACACGCGGGCTTTGCCTTCATTCACCTGCATGGCGGGCGCCACGGCGGACTGCTTGACCACCGCTCCGTCCGGCGCGAGGTTCCCTCGCAGGACGGCAATTCCGCCCTGCGGCGAATAGGGATTATTGAGCGGACGGATGACGGCTTCGTTGTGCACACGGGCGGTTTTTAAATTGGCGGCCACTTTTTTCCCGCTGACGGTCAGGCACTTCTCGTCGATGACGCCCAGTCCGGCGATCGTTTTCATGACGGCCTGAATGCCGCCCGCCGCGTCGAGGTCT
Organism: Smithellaceae bacterium; assembly: GCA_035448625.1. GTDB lineage: Bacteria > Desulfobacterota > Syntrophia > Syntrophales > Smithellaceae > UBA8904. The sequence continues at coordinate 26,645 of DAOTJI010000011.1, read as the reverse complement.
TCGATGTGGTGAGGCCCGGCGGGACTGAGCTTGCAGATATTGGCGGTTTTTTCGCTGATCTTATTGAAGAGGTCCAGGTCCAGTGTAATCCCCGCCTCATGGGCGACGGCCGGAATGTGCAAAACGGTGTTGGTGGAGCAGCCCAGCGCCATATCGACGGCAACGGCGTTTTTGAAGGCGGCTTGCGTTGCGATGTCGCGGGGTTTGATGCCCTTTTTGAGCAGATCCAGAATTTTCATGCCCGCCTGCTTGGCCAGTCGGTGCCGCGCGGCAAACACGGCCGGAATCGTGCCGTGCCCGGGCAGCCCCAGCCCCAGCGCTTCCGTGACGCAGTTCATCGAATTGGCCGTGTACATGCCGGAGCAAGACCCGCAGCCGGGGCAGGCGCAGTCTTCCAGTTGCTTCAACTGGGCAGAGGTCATCTTTTTGGCTTTCACCGCGCCGACGCCCTCAAACACCGAAATGAGATCAACGGTTTTGTTCTGTATCCTGCCTGCGAGCATCGGTCCGCCGCTGATGAAAATGGAGGGAATGTTGAGCCTCAGCGCCGCCATGAGCATGCCGGGAACAATCTTGTCGCAGTTGGGAATGAACACCAGCGCGTCGAAGGGATGGGCCATCGCCATGATTTCAATGGAATCGGCGATCAATTCCCGGCTGGCCAGAGAATATTTCATGCCGGCATGGTTCATGGCGATGCCGTCACAGACGCCGATGACGGGAAATTCAACGGGGGTTCCCCCGGCCATGCGGATGCCCGCTTTGACGTCCTGCGTAATGAAATCCAGATGAATGTGGCCGGGAATGATTTCGTTGGCCGAGTTGACGACGCCGACCAGCGGGCGCGCCAGTTCTTCATCGGTATAACCCATCGCTTTGAAGAGCGAACGGTGCGGCGCCCGCTCCAATCCTTTTTTCATCAGATCGCTTCGCATGGTATTTGCTCCTTATGAATGAACGGGTTTGTAAAAAGTTCCAGATGCAAGGCGCTCAAGTTTTGACGAATGAGGCGTATTGTTACATACGCCGCAATGAGGCAAAACGAAGAGTAACGCAGCAGATGGACTTTTTACGGAGCCGTTTTTATTTGTTTCGTTTTTCCGGTCTTAGCGCGCGAACGGCCGCACCGGCCTGCCACATTTCGGAGTTGCGCATTTCCGCAAGCTCCGCGTTGAGCTTCTCCTTGTAATCCGGTGCGCTGTTGACGCGCAGGACGATTTCCGTTTCCTTGCCGTCGGCGACGGACCGGTAAAGCTCCGCGAAAACCGGCTCCACCGCCTTGCGGAATTTATGCCGCCAGTCGAGCGCGCCGCGCTGGGCCGTCGCGGAGCAGTTGGCGTACATCCAGTCCATGCCGTTTTCTCCGACCAGGCGGATCAGGCTCTGCGTGAGCTCTTCCACCGTTTCATTGAAGGCCTCGCTGGGCGTATGTCCATGACGCCGAAGTTCCGCGTATTGCGCTTCCATCATGCCCGCCAGCGCGCCCATCAGCACGCCGCGTTCGCCGGTCAGATCGCTGTAGACTTCCATCTGGAACGTCGTCGGGAAGAGAAAGCCCGAGCCGATGGCGATGCCCAGAGCGAGCGTGCGTTCCATGGCGCGGCCGGTCGCATCCTGGTGCACGGCGAAGCTGGAGTTGATGCCGCTGCCGTCGAGGAAATTTCGCCGGACGGAGGTTCCGGAGCCCTTCGGTGCGACCATGATCACATCGACAAAGTCCGGCGGCACCACGCCCGTCTGATCCTTATAGACAATGGAAAAGCCGTGCGAGAAGTACAGTGCGTCGCCTTTTTTCAGATGAGGCTTGACCTTCGGCCAGAGGATCATCTGCGCCGCGTCGGACACCAGATATTGGATGATGGTGGCTTTTTCCACCGCTTCTTCGATCGGGAAAAGCGTCCGGCCGGGAACCCAGCCGTCGGCGACGGCCTTGTCCCAGTAAGGCTTGTCTTCCGGAGACTGGCCGATGATGACGTTGATCCCGTTGTCTTTCATGTTGAAGGCCTGCGCGGGGCCCTGTACGCCGTATCCCAGAACGGCGATCACTTCATTTTTGAGCACTTCCTGCGCTTTTTTCACGGTGAACTCTTCCGAGGTCACCACCTCTTCGATGGTACCGCCAAAATTGATTTTTGCCATAAAACCCCCTGTTATTTTCTAGAATCGTTTTGACTGTTAATCTTCAAGCTTCAACGCCACCAGGCCCGTGCGGGTGATGTCGGCGACGCCCAGCGGTTCCAGTCGTGCCAGGGCAAAGTCGATCTGCGTTTTGTCTCCCGTGATTTCGATGATCACGAACGCATCGCCCGACACGATCACTTTCCACCGGTTGTCGTCGACGGCCTTTTTAACCGCTTCCGTATTGGCGGGCGTCCGGTTCAGCCGGACCAGCACCATCTCGCGATGGATGGATTCGACGTTGGTCAGGTCTTCGACGGATATGACGTCCACAAGCCGCTGGAGTTGATTTTCAATTCGGGTGACGGTGGCCTGCGACCCGCAAGTGGTCATGACGATTTTCGAGATGTCCTTTTGCGTGGTCGTGTTCACGCAAAGGCTGTCGATGTTGTAGCCCTTGCCGCCCAGCGTTCCGGCAATCCTGGCCAGCACGTCCGGCTTGTTGTACACCAGGATGGAGATGATGTGGTCTTTTTTTTCCATGCGTACCTCTCTGTATCGTTATTTTGCCGATCTCATCAATTGATCATTTCCCGGGTGCCCAGGGCCATCTGGCTGATCGACTCGCCCGGATGCACCATCGGGTAAACGCATTCTTCGCGCGACACGCGGAAATCCATCAGTACGGGCCTGTCCATGGCCAGACCCTGCTGCAAAACGCTTTCCACTTCGCCGGGCTTTGTCGCCCGAAGGCCGGCGACGCCGAACGCCTCCGCCAGCTTCACGAAGTCCGGCGCGTAGGTCATATCGGTAAAAGAATAGCGTTTTTCATAAAAGAGCTCCTGCCACTGACGCACCATGCCCAGATAGCCGTTGTTGAGCAAAACCACCTTGACGGCGATGTTGTACTGGGCGGCGGTGGCCAGTTCCTGAATGTTCATCTGAATGCTGCCGTCGCCGGCGATGTCCACGACCTGCCGGTCGGGGAAAGCGCATTTGACGCCGATCGCCGCCGGCAGTCCAAACCCCATCGTGCCCAGTCCGCCGGAAGTGATCAAAGAGTTGGGCCGGTCAAAGCCGAAGAACTGCGCCGTCCACATCTGATTCTGGCCGACCTCGGTCGTAATGAGGGCGTCGCCGCCGGTGAGCCGGTGAAGGGTTTGAATGACGAACTGGGGTTTGATGACTTCGCTGTTCCGGCAGTAGGTCAGCGGGACTTTTTCCCGCCATTCGGCAATTTCGGAAAGCCAGGCCTGCCGTCCGGCGCCGTCCGGCTCGTAGTGATGATCGTCGAGAAAGCGCAGCAGGTCCGTAAGGGCGGCCTTGGTGTCGCCGATGATCGGCAGGTCCACGGTCACGTTCCGGTTGATGGAGGACGGATCGATATCGATGTGGACGATTTTGGCGTTGGGCGCGAACGTTTCAATGGTGCCGGTCACGCGGTCGTCAAAGCGGACACCCACGGCCAGCAGCAGATCGCAGGTGCTGACCGCCATGTTGGCGTAGTAGGTGCCGTGCATGCCCAGCATGCCCAGCCACAGCGGGTCGCTTCCCGGAAAGGATCCCAGGCCCATGAGCGTACCGGTGACGGGAATCCGGTAGCGGCGCGCCAGCCGGGTCAGCTCTTCGGCGGCCCGGCCGAGGATGACGCCGCCGCCCGTCATGATCAGGGGCTTTTGCGCCCGCTCGAGCATTTCCAGGACGTTGGCCATTTTCTTGGGCGCCGGCTTGTAGACGGCTTCGTGGTTGCGAATCCGGACGGCTGCCGGATCGTAGTCGGTTTGCGCGGCCATGACGTTCTTGGGCAGATCCACCAGGACCGGCCCCGGCCGGCCGGAGCGGGCGATATGAAAGGCTTCCTTGATCGTCATCGCCAGCTCTTCAATGTTGCGCACCAGGAAATTATGTTTGGTGCAGGGGCGCGTGATGCCGGTGATGTCGCATTCCTGAAAAGCGTCGTTACCGATGAGCCCCGTGGGTACCTGGCCGGTAAAAACCACCAGCGGAATGGAATCCATGTTGGCCGTGGCAATGCCGGTGACGGTGTTGGTGGCGCCGGGGCCGGAGGTGACCAGGCAAACACCCACCCTGCCGGTTGCGCGGGCGTAACCGTCGGCGGCGTGCACCGCGCCCTGTTCGTGCCGGACCAGAACATGCCGGAAATTGCTTTTGTAGATCTGATCGTAAATGTCCAGCACCGCTCCGCCCGGATAGCCGAATAGAATGTCCACCTTTTCTTCTTCCAGTGCCTTGAGCAGAATTTCCGTGCCTTTGAGTTTCATCGAGTGACTCCTTTGTTGCTTTCTGATTTCCGATCCCCAACCATTAAAAAAGCCGCCTGTTTCTTTTGAAAAAAGCGGCTTGGTCTTCATAAAACAAAGCCGCGGGCTTTTGGGGCCCGCGGCCGGTATCGTTTAGTTCTTAAAGATACCCGGCGGCAGACCCCATGCGTACGACGACTACGACGAGCCGTCTTGCAATGGCCTGGGTCCAAATTCTGCCGCTGTCCAAATCTTTAAGGTACATCATGACATCCTTTTCAATTCGATCCCTGTGTAGCGAAAAAATCTTTCCTTGTCAAGGGCATTCTCCGCGCTGCATGTTTACCGGAACAACTCTTCCTTTTCCCCGAACCACTCATTCCCGCCCTCACGGGGGGGAGCACTGTCCAGGAAGCACTCCTGAAGGGTGCCCGGTCCTGCGCCCGAAGACGGTATGCCGGTTCTGGCGTCCACCCGGATGAAAACCATGCCTGCCGGAACCGGAAACGCCTCCACGGGTTTCCCCTGCAGGGCTTTTTCCATGAAGTACAGCCAGATCGGCGCCGCCGCGCGGCCGCCCACTTCGTGGCCTCCCAGGGATTTCTCCTGGTCGAAGCCGACCCAGACGCCGGTGATCAGGGACGGGGTGAAGCCGATGAACCAGGCATCGCGGACGTCGTTGGTGGTTCCCGTTTTACCGGCGACCGGCCGGCCGATGCTTTTGACCCGCCGGCCCGTGCCGCTTTCCACAACGTCCTGCATGATGTAGGTGGTCATGAAGGCGATGCGCGGGTCGATCACCTGTTCCGACTGCGGCTTGGTTTCTTCAAAAACATTTCCGGTGCGGTCGACGATTTTCCGGATAAAGTAAGGCGTGACTTTTTTCCCGCCGTTGGCCAGCACGCCGTAGGCGCGGACCAGTTCCTGCAGGGTGACGCCCGCCGATCCCAGCGCCAGGGAAAGATTCGCGGCCAGCGGCGATTCAATGCCCAGATTGGCCGCATAGGAGATGGCGTAATCGATGCCGATTTCCTGCAGGATTTTCACGGTGACGACGTTGCGGGACTGGACCAGGGCCGTTCTCATGGTAATCGGCCCCAGGAATTTCTCGTCAAAATTTTTCGGCTTCCAGAGCCCGTCGGGCTGCGACGGGTCTTCCAGTATAACCGGAGAATCCACAAACCGCGTGGAGGGATTCATGCCCTTGTCGAACGCGGCCGTATAGATCAGGGGTTTGAAGGCGGACCCCGGCTGGCGTCGCGACTGGACGGCCCGGTTGAACTCGCTTTTGGTAAAGTCCCGTCCCCCGACCATGGCGCGGATCGCTCCGGTTTTCACATCCATGCAGTACAGCGCGCCCTGCACCAGGCCCTTGGGGTATTTGTTCCGGGTTTCCATTTCCGAAAGCCCCCGCAAAAGCGCGTCCCGGGCCGCGGTCTGCGCGGGGAGATTCAGCGTCGTGTAGATGGTGAGACCCTCCTTGTACAGGACGTCCGCACCGTATTTCTCCTGCACGTAGCGCCGGACGTGTTCGACGAAGTAAGCGGCGACTTTGTCCTTCGGTTTCATGGGCCTCAGGTTCAGGGGGGCGGCGGCCGCCCGGTTCATCTGGTCTTTGGTGATGAAGCCTTCTTCTTCCATTCGGGCCAGGACGTAGAGTTGCCGTTGCTTGGCCCGGTTGAAATTAAGGAACGGGGAATAGGTGGTGGGGGCTTTCGGCAAACCGGCCAGAAGCGCGGCTTCCGGCAGCGTCAGTTCCCGCGCGCTTTTGCCGAAATAGCCGATCGACGCCGATTCGATCCCGTAGGTGCCGTGCCCCAGGTAAATCTGGTTCAGGTACAGATGGAGAATTTCATCCTTGGTCAGGTATTTGTCGATGCGGTAGGACAGGATGGCTTCCTTCAGCTTTCGGACGTATTTTCTCTCCGGCGTGAGATACATCAGCTTGGCGACCTGCTGGGTGATGGTGCTGCCGCCCTGCACGATTTTGCCCGCTTCCACGTTTTTGAACAGCGCGCGGAAGATGCTCAGCAGATCGACTCCCCGGTGCTTGTAAAAACGGGAATCCTCCGCTGCGACAAAAGCGTATTGAACGATTTTCGGGACGTCGGCGATATGGATCAGCTTTCGGTCTTCCAGGAAAAACTCGTCGATGAGCAGGTCATTTTCGTCCAGGACGCGGGAGGCGATGCTGGGCCGGTAATCCTTGAGCGCGTCAATGCCGGGCAAATCCATCGTCATGATCCGGTAGGTTACGGTTCCGCCGACCGTTGCCAGGACAAGAACAAAAAACAACACCAGGACAATTTTGAGCGCGGCGGACCGTTTGCCTTCCGGTCCGCGCCGGCCGCTTTTCTCTTTACGTGGAGACATCTTTACATTTCCTCTTGTGCGCCGGGTCCTTCGGTCTGCCGGGGGGCGTCTTTCTTCCTGGCGGCAAACTTCGCCACAAATATACTGATTTCATACAGAAACAGCAAGGGGATCGCCATCAGGATCTGGCTTAGCGCATCCGGGGAAGGCGTAAGGATCGCGGCGGCAATAAAAATGATCAGGATGGAGTATTTCCGGTATTGGGAGAGCATCCGGTCGGTCACGATACCCAGTTTGGCGAGAAAGAAGACCAGCACGGGCAGCTGGAACGACAGGCCGAAGCCCAGCAGGAATTTAATGAACAGCGACAGATATTCGTTGAAGCTAATCATGGCCCGCAGGTATTCGTTGTTGAAGCTGACAAAAAACTCAAAAGCCGGCGGGAGCACGACGAAATAGCCGAACAGCACGCCGCCTGAAAAGAGCATCGTGGAGGACAGGACAAAGGGCACTACATATTTTTTCTCCTCGGGAAGGAGCGCAGGCGCGATGAATCTCCACACCTGGTAAAAAATGAAGGGGCTGGTCAGCACCAGAGAGGAGAAAAAAGCGATCTTCATATAGGTGAAGAACGCCTGGGTGAGCCCGGTGTAAATCAGATAGCTGCTTTTGGGAAGGGCAGCCGTCAGCGGCTGGGTGATGACGGCAAACAGCTTGTCTTTGAAGGCATAACAGACGAGAAAACCGATGCCTACGGCGATGAGCGCACGGGTCAGCCTTTTGCGCAGTTCGATCAAATGTTCGGTCAAAGACATTTTTGAATCTTCGTCGGTTTCCATTGCGTGCCTGTTATGCCGGATTTGAAATAGCAGAAATGATGTTGTATGTCAGATTTTCCCGGCATGGTTTCCGGGCGTTTCGTCGATCGCCTCTTCCGCATCCGTTTTCTTGACGAGCAGAGAGTCCTTCAGGCTATCGTCGGGTTTCGGTGTATCCTCTTCTTTCAGGGCGTCTTTCAGTTCTTCCGTGACGCCTTCCGTCGCGTTTTTGAAATCCCGGAAGCCCTTGCCCAGCGTCTTGGCCAGATCGGGCAGTTTTTTGGGCCCGACGATTAAAAGCGCGATAATCGCGATGATAATCAGTTCCTGTACTCCGATACCGAACATGGATCGACGGCTCCTTCTCCAAACTGACCCAAGCTTATATATGGAATGCCATTTTTTATCAATGTTTTTCATGAATGCCGGAACTTTCAGCCGGGTCCGTCTTCCGTCGGGGCGAACCCATTTTGCATCTTGACCCGGCCTTTCCGATCCGGTAATCCTTGAGGCATGACGCCGGAAGAACAAATCGCCGAATTGACCCGCAGGGGATCCCGAACCCTTTGGGAGCTGGCGCGACCCGCGACCGTTTTGCTGGCCCTGGCTCTGGCCCTGGCCGGCGCTTTTACCCGCAACCCGGTATTTTTCGGGATCGCCCTGGCCTGCGCGGTCCTCGCATTGGCCGTCCGGCAGACCGCCCCTCACATCGCGAACGCCGTCCGGGGTTTGCGGGAAGGCATGAAGCAGCAGGGCGCCGTCGAGATTTTGATTCGTCAATGGACCGACGCGGAATCGAATGTCCATGAGTCTTTTCAGGGGATGATTGCCATGGACGGTCAGACGATGTGGAAAATGGAATTTGTGACGCCGGAGAGCTGGCAGCCCCGGGAAGGATCCTTCCCGGCCGAGCTGTTTTTTGTTCGCGGGGTGGAATGGCCGGTCGTCATTCTGACGCAGGATGGCCTGCTGTATCCCCGACGGACACCGCGGCGCGCAGGCCGCCCGCCGGTTTTGTCTTGACGGCGGCCGGAGCTTTTTTATGAACGAGCCGAAAAGAAAGTCGGCGCTGGTGGTGGAAGGCGGAGGCATGCGCGGCATTTTTGCCGCGGGGGTTTTGCATGCTTTCGGCCGCACCGGATTCGATCCGTTTGATTTGTATATCGGCGTGTCCGCGGGGGCCTGCCATCTGGCCTCGTATCTCGCGGGGCAACATGACCGCAATCTGGAGATCACCCTCAAGTATTCCCTGTCCCCCCGGTTCATCAACCCCCGGCGGTTTCTTTTCGGAGGGCATCTGATGGATCTGGACTGGATGTGGGAACAGACCATTCGTCATCATCGGCTGGACCTGACCGCTCTTTTCGAAACGCTCTTGCGACGCAACAAGGAATATCGGATTGTGGCCACCTCCGTGGAAACCGGCAAAGCGCTGTATCTCAGCCCAGGGCCGGACACCCTTGAACATTTCCTCAAGGTTTCCAGCGCCATTCCGGTCCTCTACCGTAATATTCTGGAGGTCGGCGGAGAGAAAGCGACCGATGGAGGCGTGGTGGACGCCATTCCGGCTCGCGAAGCGCACCGGCGCGGCGCAACCGATATTACCGTCATCCGGTCCCGCCCGGCGGGTTACGTCAAAAAGGAAAGTCCGTTCGCCTTGGCGCTGCTTTCCCTGTATTACCGGAAATACCCTCGCCTGGTGGAGTCCTTTCGCCGCCGCGCCGCCGTCTATAACGCCGCCGCGCGATTTGTCCGTTGCCCTCCTGCGGGCGTACGGGTGTCCGAAATCGCTCCGCCTTCCGACCTGGATGTCGGCCGGATCACCCGGGACGCAAACCGTCTGCGTGCCGCCTATTCCATCGGCATGGACTCCGGTAACCGGTATCTGCGGGAACGCCCCGCAGGGCATCCCGGTTGAGAGATCGTTTGGGGCGCCGAAGCGGTTGAATATTTGCGGACAATGTTTTATAAAAGCATCAAAACACTGGGGAGTGTTGGATATGCCGATTTATGAGTTTTATTGCAGCAAGTGTAATACCCTCTATAATTTCTTTTCCCGATCGGTCAATACCGACAAAATTCCCTCCTGTCCGAGGTGTAAACACGAGAAGCTTGAGCGCCGAATGTCCCTTTTTTCCGCCATCACCGGAAAGGCCAAAGAGGGGGAAGAAACGGATCCTTTCCGCGGCATGGACGAGCGTAAAATGGAAAAAGCCATGATGCAGCTCGCGTCGGAAGCCGAAAATATTCGGGAGGACGACCCGCGTGCCGCGGCCAATCTGATGCGCAAATTATCCGATGCCACCGGAATGAAGCTGGGGGACGGTTTTCAGGAAGCCCTGCGGCGCCTGGAAGCGGGTGAAGATCCGGATAAAATCGACGAGGAAATGGGAGACCTTCTGTCGGCGGAGGATCCGTTCGGGGAAAAGAAGGGCGGCAAAAAGCCTGTGAGCAGAAAACCTCGCAAGGATGAAACGCTGTATGACCTCTAGAGCCTGAAACGTGCAGGGGAATGAACATGAACGCTTGCAAGTCCTGGATGATGACGGTTGTTCTGATTTTCTTTCTATGCGGCGCCGCGTCCGCGGCGGTCCGGATTGCACCGCTGCCCCCGCCGCCTCCTACGGCGAAGCTTCGGGTCTTTGTCGTCGCGGTGACGACGGAATTCAAATCCGCGAAAGGCCCTGTCTTCTGGCCGGTTTCGCCGGAAGAATTCGATCGGAAACAAAAGCAGGCGATTGATGAACGGCTGAAGCAGAAGGGCATTTACGAGGTGGTCGGCGATCGCGATATCCGTGCTGTTCTCGGGACCCAAAAGCCGGCAAGCTGGGAGTGGCTGGCCGATGACTGCCGGCTGGTCCGTGAGGCGGGCCGCGCCCTCCATGCCGACTACGCGCTGGTTTCCGAACGCAGTTTCGCCATCCACCTCCAATTCGACACGCGGTTGATGAATTTACATTCGGGAAAAGAGTTTGTCGCGGAAGGTTCTGTTCCGTCCACGATGCTGCGGGCGATGAACAAAGAGAAAATAACGCTTGCGGGCGCCGAAGCTATAAAAATTCAATTCCGCCAGATCTTTCAGGAAGCCAAGGGCGATCTGATGAAAACGGCCATCCGCAAAGGAAAAATCGCGGCGAAAGGATCTCAGCCGGCCGAAAAGACGGTCCCGCCGCCTCCGGAGGAGAAGACAGCCGCCGGACCGGAGCCCCTGGAAAAAGGACCGCAGGCCGCGCAGGCTTCAAAAGACAAGGCCCCGGCCTCTTCGCTTCCAAAGATGCCCGGGGCCCTTGCCGGGGGTGATCAGCAAAGAGTGTTTGAAAAGGAGCTGGAACAGGCGCTCAATCCCAAAAGTCCCAACAAGAGCGGTCCCCGTCTGATCGTTTATGATTTTGACGCTGAGGAGCCGATGAAGGTTGCGGGATTGATTCTGACGGAGGCGCTGCGCGAAGAATTATACCATTTTGGCGACTACGTGCTCATCCAGCGGGAAAACATGGCGAAAATCCTGGAGGAGTATAAATTGCAGCGCTCCGGTCTGGTGGATGAAAAACAGGCCGTCCGGGTCGGCAAATGGCTGGCGGCCAATGAGGCGGTGACGGGTCATCTGGCCGTGCTGGGAAACACCAGCCTCCTGCAGGCCAAACGGATGGATATCGAAACGATGGGAACGCTGGCCGCAGCCTCGCTGAAGTGTCCGGCGGGCCGCGAAGACGAACTGCTCGACCGGATGCCGGAGCTGGCCGCAAAGCTGATCTCCGGGAAGAAGTAGAAATAGGTTTTCCCGGCGGTTATTTTTTGAACAGATTGCTTAACTTTTCCTGAAGGCCGGCCGGCCGTTTGCCGGGATTTACCGCGCCGTTCCGGTATTGAAAATAGTCGCAGAAATTGGAGCGGCTTTTCTCCAGGACCCGCTCTGCCTGGCTTTCCCGGCAATCGTTGTAAATCCCCCGTTCATAAAAGATGCAGTTCAGACAGACGTGCAGGTCCGCTCCACAGAAGGGGCATTGCGCCTGTCGTCCCGTCGGTGTGTCGCCGGGGATTTCTTTCTGACAGCGAGAGCAATTTTTCATGGCGGCCAAAAAATACAGGCGTTACCGAGTATTTGTCAAGAGGCTTTCCGGTGTCGGGGCCATTTCAACGTGAAATTCCGGTCCGGATATGATAGGACGGGCTTAATTTTTGGATGACAGGGTGGAGGCGGTTATGGCGGATCGATCAAAACTCGGAATGGAGTTTCCCGTTTATTCCATCCGGGTGGAAAAAAACAAGATCGCGGAATTTGTCGCGGCGCTCGAACAGAAGGACGACACGGAACAGATTCACCCTCTTTACCGGGATGTCGATGCCGCGAAAAAGGCCGGGTACGAAAACATCCCCACGCCCCCCACTTTTCCCACCAGCTATGTTTTCTGGACGGGCGGCGGTCTTCTCGGCACGATAAAAGCCGTGGGGGCCGATTTGAGCAAACTGCTGCACACCAAAGAAGAATATGAGTATTTTGCTCCGGTTTGCGCGGGGGATGTCATTACCCGCAAAATGAAAGTGGTGGACATGTATGAGCGAGGGAAAAAGGAGCAGAAGAGCCGGTACATGCAGGTGACCGTTCTGGAAACGGATATGATCAACCAGAGAGGCGAACTGGTGATTCGGGCCCGAACGACCTTCATGGAGAGAGGCTGAACGGCATGGCGCTGGTTTTTGACAAGGTTCAGATCGGGGACGCCATGCCGCCCTATACCTCCGCTCCCATCACGCGGACGCACCTGGTGCGTTATGCCGGTGCCTCCGGGGACTTCAACCCCCTGCATCACGATGAAACCTTTGCCGTGGCGGTGGGTCTGGAGACGGTCATTGCCCAGGGCATGTTCATCATGGGGATCGCGGGCCAGGCCGTCACTTCCTGGATCGACCATCGATGGTTAAGAAAATTTTCCGTGCATTTCCTCAGCATGACCCAGCCGGTCGATCTGAACGATTATCAGAACACCAAAGACCGGGCGACCATTACGGTGAGCGGCAAAGTTGTGGACAAATACGAAGAGAACGGCGAGAAGAAAATCCGCTGCGAACTGACGGTCCGGGACGCGCAGGGCAGCAGAAAGCTCAAGGGATATTTCGTGGCGGCCCTGCCCTGATCTTTTCCTCATCGATGGCTGAAGGTATTTTTATGAAAGCCCGCATAGTTGTGATTGATGACGATGCCGTCGCCTGTGAGTTTCTCCAGGAAGTGCTCCAGCGCGAAGGCTACGACGTCTGCACCTTTACCTCCGCTCCGGCCGCCCTGGCGCTTAATCTTGCCGATTATGATCTTCTCATGTCCGACATTCGCATGCCCGGAATGGACGGCCTGCAATGCTTAAGCGAAATTCAGAAAAGATGGCCGAATCTACCCGTCATTCTGATGACCGCCTACGGTTCCCTGGAAACCACCATGGAGGCGATCCGTCTGGGCGCGTGGGATTACATCAGCAAACCTTTCTCGCCGGAAGACTGCCGTGCGCTGGTGAAAAAAGTGCTGGAGGTGCGCGAACTGCGCAAGCAGCGGTCGACCGAGCCTTTGGAGGGAGCAGAAGAACCCAAGCTGATCGGCTCTTCGCCCGTCATGGTGGAGTTCTACAAACAGATTGCGCGCGTTGCCGATTCGCCGGCCAGCGTGCTCATCGAGGGCGAAAGCGGAACCGGAAAGGAGTTGACCGCCCGGTCGCTGCATTCCATGTCCCCGCGCCGCCAGAAGCCTTTCGTCGTCGTGCATTGCGGCGCCATTCCCGACAACCTGCTCGAATCGGAGCTTTTCGGCTACGAGAAAGGGTCTTTTACCGGCGCGGATCATCAGCACGTGGGGCTGATTGAATCCGCCCAAGGCGGCACCATCTTCCTCGATGAGATCACGGAAATGTCCACGGCGTTGCAAAGCAAGCTGCTGCGGTTCATGCAGGACGGCGAGGTCCGCCGGATCGGCGGACATGATGTTCGCCACGTCGCGGTGCGCGTCGTCGCCGCCGCCAATAAAAATGTGGATGAAGAAGTATCCGCGGGCGGTTTCCGTCTGGACCTTTTGTATCGCTTCATCGTGCGCCTGCGCATTCCTCCTTTGCGGGAGCGCAGAACGGATATCCCACTGCTGATCGAGACGATGCTCAAGAAACTGGGCTACCCCGACGTAAGGGTTTCACCGGAAGCCATGGAAACCCTCATGGCCTATGACTGGCCGGGAAATGTGCGCGAACTGGAAAATGTTCTGCAGCAGACGCTGCTGCTTTCGCCGTTTGTGGTCATTCTGCCGGAAAATCTTCCGGACCGTTTCCGGGCCCGTGAACCCGTCAAGGGTCAAACCGATTGGCCGCAGTGGACTCCTCTGGAAGAGGCCGAGCGGGAACAGATCATTCAGGCTTTAAAAAAGACGGACTGGAATCAGTCCAGGGCCGCCGAAATTCTGGGGATTGACCGCAAAACCCTGCGTGTGAAAATCCGCCGCTACGGCCTGCAGGAAGAATAAACATCAATCCGCGGCGTCGTCGGCCATCCGCAGGTACAGGACGACGGACGTACCGCTTCCCGGTTGGCTTTGAATGTCCATGCGGCCGTTATGGACCTTGATGATGTCCCGGACAATGGCCAGCCCCAGACCGCGCATGCCTTCTCCCTGATGCGAGCTGACGAAGGGGTCGCAGACTCTTTTCAGGAGATCCGCCTCAATGCCCGGCCCGTTGTCGATAATCGAGATGATGACGGTTCGTCCCGCCCGGTCGTCCTGGGCTGAGATGCGGATGACGCCGCCGCCGGACATGGCCTCGATGGAGTTTTGCAGGATATTCAAAAGCGCGGTTTGAATCCGGTAGCGATCCGCGTACAGGGACGCCACGGACTGTTCCAGGCGGACTTCGACGGCGATCCGGTTTTTTTGGATCAGAGGCTCAACCAGCGGAAGCGTTTCACTCAGAATATGATGGACGGTCATTCGCTCCAGATGCGGTTCGGGAAGGCGCGTAGCCTTGCGGACATTCTGGATGACGTGGTCCAGACGCTGTGTCTGCTCGACGATCACGTTCAGCTTGTGCGCCACATCCGGCGGCCAGCCTTCCCGCTCCAGCATCAGCCGGGCCAGTCCGGCGATGGAATGAAGCGGCGTCCCCAGGTCATGGGCCAGATTGGCCGTCAGGTGCCCCAGCGCCGTCAGCTGCTGCAGATCATCCACCTGCTTCTGCAGTCCGATCACGTTGAGCGTCTCTTCCCGGACGCGGTCTTCCAGATGGCGGGTGAGGTTTTCATTCCGCTCCATGACATTTTGAATTTCATCGGCCATTTGATTGAAATGATCGGCCAGGCGACCCCATTCGTCCCGGCGAACGATGGGAATGCGCTCGACGTACCGCCCTTTCTGGAATTCATCGATGGTTTTAATGATGGTTTCCAGCGGTCGGCCGATCAGCCACCCGTAGCTAAAGCCTAGGAGCAGAAGAATGGCCAGCAGCAGTCCCCCGCTGCTGACCAGCAAAAGTTGCCGGGCGCGGCTCATAATTTCCGCGTTCGCCCGCGAAAAAGCGATGATGCCGACCACGACGACGCGGGATTCCTTTGGATCTCCAGGAACGGGGTAAAGCAGGCCCAGCGACGGCCCTCCTTCCGTTTCCAGTTTCATGGAAAGGGATTTATTCCTTGCACCGGTTTCGGCTACGAGATGATCCGGCCATTCGTACGTCACGCGGCTGGCCCCGGCAACGTAATTGACGGAGCTGCGCCGGATTTCCATGATGTCGATGCGGGCCAGCCGCACATCGGTCTGGATATGATCCTTCAGTGTGGAATCCAGGGTGGCGATGCCCTGCCGGGTCGGAAAGTGCTGATAAAACGTGCTGATGGTTTCGGCAACCCCTTCCAGACGCTTCCGCTGCTGGTCCACCAGGATCTGATCCAGAGCGGTCAGGTGGATCAGCCCCCAGATGGCCATGGTCAGGGCCAGGCCGGCTACCGTCAGCGCAACCAGACGGACCCGCAGCGTCAGGTTGTTGTTCAAATCAATGATTTTTGACAGCATTCTCTTCAGCATGGAGATACATCTATAGCAAAAAGGCGCGAAATAAACCACGAGGACTTCGTGCGACCCTGCGGGTTCTCGGCAGGGCAGCCAAAAAAAAAGGAACGGATTTTTCCCCGTCCCTTTTTTTGCTTGCTACAAAAACGCGTATCGCCCAGGCAGCCTATTTGGCTTTTTTGGCTTTGCGTTTTGCTTCGATCTGCGCTTTGTCTTCATCGGAAATCTTCGTGGCTCCGGACTGCACTTCTTCAACGGTGGACACGCCCTTCTTGGCTTCCGGCGCCTTCACTTTTTCCTTCACGGCGCCCGCTTTTTTCGCGGCTTTCTTTTCCTTTGCGGCTTTCTGCGCGTCTTTCACGGCGGCTTTGTCCGCGTCGGAAATCTTCGTGGCTCCGGACTGCACTTCTTCAGCGGTGGACACGCCCTTCTTGGCTTCCGGCGCCTTCACTTTTTCTTTTTTCACCAGGCCCGCTTTTTTCGCGGCTTTCTTTTCCTTCACGGCCTTCTGCGCGTCTTTCACGGCGGCTTTGTCCGCGTCGGAAATCTTCGTGGCTCCGGACTGGACCTCATCCTTCGTGGAAACCTGCGCCATGGCCATGGTGCAGAAGGCAAAAACCGCTACGATCGCAAACAATACTAAACGCTTCATTTTGACATCCTCCTTGCTTTAATAGTTTTTACAAAAACCCATCGATGTTCAGGGACTCCTCCTATATAGGCAGGCACCTGACGCTACTTTGCCGTAACGGGTGCCGGTTTTTCCTTTACCTGTTTTGTTCCATTTTTTCTATAATTTTTTTCCGCTTTCGGTTTGGCCACCCTGGAGGCGGTCATTCTTCCGTCTTTGATCGTATAATCGATTTTGACAAAATCGTTTACGGCGATACCGTCAACCGGGTTTTCCAGGGCGAACTCCATGATTTCAGCGCTTCCCTTGATGCTTCTTTCGATCCGGACGGCTTTGTCGGAAATTTCCACAACCTTGCCCCGGGCGTTCATAGTGGCGGTTTTGGCAAGGACGCTTTGCGCTGAAGGGACGCCCGGTTTCTCGGCCGCGAAAGCGATCACGGCGAGTAAGCATGCAATCCCGGTTGCACAAAGCAAAACTTTTTTCATGGAAGATACCCTTATTATTTTTGCACCTGCTTTTGAGCAATGACTATGCCAGTTTCCGTGCCGATCTGTCAACCCCTATTCATCTGTAATAACGGCTGAATTTTTAAAAGAGGGCCTGCTCCTTCCGTAACAAATCGTTTCGCGGGGAATAACGCACCAATCGATGGGGCAAAATGCCTCAAAACAGCCTTCGGTATACCCAGCTATGCAGGTAAAAGAAAAAGGTTTCGATCCCGCCCATCGCAAGCAGTTTTCCGGCAACGGCCTGCACGTTTTTTTGCCGGGAAACTTTGCGGTCGGACAAATAAATGCTTAAAAGACCGCTGATGATCAGGTGATGAAATTTTGCGTCGGGCAGGTCCGCCACGCTCGCCTGCGCCATACGGTAAAAATGACCGAGTCTTTGCGTCAGCCGCTCCTGATTTTCATAATAAGAACAAAAATTCAAATCTCCGCCGCGCCGGTCTTCCTCCTGGTCGATCAGGTAATCCAGAAGGATGTGCAGGCCCTGGACCCAGGGGAAGTAGGCCTTGTGGATCCGTTCGACGATCGGCGAGGGATCCTGCGTTCGAAACAGCTGCGAGACCATGCAGAAAATCCCCAGTGTGGACCCGGCGCAGGCGGCGAATTCATACCAGGCCATTTCCGGGACGCCGTCTCTGTGCCGGTCAAACCACCTCTTCAGGCCCTCTTCGCGCTCGTCGGGGCAAATATGTTTGTACACCTGCAAGTCCACATAAAAGTCGGCCAGTTCCCGAATGAAAGCCGCGTTGGGACGGTAGTGCGGCAGACCGTCCAGAATATCCCGGCAGGTCCGCACCAGTTCGGCCAGATAGCCGCCGTCCTCCTGCTCCCTCCGGAACCGGTAATAGTTGACCGGCGGAGCTTCCGGCGTCAGGGCGTGCAGCATGGATTCGTGCAGCGCGCGAAAATCCTCCGGATCCTGCGAGGTGCTGCGGTCGCACAAATTGTCCAGGTAATCGCTGATCGTTTGATAGGCGACAATAAATCGGACGGCTTTTTTGTAGGCGTTTCCGGCCGACAGACCGCAGAGGGCGCCTCCTTCGCAGTGAAACGTTTTGGCTTCAATGCTCGCGAGCGCCTGACGGCGCAGTTCAGGATCGGGAATCCGGCTTGCCCGCTTCTTCCAGTCCAGCAGGAAAGCCCGCGCCGCCGGGCGCACCCGCAGGAACATTCCCGTGGTCAGAGACAGCAAGTGAGTCGGTGTCCGCAAATGTCGCTCCTGAGATGAAAGTTTAGGCCGCGAAATCTTTAGCACAGACCGGCTTGGTTCTCAAGGCGGGGCAAATCGATTGACCGTCCCCGCGAATCTGTGGTAGCGCTTTCGTTGACGGAGAGAACGGGATGGATCAATCGACAGGGGATGCCGACGTGGTTGTGGCAGGCGGCGGAGCGGCGGGGCTCATGGCCGCCGGACGGGCGGCCCAGCGGGGCGCCCGGGTTTTGCTGCTGGAAAAAAAAGAGGGGTGCGGCAAAAAAATTCTGGTCAGCGGCAAAACCCGATGCAACCTGACCAACACCGCGGACCTGAAATCCTTTATTGCCATGTACGGGCCCAACGGCCGTTTTCTGCACGGCGCGTTTTCACGATTTTTCCGTCCTGAACTGCTGGCGTTTTTTGAGCGATATGGCCTTGCGACCAAAGTGGAGCGGGGCGGCAGAATTTTTCCCGTTTCCGACGACGCGCGCGACGTCGTGCAGGTTTTTCATCAATACCTGGAAGAGCATCATGTCCGCAGGCGGCTTCATACCCGGGTGACTTCCGTATCGCTTCATTCGGATTCGCGCTTTGCCGTTGAGACAACGGGCGGCCGGTGTCTGGCTTCATCGGTGATTCTCGCCACCGGCGGCGCCTCCTGGCCGGCGACCGGTTCGGAAGGCGACGGCTATGCCTTGAGCGCCGCACTGGGGCACACGATCGTCAAGCCCAGGCCGGCGCTGGTTCCGCTGATCGTTCGGGAACAGGCGCTTGCCCGGTCCATGCAGGGTGTTTCCCTGCGCAATGTCCGCGCAACGGCGTTTCAGGGAGAAGCCGGAGCCATCAACGCGTCGCTCACACCGTCATGCGACTCCGGCCGCGGCCAGGGCAAAATTCCCCGGCCGCCGGTGATTGAAAGCCGGTTCGGCGAAATGCTGTTCACCCATTTCGGCCTGGGCGGACCGATCATCCTGCTTTTGAGTCTCGCCGTGGTGAACGCTCTCGAACGGGAGCCGGTTTCCATCCTCATCGATTTAAAACCCGCCGTGACCCGGGAACAGCTCAGCAATCGACTGCAAAAGGATTTCAACGCCTTCGGCAAAAGAAAAACCGCGACGATTTTAAAAGACTATCTGCCGGCAAAGATGGTCGATCCGCTGATTGCCCTTTGCGGAATGGACGGAAACAAGCCTGCGCATCAGATCGGCGCGGCCGAGCGGGAGAAAATCATCGATACGCTCAAGGCGCTGCGCTTCAACATTCAGTCCCCGCTGCCGCTGGCCAAAGCCATCGTGACGGCGGGCGGCGTCTCCCTTCGGGAGATCGATCCGCGAACGATGGCCTCGAAGAAAGTCCCCGGCCTTTTTTTCTGCGGCGAGGTAATGGACATCGACGCGGACACCGGCGGCTACAACCTGCAGGCCGCGTTTTCCACCGGCTACGTGGCCGGAGAAAGCGCCGCCGACTTCGCCGTTGTGAAGAAGCGACCCTGAAGCCGGCTGCGGATCATCTGTTTTACCCGGGATCTTCACAAGGAGATGAAGATTCCGGTTTGCGGGCCGGATGGTGATGCTTACGATTTTTCAATCAATTCCCGGACCTTGCGGGATAATTCGGCCATGGTGAAGGGTTTCTGGATAAAGCCCCTGCAGCCTTCCGTCAGGAGTTCCTTCGCCTGGCCGTCCAGACTGTAGCCGCTGGAGAGCAGAACGTTTACGGCGGGATTCCTGCGTCGCAGCGCTTCAAAGGTTTCCCTGCCGCTTAAATCCGGCATGATCATGTCCAGGATGACCAGATCGATGCTTTCCGCTTTATGGTCAAAAATATCTATCCCCGTCCTGCCGCCGCCTGCGGTCAGGACGCTGTAGCCCAGTCCCTGGAGCATTTGACTTCCGACGTCCACAATCATTTCTTCGTCGTCGATGATCAGAATGGTTCCCCGGCCCTGATCGGGCTTGCTTTCCAAATGATCTTCCTCATCGGCTTTTTTCTCCGACGCAGGAAGGTGGAGGATGAAGCTGCTGCCGACCCCTTTTTCGCTTTCCACGCGGATGAAGCCGCCGTGATTTTTGATGATTCCGTAAACGGAGGCTAGGCCGAGCCCCGTGCCCCGCCCACGTTTCTTGGTGGAAAAAAAAGGCTCGAAAATACGGGATCGCGTGGCCTCATCCATTCCGATTCCCGTGTCCTTCACCGTGAGCTTGACGAATCTTCCCGGCTGGACGCCGAAACCGGCGACATCCTGGCCGGTCAGCTCGGCGTTTTCCACGGAAATATACAGATTGCCTCCGCCGGGCATCGCCTGCCACGCGTTCACGAACAGGTTGAGCAGGACCTGATCCATTTGGCCGCGGTCCACGTCCACATGCCAGAGGTCTTGTTCCGCTTGATGGTGGATGGATATTTCCTTTCTGGTTCTGCCGAACACTTCCGCGCTCCGGGCGACGAATTTGCCCAAGTGGGTCGTCCGGACCTCGTACTTGCCGCCCCGGGCAAAGCCCAGAAGCTGCCGGGTCAGATCGGAGCCTTTCTGGACATATTCTTCCATGTTCTTGAGACGTTCATAGAACGGATGCTCGTGATCCATATGCATGAGCATGAGGGAAATGTTTCCGAGGATGCCCATCAGCAGATTGTTGAAATCGTGGGCGATGCCTCCGGCCAGGGTTCCGATGGCCTCCAGCTTCTGCGCGCGCAGGAGCTGATTTTCCATGGCCTTTTTCTCCGAAATATCGATGAGAAATCCCCTTAGCCCCACCGGTTTCCCTTCTTTGAAGATGCGGGCCGTATGCGCCATGACCGGAAATCGCGTCCCGTCTTTTTTCTGTGCGACGTATTCGATGAGCCCGAGAGAATCTCCCCGGATGATTTTTCGAAAGTTCTCCAGCGCCCGCTCCCGGTCTTCCGGAACCAGAATCTTCATGAGCGACAGACCCTTTTCCACGTCCTGTCGGGTGAAGCCGAACCGGTCGAAAGACGGTTCATTGACAAAAGTGACGTTTCCGTCCAAATCCGCTTCGAAGACCGTTTCCGGCAGCAGGCGGGCCATGTCCCGGAACCGCTCTTCGGATTGGCGCAAGTCGTCTTCCGCTTTTTTTCGGTCGGTGATGTCGAACAAAGAGGCCACGCTGTTGGTTGTGCCGGGAATCATTTCGACGCTGAGGAAGAAGGTCCGGATTTCTCCCGATCGAGTCACCCCCCGGAATTCATACGTGCCGGGAATGGATTCGGGGTTGATTCTTCTTGCCTTGTGCCGCTCCATCATGACCGCCAGGTCTTCGTCGACGACAAATTGGGTCCAGGACATTTTGTTTTCAATGTCCTTTTTGGAATACCCCATGGTTTTTTCGAAATTGGCGTTTGCGGACAGCACGGTCATATCCTCGGCCAGAATCATGTTGGCGGTGGCCGTGTGTTCGAAGATCGCCCGGTAATACTCCTCGCTCTCCTTCAGAGCCTGTTCGGCTTTCTTTCGTTCCGTGATGTCGCGGGTAATGCCGAGGATTCCTTCCGGACGTCCCTGGTCGTCATAGAGCAGCGACGCCTTGACTTCCGTCCAGATCGTCGAACCGTCCTTGCGGAACATTTCCACTTCAACGCTTTGCGTCCACTCCCGGGGGTGGCGCAGTCCCTGTGTCGCCCGGGAGAATTCCAGTCCGAAGATGTCCAGGACCTTCTTGTACGAATCGGGCGTCAGAAACTCTTCCAGGGACTGCCTGACGGCTTCTTCGGGGGGATAACCCCGCAGACGTTCTACGGAAGGGCTGACGTAAGTGTGTTTCAAATTCAGATCCAGCACCCAGATGACATCCGTCAGGTTTTCCGCCAGCAGGCGGTAGCGCTGTTCACTTTCCCGAAGGCTTTTCTGCGTTTGAATTCTTTCCGTGACGTCTCTGCCGATGCCCCGGTAACCGGTCGGTTCACCCGACGCTCCCCGCAAAAGCGATGCGGACAATTCCACGATTCTCCGGGAACCGTCTTTTCGGATAATTTCCGTGATCAGCGTTCCGGCGTTTGCCCCGGGCCCGGACATTTTCCGGTAATGATTCAGGATGTTTTTTACGGACTCGGGGGTGGCGATCACCCGAAAATTCATGCCCGCCAGTTCATCCGGCTCATAGCCGACAATCCGGCACATGGCGGGGTTGAAGAACCGGTAATAGCCTTTCAGGTCGGTCTCGAAATAGGCATCTTCCATCGTTTCAAGGATGTTGCGGTACTTTTCTTCGCCGGGCGTCATCGGCGGCAGGCCCCTGTTGCCGAGGGCTGCGCCTGTTCCGGCTCCTCCGGCATCCGCTGTTTTTTCCGGATTTGGTTTAGGATTTTTTCGCTGATTTTTCTGGTCAGGCGGTTTGTTCATTTCATTCCCCCGGCGGAGATCTTTTCCTGTTTTGCTGGGCCTGCCTTGAACGGACGGACGTCCGTCACCCGCGGTCCGGGAGTATCCAACTATTTTTTTCAACTTTTTTCCATTGTTTTGTGAAACCGGATTTGGGGCCACTCTTCCATGACGTGGGAAAGGCGCCAGTCGGACAGGGCCAGATACACGAGGTTTCCTTCCGTGTCCGTGGCCAGGTTCATGAAATTCTTCTTCTGAAAATCATCCATTTTGACGGCGTCGTCGCAGGTGACCCAGCGGGCGGCGGCATAGTCGGCTTTTTCGTAGTCGGCATAGACGCTGTATTCATCTTTCAGGCGCGCCATGGTCACGTCAAACTGCAGAGCGCCCACCGCGCCCAGAATATTGTCCGAACCCCAGAGGGGTTTGAAAACCTGAATCGCCCCTTCTTCCGAAAGCTGGATCAGACCCTTTTGCAGATGCTTGAGGCGCAGGGGATCTTTGAGCCGCACGCGGCAAAAGTGCTCCGGAGCGAAATGGGGGATCCCCGTGAATTTCAGCGGTTCCTTTTGCGTGAACGTATCGCCCACTTTGATGGTGCCGTGATTGTGAAGGCCGATGATGTCCCCCGGGTAGGCTGTTTCGATGTTGGTCCGGTCCTGTGCCATGAAAATCGTGGCGTTGGACAGGGAGATTTCCTTGCGGAGGCGGTGATGAACCACGCGCATGCCCCGCTCGAACTTGCCTGAGCAGATGCGCAGAAACGCGATGCGGTCGCGGTGGGCCGGATCCATGTTGGCCTGGATTTTAAAAACAAACCCGGAAAATTCCTCTTCGTCCGGATCGACTTGCCTCGTGGTCGTGGGGCGGGGGACGGGAGAGGGAGCGATCTCCACGAAGGCATCGAGCAGTTCCTTGACGCCGAAATTGTTGATGGCGCTGCCGAAAAAAACCGGCGTCTGCCCCGCCTTCAGGTATTCCCTGACGTCAAAGGGGTTGGCCGCTCCGGTGAGCAGGGCGATTTCGTCGCGCAGCTCCGCGGCCTGGCTGTCCAGCAGTTCATCGAGCAGCGGATCGGACAAATCGCTGATCACGACGCCTTCGTCCGTGCGCCTGGAGCGGCCCGGCGTAAAAAGATGAAGCGTCCGGTCGTAAAGATTGTAGACGCCCCGGAACCGCTTGCCCATGCCGATGGGCCAGGAGAGCGGCGAACATTCCAGCTGCAGCTTGTCTTCAATGTCCGCAAGAATGTCCAGCGGCGCCAGGCAGTCGCGATCCAGCTTGTTGATAAAGGTGATGATCGGGGTGTTGCGCAGCCGGCAGACCTCCATGAGCTTCTGCGTTTGCGTTTCGACGCCCCTGGCGCCGTCGATCACCATCAACGCGCTGTCCACGGCGGTGAGCACGCGGTACGTGTCTTCGGAAAAGTCCTGATGCCCCGGTGTGTCCAGCAGGTTGATTTCGCGGCCGGCGTATTCAAATTTCATCACCGACGAGGTGACGGAGATGCCGCGTTCCTTCTCGATGGACATCCAGTCGGAAAGGGCGTGCTTGGATGCTTTCCGCGCTTTGACCGCGCCGGCCATCTGGATGGCGCCGCCGAAAAGCAGCAGCTTTTCCGTCAGCGTTGTTTTTCCCGCGTCGGGATGGCTGATGATCCCGAACGTCCGGCGGCGTTCAATTTCTTTTTGCAGTTGTTTGCTCAAAATACCCTCATCAAGCAGGAAAAAGGCTTCCGACCTAAATTTCATTCGACTGCAGGGGACGGTCTCGATCGTTGCTGCAAAATACCCTTCAGCCTGCTTTCCCTAAACGGTGCCGCCTTTTAACGAATAATCCCGGGACTGTCAACCGATAACACCGCGATCCGATTCACGGCCGGGGCCGCCCTCGCGCAAAAACTCCTTGACAAAAAATGCGTGTTGCATAAAAGACTTGTGCCGTGAGCGGGCGTAATTCAGTGGTAGAATGTCAGCTTCCCAAGCTGGACGCCGTGGGTTCGAGCCCCATCGCCCGCTCCAATTGATTCATTCCTTGCCCGCCGGACTCCCTCTTTGCCCACCGATATTTGATTGACACGGAAGCCGCTTTCTTTCTATAATGAAGCTAATTAAAGAAAAGTTTTCTGACAATTCAGCGGGACAGGATGGAGGAAATTGCCATGAGAAAAAATGGAAAGAGAATGATCATTGCGGGGGGCGTGGGATCGTTGATGGTCCTGATTTTTTTGACCTCATGCGTCTCGACCAGCGGCACCGCGATGAAGACCCATCAAAAGGGAATGTCTTCCATTACGGAAGAAGAATATTTCACCACCAAGAAACCGGTGGACCGGGCTTACATCGGCTGCACCTGGTCGAAGCAGTTCGGGCCGCTCGAAGACCCCGTCGCGGAAGAGATCGAAGTTAAAAAGGAGAAATCCTTAAGCGGCATCCAGCAGGACTTTGCCTACAACCTGGGCGTGGGCCTCGGTGGGCAGACCATCGCGGGGCCGGCGGCCGAGATCGGCGCCTCCGGCGGCAGCGTCGAGAAAGCGAAGCTCTCCGGTCTGGAAATCATTACCCCCGTCTCCATCGCCGACATCGCCTTCGAGCCGGGCCTTCCCTACATCACCGAAGCCCTGCGACTGGCCAATTTCCGCATTGCCGATGAAAAATCCAATAAAGCGGGGCTGAATGTCGGCGCCGGCACCGCCATCGGCTCTGTGACCGCTACGGCAGGGGCCGGCACCCAGGCCCGTCGGGGCACCGAGGGAGAAGGGCTCGTCGTGGCCTACAAACTCCACATGATCGATCCCGAAACGTACACGAAGAGTGAATCCGGCCAAAGGCCGCTGGAACTCGGTAAAACCGTAGAGTTTTCCAAAGAGGGGCTTTTTGCGAAAGCCACCTTGCAGCTCATCGAACCGGGGTCGGGAAAGTCTCTTCCCCGCAACGTCATCTGGTCCTGCCAGAGAGCCTATGCCAAAAGCCGGGACACGGTCGCCGCCTGGGTTGTGGAATTAAAGTCAACCGACCCGAAACGTAAAAAGTCCACGATCGCCTTTCCGGCCTGGCCCGCCATTGAAGACTGCCAGAACTATTCCGGCGTCATCTTTTCGCGCATCGATCCCCGGACGGACAAAATCATTCGCCAGAAAATCACCATTACTTTAATCGACGCGGAAGTGTCGGACGCCATGACGCCCAAGGCGTGGAACGCCCGGATCGCCTTGGTGGACGAGGCCTTCAACATCAAGCTCGTTTCGCCCAAAGACCTGGAATAAGGCGGCAAACGGTCAACCCTCTGTCTTACCGATGAAGAAAGGTTCATTTTATGAAAAAGAGCATTACCGCATGCCTGTTGGCGATCTTTGTCTGCCTGACGGTGTTCAGCCTGACCGCCGAGGCAAAGAAACCGGAAATTACACGGCACGACGCGCAGTACCTGGACCGGCAGATTTCGATCAACCTGAAGTGGAAGTCTTCGGCGGAAATCGTTTCGGTCCGTGTGGCCGCCGGCAAAGAGGTCAAGGAAATCAAAGTAGATCCCTATGACAACAAAAAGACAAGCTTAGGCTACTTAGGCGAAGTCAGCGTTGTTCTTGAAACCGATCCCATGATTTCGCAGGAGTCGATCGGCTACACCATCCAGGTGCAGGACGAAGACGGGCAGAAAAGCAATCTCGTAACCGGGAAAGTCGCCATTCCCGCGACCGCCTATTCCCAGGCCCAAAGAGAGCATCGCGATCAGTGGGGCAAGGAGCACCTGGCCGGCACGGAGAAAAGCGGCAAGAAGGATATGATCCAACAGCTGCGCGAAGTCGCGACGGTTCTGGCCGCGCCTCCGGTCATCCTGGATGTGACCGTCAACAATCCGGGCACCGGCATTGTTACTTTCCAAACCAAGGCGACGCACACCGTCGGCATGCGGGAAATCACCTTCCGGGTCTTTGACGCGTCGGGAAAACAGGTGGATGCCCAGCAGATATCCGCCACCGGTAAACTCTGGGAGGGTACGTCGAAGGACTTTGCCCTGACGCCAGGAAGTTATTCCGTGATTGCCCAGGCCGTGGACGCCGGCGGCGGAACTTCGCGGGAGAGCAGGGCTTCCTTCAGGATTGCCGGTGCGCCCACCACAGCCCAACCCATAACGCAAACACCCGTCACACCTCCGGTAACACCTCCGGAGACACCCCCTGTGGTGCCGCCCGTGACACCTCCTGTAACGCCGCCGGTTACTCCTCCGGTTGTGCCTCCTGTGACACCACCTGAGACCCCACCGGTAACGCCACCGGTTGTGCCGCCGGTGACACCGCCGGTGACCCCCCCTGTCACGCCTCCGGTTGTGCCTCCAGTGACTCCGCCAGTGACTCCGCCGGTTGTTCCACCCGCCGTTCAGCAGAATTTGCCGTCGGTGGCGGATCCGGTGATTTACGCCAACGGGA
>DAOTJI010000010.1:0-46166 GCA_035448625.1 Smithellaceae bacterium | reverse complement strand
TGGATTTTTCATCCTCTTTCCAGAAAACAAAAACGTGCGGAAACTGAAGCCCCTTGGTCCCGTGAATGGTATCGACCTTGATCAAATCCCGGTTTTCTCCTTCCGGAACTCTCACGCTCCAGCGAACCCGGAACATCCGGGCCAGAAATTCATCGGCATCGGCGCCCCCTTCGTTGAAAAACGCCAGCGCTTCATCCTGCCAGATGTCGAGAATGGATGCGGGAAGTTTCCCGCGCAAACGCTCGATGGCGAGGCTGACCGCGGCGAGTCCATAGGGCCGGGGAAACGCTGCGGCAAATTCTTCCCGAATCCCCGGCGCATCTCCGAACCAGTCTTTCCACAGGGGTGACCGGGCGGCGGCGTCTGAAAAGGCGCTTCCGCCTTCCCTGGAAAGAACGATCGTCAGAAAAAGCATGACGGCGACCCCCTCCTTTGTCGAAAGAAGCTGGCGGCCTTTGACGGAGGACACGCGAATGCCGTGCGCAATGAGCTCCGCTTCGATCCTCTGAACGTGGTTGTTGGTCAGGGCAAGAACGGCCATATCCCCCCAGTCACAGCCGTACTCCTGCTTTTTTTTCTGAAGATATGCGACGATGGCCGGATACCAGGGGGCTTCCGACGCTCCGTCCTTTTCCAGCTTGACGAGACTCACTTCCGAAACACACGTCGCCGCTCCCCCTTTTGCACCGCTTTTCTCCGGGGGCTTTTGCGTCTCCGTTTTTTCCCTGCCCTCGAAAAGATTTTCAACCAGCCGGTTGAAAAACGAAATCAATAGCGGCGTGCTCCGATAGTTATGATCCAGCGACCGCTCCCGAACGACGCCGTTTTGGAGATAACCGCCGATGGCGGTTTCCATGGCCTCGCGGTTCGCGCCGCGCCATCCGTAGATCATCTGCTTCCAATCGCCCACGGCGAAAAACGATCGTTCGCCCCGTTCGCCGGGACCGGATAAAATATCGTCGATGAGCGGCAGCAGAATCGCCATATCACCCCTCGAGGTATCCTGGAATTCATCCACCAGGAGGTGTTCCGTCCTGTCCAGGCCAAGCGAGAAGTAGCTGCCCATGAGCTTCGGCCTTTCGCGCGAAGCGGCGCCGTCCAGTTCGAGCAGCGATTTCCGCACATCCGCAAAAAAAACGACCCCCTTCTCCTCCTTTACGGCTTTTGCCGCATCGAGATAAATTTCACAAAGAAACGCAAGGGCCAGCTCCCGGAGCAGGGCCTTGTTGAGCGCAAGTTTTTCGGCCGTCTTTCGATAGTTTTTGAAAATCCCGTTGAGGTCCGCGTAAGGACTCGAATGCCACGCAATGTTTTTGCCGAGGCCCCGCGCCTGCTCCAGGTCGGAACAGGCGGACACCGCCCTGGACATAAACCGGTCATAATTTTCCAGGTTGGCGACGACACGGGTTTTCAGTCCATCCGGCAGACCGGCAAGAGCGTTTGCCGCGCGGTTCAGAGATTCCAGCTCCCGAAGCAGGAGGACATTCTCTTTCATCAAATCCTCCAGATCGTCCAGCCTCTCCATGTCCGCCACACAGCGCTCCAGCGCCTGCTCTTCCCCGAGGGAACCCCAGAGCGAATCCAGGTCCGTGTTCAGGATTCTAGACGCGATGATCAACCGTTTCTCCCCGCCGCTTCGCGCGATGCCGTCGCGAAAACGCCTTTCGATATCCCGGGACAGGTCGATCTGGGCTTTTTCGTCGGCCATTCTCGGCGCTTCACCCGGAGCGGCGAAAAGCCGGTAGAAAAACGAGTCGATCGTCGAGTAGCCGACGCGTCCCGCTTCCATAATCAGCCTCATCCGGTCGAGCAGCGGCATTCCCTTTTTTGACGCGATCCGATCCATGATGCGGGAGCGCATCTCGGCGGTGGCGGCTCGGGTAAAGGTCAGCGCCAGAATGAATTTTCCCCCCGCGGAGATCCGTTCGAATACCTGCCGCGTCAATTGCGTGGTTTTCCCGGAGCCTGCCGACGCTTTCAGCAGAATGCTTTCCATCAGCGCCTCCCCCCGGCCGTCCGGTAATAGCCTTCTTTCCCGCACAGAGACTGAAGCCGGCAGAATTCGCACTCCTGGGATTCATGATTTGGCGCAAGGTGATCCCCCCGTACGATTTCGTCCAGGCGATTTGCGATGGCGGATACCAGACCGCCCGCTTCATCCAGCACCTCCTTCGGGAGTTCCATCATCCGTTCCTTTGCGGTTTCCTTCAGAAAATAAAACCGGGCGCCTTTCACGTCCGGAATGAAGTGACTGTAGAGGATGAGCTGCGCCGCGGGATGCAGGAGGTTTTTATCCCGAAAGCGCTCCAGCACGGTTTCCCGTGCCGGAAGGGAAAAGCCGCCCCTTTTTTTTGAATATTTGAAATCGATCACCTCGGCACGACCCTCCAGCATGGCCAGCCGGTCCGGACGTCCGGTGATTCCATAGCGCCCGGCGATTTTGCCGCTGAACTTCTCTTCGCAAGAGATCGCGTTGTCGGCAAACAGAATCTTCCTTCCCGCCGCCCTTTCTTCTTCGTCGATTTCCCGAAGGATGATTTCCGCGTTCAGCCGATAGATCTCCACGCCTTCCAGGCTTTTGAGCGCTTCATTTTCGCCGCTTTCCCACAGTTCGTCAAAAATCGGCCCCCAGTCGTCGAGCCGGTCTTTCCGGACGGTCGAAAGCTGCTGCAGAAACCGATGGACGAAAATCCCCATCTGCAGATTGATTTTTTCATCATCGTCCATGAACGTAGGGGGGGAAACCCCGAGAATGTACTGATGGTAGAATAAAAAGGGGCAGGCCAGGATTTTGGAAAGGCTCGAATACGAAAAGGTAAAGTCTTTAAGCCTGGTTCTCAGCGTCTCATCCACCGGGACGGAACATGGAATCTTGTCGCGCAGGTCCGGCTTCGGCCCGCGGAAGGCGACCTTGATCGCCGGTTTTCCAAACTCCTCGGAAAGAAGGCTCATGTAATAGCTTGGCGTTCTTTCGCGGATGGCGTCATCCACCGCCGCGACGGCGACCTTTGCGCAATCTGCCAGAATCTGCCGGAAAAGAAGGTCCTGGTACTCAAACACATTTTTTCGCATCCGCGGAACATGCACGGGATTGATGAAGGGGCCTTCAAAGGGCGGCGCCGGCATGATGCCGCTGTCCACGGGAAAGATCAGCCCCCGGCTGAAGGTCTCCCCCGAGGCATGGCCGAATCCGACCACCTGCACCGGCGCGAACCGGCTTCCCGTGACGCGAAATTTTTTTTTCTCGATAAGGATTGCGGCTGCCTCGGCAAGATGCCGCCCCAGGCGGCCCTTCCAATCGTCCAGCAGGGTGGAAAGGGAAACGGCGGCTTCCAGCGCTTCGCACTCCTCACGAATGTAGAGCTGCCGGTTTGCGGACAATTCCGCCGCGCAGCCGGCTGCAAATTTTCTGAAATCAGGCGTCCGCCCGGTTTGCGCGGTCCGGTGAATTTCCGCCAGAAGTCTTCTGCCGGCCGACGTCGCGGAAAACGGCAGCCAGACGGCAAGGTTGACGGCATTGCCGAACCCGCGAAGTGACTGATTCCAAAGCATCGGGGTCAGGGATTCATCCAGCAGGCAGATCATGAGCCGGTCGTCCTCCGACCGCTCGTCCAGAAACCGCGAAACCTCCAGCGTCACCCAATCCGCCGCGGCATGAAGCCCTGCCAGTCGCAGAAATTCGATGTTCAAGTTTTGGGCAACCCGGACGGCGCCGCCAAAGGACAGGACGAGATTTTTTGCGGAATCAAACGGCAGAGGCCCCGCAGCGGCCGGCTCCGGCCCGAACAGCGGCGGATCGACGAACAGCCTTTCTTTTTTGATCTTTCTGTAAAACCGCTCCCGGGGCGGCGTCAACTCGGGCAGACCGATAAAGATCTCCCTGTCGTCCGGAAGAATTTCGTCGAACCGGACCGCTTCCAGCTCCGCCCAAAACAATTTTTTCCGGGACAGCCAGCGGCGAAACCCCTTCGCCGTCTCGAGGTATTGTTCAAGCTGCTCCCACTGCTCGGAGGTGAACCGCTCGGACCCCGCAATCGTCTCCTTTCCGACCTGATATTCCGCAAGCCGGGCGACCAGGGGCAACCGGTTCGCGGCGCGGCGAACGGGAATTTTTTCCTCCGGAAAACTCTCCGCGATGAACTGGATCCAATACAGCAGAATCTCGTCGGCCGGCACCGGATACCAGGACTTTTGTTCGCCGATCTTCCGGTCCAGGTAGGCCCGGATTCCCTCCACTCGGGGAAGGATGCCCCCCAGCCGGTCGTGAATCCGTTGCTGCACCGGATCGACCGCCCGGTCGCTGGCGCAAACCAGGGTCCAGCCAGACAGATCGGGATGATCCTTCTGCAACAGCGCAATGAGCTTTTCCGAATCCGGCTCCATCGGGTTTTCCTCTGAAGGTGAAGGTCTTTTCTTTCGTCCTGGTCGGGGGCGTTTCCGCCCGAACCCGACTATGAAGAAGCGAGCGGGCCTTGTCAATACCCAATCGAAGCCACGAAGGGATGCTCCCGAACATTTTATTGACAACCTCTCCGTCCGTCTCTATAATCGCGCACAACAGAAAACCCGAAAGACTCGAGCCTATGCATTTTTACCGAAGAATTCTGCAGCATCGCCTGCCCATCACCGCCGCCGCTGCACTGGCCGGCATCGGCATCATGGTGTATTATGCATCCTGCGACACGGGCTGCTCCTATCTCCGGGGAGATCTGCTGGGCATCGACCTGAAATACGTCGGCGTAGGATACATGGGCGTCATCATTGCGCTGGCCCTTTTCCGGCAGGCGGACCTGCTGAGAATGCTGGTCGCCGCGGGAATCGGCGTGGAAGCGTTTCTGGTTTCTTTCCAGTTCAGGGAGGAGGTCTTCTGCCCTTTCTGCCTGGCGTTCGGGGCTCTAGTAATCCTGATGTATCTGATCAACTATGAAAGGCTTCATATGACCAATACATGGCATCAGAAATGGCTCTATGTTTTCGGTGACGCGAAGATTCCGTTTGCCCGCGGTCCACGGCTCCCCCTGCTGGTCATGATGATCGCCGGATATGTTTTTGTCGTCCTCACCTTTTCCGGATCGGCAACGCCCGCCTACGCCGCCGAAACGACCGCTGCGCCCTCCTACGGCAGAGGCTCATGGGAATTGATGATCTTTACGGATTACTTCTGCCCTCCCTGCCAATCCGCGGAAAAAGACCTGGAGAGGGAACTGGAAAGACTCCTGGCCAAAGGGGACGTGAAGATCACTTTTGTGGATTTTCCCGGCCATAAAAACAGTTCTCTGTATGCGAAGTACTTTCTCTTTTCCGTCGCCGCAAACAAAGGCTACGCCAACAGCCTGAAGGCCAGAAACCTTCTCTTTACCCTGGCCGCGCAAAAAAAAGTCGACCAGGAAAGCGTTCTGGCCGCCGTTCTGAAATCAAAAAACATCGCCCTGCAGACGGTGGACCCCAAACCGGTTTTCCAGCAATGGCTGGCCCTGATCAAGCGGTTTGAAATCGATCAGACGCCGACCTGCATCCTGCGCTTCTCCAGCACCTATTCCCGGAAGTTTACCGGCTCGGACCAAATTCGCGATGAACTGATCCCGGAGCTTCAGAAAAGGTTTTCCGGCGCAAAAAGCAAAGAGTGAAACGCTGCTTGTTCGGCGCATGGATTTTACCGTTTTCCCGGCGGGAAAGGCCCCCGGATCGGGGAAATCGGCAGGCGACCTTCATCAATGGGCTATACATTAAACACCACGGATGATTACCACCTTCACGGACTGACCTCCCTGGGCTGGGAGCTTACGGTTTGCAACGCGCTTTTTCCTCCCGACAGTCCCTGCCGCGGCGCGCTTTTACGCGGCGCGTCTTTCGGCGAGCACCTTTTTCGCTTTCTGGAGGAGAAGATTCCTCTGAAGCCATGTAAAACCGTCCTGGAAATCGGGGGCGGGATGGGGCATCTGATGAAGGATTTTCTAACCCTGGCCCCTCATCTTCAGGCGACCATGGCGGACATCTCCCCCTATCTGCTGCAAAGGCAAAAGGATTCTCTCGCGGGATTTTCCGCGGCCTTTCTCGAAACGGATTTCTTCAAAATCCCCCTCACGGATCTGCGCTCCTTTGACCTGGTGATCCTCAATGAAGTGCTGGGGGATTTTCCCACGCTGACCGCCACGAGCGAACCGTCGCCCCCCGACGACCCGGATGCCGTTCGCCTCGCGGCCAGAATCCCGGATTTCGAGGCAGCCTACGGCCTGCGCTTTGATCCCGGCGAAAACATCAATATCGGCGCGCTGGAAGCCCTGGAGCGGCTTTGCCGGGCCGGCGTTCCGTACATCTATTTGAGCGAACACAGTTGCGAGTCGTCCCACGACGACCCGGCGTTTCCCCGCATGAATTTTTCACCGTCAGGAAATCCCGAAAAGATTCCGCTTAAAGGCCATGCCGAATACACCGTCAAATTCAGCGCGCTGGAGAAAATGGCCCGTGCCTTCGGCTACAAGGTGTTTCGCGGCCCCTACACCGACATTCTGCCCATCTCGTTCAACGACCGCGTGACGGCCGCCCTTCGCACGCCGTCGCCACTGTCGGACCGGCAGGAAATTCTCCGGCACTTCCTCTACGATCTCTACAAATATGAATATCTTTTGCTGGCATCCGCCCCGGCAGGGAAAGGATAGGACATGAAAACGCTTCGTATCATCGGTCTGGCCGTAATCCTGCTTTGCGCAAACGCCTTCCCGGCGGCGGCCTTTCGCTGCGGGGACAACCTGGTGACCACCGGCGACAAAAAGGTTAAAGTCCTGGGAGCCTGCGGTCTTCCCACCACCAAGGAAATCATCTGTCCCAGGAAAAGCGGCGTCTGCCCCGCGACCCTGGAAGTCTGGTACTACAACTGCGGCGACAACGACTACATTTACGCGCTGACGTTTGAAGACGGCGTTCTGACGAAAGAAACCACGGAGGGCAGCGGAGTGGGAAACTCCTACTGCCGGGGCAAATCAATCAACCGATAGGGGGGAAGGAATATGACACGGATACAGACCGGTTTCACCGCGCTGCTCATCCTTTGCCTGGCGGCCGGCGACGCTCTCGCTTTTCGCTGCGGCTCCGGCATGGTTTCCACCGGAGATTCCAAGGCGAGAGTTTTAATCGTCTGCGGGAAACCGACCGCCAAAGAAAAGCAGGTCGATAAGAACAAGACTTTCAAAACCGCCGGCAAGAAAAAAATCAAAAAAAGCGCCGGCAGGGCGGAGGTCTGGTACTACAACTGCGGAAGCCAGGATTACATCTATGCCCTGACCTTTGAAGACGGCATCCTGAAAAAAGAGGACACGGAAGGAAAAGGAAGCGGAAAGTCCGACTGCCTGGGGAAGTAGCGGACGGAAGGCCGCGGCCGCCCGCAAAACCGCCCCTGAAAACCGCCGTGAAAATACTTTTTTCTTGATTGTTGTTTTTTTTTGTGTTAGCCGTTTCGCGGGTTTGAGGCGCGTCGCGCTTCGTCAACCAAGCAAAACCGCAGGGTTCCATGGATCACCATGACGCATTCGGCGCCGGTGCCGGGGATTGCGCCCCTTGACCTTCATCCGGGCGTCAAATCAGGGACCCGGACCCCGGAGAAAATCACAGCCGCGCCGGGCGGCTTAATAACCTTGAACCATACAAAATCAGGAAAGGGGGACTAGAGCATGACGAAAGCAGAATTGATCGGTGTAATGGCGGATGAGGCGGGCATCTCCCAGGCGGCGGCGGCCAAAGCGCTGGATGCCTACATCGCCGCGGTTGCAAAAGAGCTGAAAAAATCCGGGAAGTTGGGATTGGTCGGTTTCGGCACGTTCTCCGTCGTCAAAAGGAAAGCAAGAGAGGGCAGGAATCCTCAGACCGGCAAGACGATCAAGATTCCCGCGAAGAAAGTCGTCAAATTCAAGGCCGGCAAGACGCTGGCCGACAAAGTGAAATAGGTTTTTTGCATTATCATTTCAACCAAGGCCTCCGTTAGCTTTACAAAACCACCGGAGGCCTTGGTGCATTTATCCAATCCGGAAACGAGGAGCGTTTGGCTTGACACGAAAAAGGATACTCAGCGGGATGCGGCCCACGGGGCGCCTGCACCTGGGAAATTTGCACGGCGCGTTGGGAAACTGGGTCGAACTTCAAAACAGCGGCAGCTACGACTGCTTTTACTTCGTCGCCGACTGGCACGCCATTACCAGCGAATACGCGTCAACGGAAGACATCCGGAACAACAGTCTGAACATGGTGATGGACTGGCTGGCCGCCGGCCTCGATCCGGCCAAAAGCACGCTCTTCATTCAATCGGCGGTCAAGGAGCACGCCGAATTGTTTCTGCTGCTCTCCATGATTACGCCGCTGGCCTGGCTTACGCGCAATCCCACCTACAAGGAAATGCAGGCGGAATTGAACACAAAAGATCTTTCCACCTTCGGCTTTTTGGGATATCCCGTCCTGCAGGCGGCCGACATTATCATGTACAAGGCTTACGGCGTTCCGGTCGGCGTGGACCAGCTGCCTCACATTGAACTGACCCGCGAAATCGCCCGGCGCTTCAATTACCTTTACGGGAAAGACGTCTTTCCCGTTCCGGAGCCCCTGCTGACCCAGGTGCCGAAGCTGCTGGGCATCGACGGCAGGAAAATGAGCAAATCTTACGACAACGCCGTTTACCTGTCCGACCGGGGCAAGGAGCTTCACCGGAAAATCGCGTCCATGTTCACCGATCCGCAGCGAATGCGGAAAAAAGACCCGGGCAACCCCGACATCTGCAATGTCTTCACGTTCCACGGCCTTTACTCCCCCGCCCCGGTCGTGGCCGACATCAACCGGGAATGCCGCACAGCCGGCATCGGCTGCACCGACTGCAAGAAAATGCTGGCGGCTCGCGTTGAGGAAGCGCTGGCGCCCGTTCATGAGCGCATGGATTACTATCAGCGCAATGTCGCGGAAATTGAGGAGATGATCCACAAAGGCAACGATCAGGCGACGGACATCGCCCGCCGAACGATGGCGGAAGTTCGCGAAGCCGTCAAAATCTAGCGCGCGATATGAACGAAGAGACGACCACAGATTATGCGATCAAGCTGGATATTTTTGAAGGTCCGCTGGACTTGCTGCTGTATCTGATCAAAAAAAACGAGATCGACATCTACAACATCCCCATCGCGCTCATCACCCGCCAGTATCTGGATTATCTGAACCTGATCAAGTCGCTCAATCTGGACCTGGCGGGAGAATATCTCGTCATGGCCTCCACGCTGATTCACATCAAGTCCCGCATGCTGCTGCCGGTTCCGGAAGAGCCGTCGCCCGAAGAGATGGAAGAAGACCCGCGCTCGGACTTGGTCCGTCAGCTCCTGGAGCACCAGGCCTTCAAGGACGCCGCCGCCCTGCTGACCCAAAGGCCGATCCTGGAGCGGGACGTGTTCAAGCGCTCCGCGTCCCTGCCGGGGGAGGGGCGACCGGCGGCAGCGGAGGAAGAAGAGCTGGTGGAAGTCAGCATTTTTGAATTGATTGAGGCCTTTCACCAGATTGTTTCCCGCATGGACCAGAAGGACCTGCTGGAAATCGATATGGAAAAACTGTCGCTTTCGGACATCATCAACGACGTGATGGAGCGCCTTACGCGCGAAAGAAATCTCACCTTTGACGAATTGCTGGGGGAAAGAAGAGACCGCCGCCGTATCGTTTACACTTTTCTGGCCCTGCTGGAGCTCATCAAGCTCAAGATGATCAAGGCCTACCAGACGGCGGCCTTCGGCGTCATTCGAATCTTCCCGGCCGTGGAGTTGTAAATGGAAAAACTTTCAGCCATTCTCGAAGCCCTGATCCTGTCGTCGGAGTCGCCCCTGTCCCTGGAGAAAATCTGCGCCGCGCTCGGCAGCGAGGACAAAAAGGAAATCCGGCGCGCTCTGGAGAACCTGATTGCACAATACGATGAACGTGAAAGCGGCATCTGCATCCAGGAAGTCGCGGGCGGCTTCCAGTTTCGCACCCGTCCGGAAATGGCCTCCTGGATCAAAAAGCTCAAGGGGGTCAAGCCGGCCTCCCTGTCGCCCGCGGCCATGGAAACACTGGCCATCGTGGCGTACCGGCAGCCGATCGTCAAGTCGGAGATTGAAAGCATTCGCGGCGTCGATGTCAGCGCTCCGCTCAAGGGACTTCTGGACAAGAAACTGGTCCGCATCCTCGGACGCAAGGACGTCCCGGGCAAGCCGATCATTTACGGGACGACCAAAAAATTTCTGGAAGTATTCAATCTCAAGGAACTCTCGGACT
The DNA here is from genome assembly GCA_035448625.1 of Smithellaceae bacterium. GTDB lineage: Bacteria > Desulfobacterota > Syntrophia > Syntrophales > Smithellaceae > UBA8904. Next base: position 35,894 of record DAOTJI010000010.1, on the reverse strand, counting down.
TGCCGACCATGAGAGAGCTTCGGGAGCTTACCGAAACTCAGGAGGCGCCCGAGCAGGAAATCCTCTCCTTCGAAGAACTTCCGGAGGGGACACCAGGCGCGGAAATGCCCAAAGCGCCGGATCCGTCTTCCGCTTCGGAAGAGGTGCGGGTGGAAGCACCCCCCGAAGACGACTTCGCAGCGGGCGCTGACGGTCAGGAAGAACCAGAGGTTGAACGGGACCCCGAGGAAGATGACGTCTCATGAAAGAACGCCTGCAGAAAATCATCTCCGCGGCGGGCATCGACTCCCGCCGCCATGCCGAAGCCATGATTACGGCCGGCCGCGTGAGCGTAAACGGAGAGATTGTAAGCAGGCTCGGCACTCAGGCCGATCCGCAAAAAGACGTGATCCGGATTGACGGAAAAATCATCTCCATCGAAAACCCGGGTTGTTACATTGCGTTGTACAAACCGGCCGGTTATGTCACCACTTTATCCGATCCGCAGAAAAGGCCGACCATTGTCGACCTGGTCCGAGATCTGCCGGAAAGGGTTTATCCCGTAGGCCGGCTCGATTATGATTCAGCGGGTCTTCTCTTGCTGACCAACGACGGAGCATTCGCTCAAAAAATTTCCCACCCGGGATTTCAGGTCCCCAAAACCTACCGGGTAAAGATTGCCGGGCGGATAAGCCCTGATCAATTAAAGGAAATCGGTAAGGGAATTCCTCTGCCGGATTGCGTCTTCAAACCGGATAATCTCAAGCTGGAAAAGACCAACGACAAAAGCACCTGGATCAGCCTGACCCTGCACGAGGGCAAAAACCGGATCATCCGCAGAGGGTTTGAGTCGGCCGGCTATATCGTAACGCGGCTGGTCCGCACCTCAATCGGGAGCATTACGCTTTCGGGCCTTTCGGAAGGCTCCTGGCGCTCGCTTTCGGCCCGGGAAATTCAGCAGTTGCAGGCGGCGCCGCAGGGCAAAAAAGGTAAAAATATTCTTGACAATCATCCAAAAATAAATAATAGTCGCGCCGTGCGGAATAATCGGCATCATCAATACTCGGGCAAGCGGCAGTTTTAAGGAGGATCTATGAACAAATCCGGTCTTATCGAAGCATTAAGCAAGAAGATGAACCTGACGGAGAAAAAAGCCATTGATGTGGTTAATCTGGTTTTCAAAGGCTTTAACGATGAATTGAAAAAAGGAGGCCGGATTGAAATCAGGGGATTCGGCAGCTTCGTGGTGAAAGAATACGGCTCCTACACGGGAAGAAACCCCAAAACCGGAACAAAAATAAAGGTCGAACCGAAAAAACTGCCTTTTTTCAAAGTGGGAAAAGAACTGAAGGACAGAGTAGACAAGAACAAATAGAAATCCTGCAAGCGATTGTTATACTTAATGAAGGGGACTTGGAAACAAGCCCCCTTCATTTTTGGCTCACCAAACGAACCTTGCCGCCTTTTCACATCAACGGTGAAGGCCCCCGGCGAAATCCACGCCGATTCGGTGCCACAGCCACAGCCAGAAAGCATTGAGAAAAATGAATACGGAAAATATCAAAGCCGGAACGGCCGCTTGGCTGTGGAAGGCATAAAGGGCGATGCCGGCGGCAAGGCCGCAATTTTTCATGGTTCCCAAAAGCAGAAGCGATATCAGCACGGGGCGGGAAAGTCTAAAAATTCTGCCGGCCGCGAGGAGCGCGGCGGCGATCAGCGCCGTGGAGGCAAAAGCAAGGACCAGGATGAAAAGTACATCCCGGCCTCCCTGCCGGATCAAGCCGGCATTGGCGGAGGCGGCTGCGTAAAACACGATAAAAAAGCAGACGTCCGAAACGGCTCCCTCGCGGTGATGGATCCGTTCATCCCAGTTGCGGTCAACGGCGACCCTTGACAGCAAAAGCGGAAGCAAGATCAGCGCAACAGCCAGGATCACCGGTTTTTCGCAAGGCATGTCATAGTAGCGCAGAAAAGCCACCCCAAAAAGCGGAATCAGGAGGAGTGAACCCAGATAGGTTCCGGCGAAACCGGTCAGCGTCAGTCTGTGATCCGCGCCGAACTTTTCACTCCAGGGAAGAACCGCCAGAGCGGAAGGAACGGCGGCCAGAATGACCAGTCCGATCCAGAAATTCTCATTTTTGATCAGGAAGATTCCGCCCAGAATCACCAGGTTGCCCAAAACCAGGTAGTTCATGAGGCAGCCCCAGAGAGTCCCGGGGAGCAGCGTCCTGGGATTCTTGAAGAATCCGCCCGGGTAACGAAGCAAAGCGACCGTGAGGGCAATCGTCAGCGCCGGCAGAACGAGAAAAGACGCCCAGCGGGCCGCCTGAGGCAGAAAAAGGCCCGTCACAACAGCGAGCACGTAAAGAAGCGGCGAAACCTTCATGGCCCTCCCCGATGAGCAGGATCACGCCTTGTTCCCGATGCAAAGCTTCCGGACACCCCCGACCAGCAGAAGAAAGATGATGTTGAATACAACGATCATGGCGCCTGCGGGCAAATTCAAGACAAAGGCAAACAAAATTCCGAGCAGCACCGCCCCAACCGCGAATCCTACGGCCGCCGTCATCGTCGTCCGGAAACTGACCGAGAGCTGAAGCGCGGTGAGAGCGGGCAGAATCAGCAGCGCCGAAACCAGCATGATCCCGGCGACCTTCATGGCCAGAACCGCGGAAACGGCCGTCAGAAGAAAAAGAACGACGTTGATCCGGCCGGTTTGAATCCCCATGCTCCGGGCAAGTTCCTGGTCGAAGGTCACCACGAACAGATCTTCATAGTAATAAACGACCGCCGCCACGACCAGGGCGAAAACGATCAAGGAAAGGACGAGTTCGGTACGGTTCACCGTGAGAATATTTCCAAAAAGATAACTGAATAAATCCACGTTGAAGCCGCCGGACAAACTGGACAGAATGATGCCCGCCGCGATTCCCAGGGAAGATACGATGCCGATGGCGGCGTCGGCATGAATTTTCTTCGACGAGGTCAGCCGGTAAATGGCCAGCGAGGAAATCATCACCAGCGGCAGAGCCGCCAGCGTCACGTAGAACGGGCTGACGCCGACGAGCAGCACCACGGCCACGCTGCCGAAAGTGGTATGCGCGAGGCCGTCCCCGATCAGAGAGAAGCGCCTCAGAACGAGAAACAGGCCCAGCAGCGCCGAAACCGCGGCGATCAGAGAGCCGGCCAGCAGCGCCCGCTGAACGAATCCATACGAAAGAACCTCAGGCAATCCCATCAGCAGCCGCTCCCCTTCGAATCGTGTTGGTGGCAGATAATGTGCTGACTGGCCGGACCGAAAAATCCCTCCATGTCCACCGAAGCGCAGAAGTCCCGGAAAGACCCGGAAAAGATCAATTTCTTGTCCAGATACAGCAGATGCTGCGCGTACCGGCCGACCACGCCGCTGTCATGGGTCACCAGCACCACGGTCGCGCCGTCCTTCCGGCTCAGCTCCTGGGTCAGCTCATAGAAGATGTTCCGGGTTTCGGGGTCCAGCGCGGTGGTCGGTTCGTCGAAGATCAGCAACTCCGGTCGCCGGATCAACGCCCTCGCCAGCATAACCCGCTGCTGCTCTCCGTAGGAAATCTCTCCGATCAAACGCCGGGCGAGATGACCGATCGCCATCCTGTCCAGCGTGTCGGACAGCAGTACCGGATCTTTCTTCGGCAGGCCCATTTGTACGACTTCCGCCACCGTCCCGGGAAAGTGAGCATTCAAACCGCTGAGCCGCTGGGGCAGATAACCGATTTTTTCCCATTGCCGGAAGTCCTCGATCCTTCTTCCGAACAGCTCCACCCTGCCCTGCTGCGGCTTCAGAATCCCCAGAATGTTTTTGACAAGCGTGGTTTTCCCCGATCCGTTGGGACCCACAACGGCCAGATAGGCGCCTCTTTCCACGGTGAAACGGATCCCGCTGAGCACCTCCGTCCCGTTGTAGCGGTATGTCAAATCCTCTACGCGAATTACCGGCATTGCAAACCTTTTTTGAGATGGACCAGATTTCTTTCCATCAGCGTCAGATACGTTTCGCCCGACTGAAAGTCCTTCTTGCCGACATCGTGCCCGTTGCTGAGTTTGATGAGCCCCACGCCGGTTTCGTCCGCAATCATTCGGGCGAGCTTCGGCGCCGTCAGGTCTTCATAAAAAATATAGTGCAGCTTCTGCGTTCTGATCTGATCCATCAGCGCCAGGATCTGCTGAGGCGAAGGCTCCGCGTCCGCAGAACTGTTGGAAGCCGACCGGTAATGAAGCTGATACCGGTTGGCCAGATACGCGAAAGCCCAGTGACCCGCGTGCAAAACGGTTCTGGTTTTGCACGAAGAAAGCGCCACGCGATATTGTTCATCCAGCTCCGCCAGCCGGCGTTTGTAGCGTTCGGCGTTTATCCGGTAGGTTTCACTGTTTTTCGAATCCCGGGTAATGAAAGCCGCCGAGATGTTATCGATCATTTTCTGCGCGTTGGCGGCATCCAGCCAGATGTGCGGATCGTATTGAGACGCATGCGCCGGTTCGTCAATCCGTCCGCCCGCTTCACGGCCGGGTCCATGCTCGGGCGATTCCGGAAGGGGCAGTAAAAATGCGCCCCGGCCGGTTTCAACCGCCAGCATGTTTGTTTTTTCCGCGGCCGCGTTGATGACCTTGTAGGCCCACTGCTCCAGTTCAAAGCTGGTAAACAGAAAGATGTCCGCCTTGCTGACCCGGACGATGTCGTTGGGCTTCAATTCGTAATGATGGGCGTCCGACCCCGGCGGCAGCAGCAGGGAGACCGCAACTTTGTCCCCGCCGACGTTGCGGGCAAAGTCGTACAGGGGAAAAATCGTGGCCATCACGGTCAGCCGTCCGTCCTTCCCGGCCGGTTCTTCAGCCGGGGTGCAGGACAGGATCAACATCAGTCCGATAAATACAACGATTCGAATCTTTTTAAAAAGCAAGCGCATCAACCTCTCCGGGCCGGTCGGCCGGAATCATCAAAAGACATCAATAGTTCCAGCCCCAGAAGCCGAAGGCCAGAAGATTCATGATCACGGGTACGGCGTAAATGATGCCCACCGTCGCCAGTTTGGCCTTCATGGTTTTGAGGCTGATGACCACAACGGCAAAACAGAAAAAGTGGAAATAGCCGATCAGGAAAATCAGCCAGACCCCCTGAAAAGAGAGAGACCAGAAGGGATACTCCCAGACCAGGTGTCCGCCGATGTTCAGCAGGCATTCCACGAAGACGCAGAAAACGCTGTAGCCGATCGCCCAGAACCATTTTTCCGGCACCCCCAGAATCTTCTCTTTTTTGCCCTCCGACAAGGTATGGTAGTAGATGACTCCCACCAGCAGAAACATGAACATGATTTCAATGTTCCAGCCGACCATCGTGCGCAGCGCCGTAGCTCCGGGCACGGTCCAGAAAGCGGAACGTCCCGTGAAATGAAGAACCCAGCCGTTCCAGGTCTCATTGAAGAAATCGACGCCGAAGATGGTCAACCCCGCCAGAACGGCGTTCCAGTCGCCCGTTTTCCTGGCGTCTTTGATTTCACGAGTGTAAACATAGAACACGACGGCCAAAAGAGGAATCACATACCATTGAAGGGTGGAAAGATCGCGCAGGCCGCTCAACGCTTGTTCGGTTGCAGCCGTCATGGGAGCCTCCTTTCAAACACTCGGTTTCTCTTACTCGGGCAGTTTGATTTTCCGCCCCACACACAAAACATCGGTATCCCTCATTTTATTGATGCGCCGCAATTCCTCTATCGTGACGGAACTGCTCTTCGCCAGCGTAAACAGCGTATCGCCTTTTTTGACGGTGTACGGTTTCAGGCGCCTTTTGCCGGCCTTTTCCTCTCCGGCCGGAACAAGAATTTTCCGCCCGGCATAGAGCGGATCTTTGATCTTCATTTTGTTCAAAATCAAAAGAGTCTTGGTGTCCGTCCCGTGCCTTTGGGCAATCCTGTGCAGGCTCTCCCCCCGCTGAACCGTGTAAAGGGCGGTTTTCATCCGGCCCCCTGCCCCTGCAGTTTTGGCGCCCCCTTCCGCCGCCCCGACGGTCTTTTTAAGGGTCGTTTTTTCCCGGTTTTCTTTGACGTCTTCGGCAGGAACTTGTTGAACCGCCTCCGATCCGGCAAAGTAGCGGTCAACGGACGAAGCCACGGCCCCGGCAATCTTTTTCCTGAAGGATTGCCTTTTGAGCAGTTTCTCTTCCTGTGGATTGGAGAGGTATGCCGTTTCCAGAAGCACGGCGGGGGTGTCCGGCAGTTTCAGCACACGGAAGGGCGCCTCGTGAAACGTTGGATACTTCAGAGATTGCACGCGGCCGATTTGATCCAGCAGATCGGCCGCATAGGTTTTTGACAGGTTGATCGTGTTGGTTTGAAACATGTTCAGGATGATTTCGTCGGATTCATTGTTGCTTTCGCCTCCCGGCACGCCGCCGATAATATCGGAGAGGTTTTCATTCCGGGCCAGCAATTTGGCGGCTTCATTGCTGGCCGCTCCGGTGGACAGACAATAAACGGAGCTGCCCTGGGCCTCGCGGTTTCGGGCCGCATCCGCGTGAACACTGATAAAAAGGCTTGCCTGGTGCCGGCGAGCCACGCCAAGGCGCTTGTGGAAGGAAACGTAATAATCTCCGTCGCGGGTCAGGACCGCCCGATACCCGGGCATTTTGTCGATCTCCTTCTTGATTTCCCGGCTGATGGCCAGCACGACATGTTTTTCGTACGTCCCGTTTTTGCCGACGGCGCCGGGATCTTCTCCGCCGTGGCCGGGATCGACCACGATGACCCGTTTGGGGGCTGAAACCGCCTTGCGCTTCGGAACGGACGGGGCTTTTTCAGCCTCCGTCAGAAAAACATCGACCACGACACGATCCGGCTTGTCCATGAACTTCTTCAGGGGGAATACTTCCGCCCTCAAATGATCTTTTAAATAAACGTGAACGGTGCATTGCCGATCCTCTCCGCGAATAAAAAGGATTTTGGCGACGCCCGGCTTTCGGATGATCTTTTCCGGCGGCAGGGAGGGAGAAAAGGAGGCATCGGAGAATTCCAGAATGATCCTGTCCTGCTGAACCTCAAAGCGGTACACCGGTTCTTCGCTCAGATCGAAAACAATCCGGGTCTGATCCGGCGCCGTCCAGTGCCTCACGTTGGATATTTCCGTAAGCGCAAACCCCGGCGCCGGGAAAAAAGCCGTCAGGAAAAAGGCCAGGCAGCACCAGTGCCGCCAGACCCGGCAGCGCATCAAACCGGAACTTTGCCGCTCCCTGTGCGGGAAATCCATGGAAACGGAATGGCGCCCGCCTGCTGTCCGGCACGCGGCGGTCAATGAGCTCTTCGTCGGATTCATGCCGTTTTCAGTAACAAATTTCAGGGGTAACTGCAAGGACAGGTTAAAAGAATAGGCCATGGGGGAGAGGCAATGGGCAATGGATGAGAGATGATAAGCTGTTGGTGTCCTTCAGCCTTCGGTCTTCAGTCTTTCTCCCTGTCCCGTGAAAAACAGTTGACAAGCTTTTTCGTAAATGCGATTTTCAGCGCGCAAAAATGATGGAATCCATCCTTGAGGAAAAGCATGCGGGAAAACCGGTTGAAAGAGGCCCTGCTCGCCCCCTCCGAATTCCCGGTGACCTGGGAACTGGTGCCGGGCAGAGGCGCAAAAGAGCCCGCGCAGGAGAAGTGCCTGGCGCAGGCCCGGCAGGCAGCCGCCGGGAACAAGGTTTGCGCGCTTACGCTCACGGATAATCCTGGCGGCACCCCGGCCATGTCCGCCGATTTCATGGGCGCCGAAATTCTTAAACTGGGCATCGAACCCCTTGTCCATTTCACCGGCAAGGATAAAAACCGCAATCAGTGTGAAAGCCAATTGTACGCGCTGGATCGCGCGGGCATCCGGAACCTCCTCGTCATGAGCGGCGACTACCCGGTGTCGGGTTTTCAGGGAAGGCCCGCACCGGTCTTCGACCTGGATCCTATCCATACGCTGCAATTGATCACGAAGATGAACCGGGGGCTCGCCTATCCCGGAATCAAAGGCACCGTCACGCATCAGCCTTCCGATTTTTTCCCCGGCGCCGTCGTTTCTCCTTTCAAAGCGACCGAGGCCGAGCAGATGGGGCAATACGACAAGCTGAAAAAGAAAATCGATGCGGGCGCGCAGTTCATCGTCACGCAGCTGGGATACGACGCCCGGAAATTCCACGAAGTGCTCCTCTTCATGAAACAGCATTATCCGCAGATCCCCCTGGTGGGAAACCTTTACATCCTTCCCTTCGGCGCCGCAAAAATGATGAACCGCAACGATCTGCCGGGCTCCGTCGTCACGGATCAACTGCTCGCGGAAATCGACCGGGAGCGAAGCGGCCCGGACAAGGGAGAAGGCGCGAGAATTCTTCGCGCTGCGAGACTGTACGCCATCTTGAAGGGAATGGGATACGGCGGCGTTCACATCGGCGGCCACAACATCCGCTACGAACAGGTGGAAGAGATCATCCGGCAGGGGGAAGCGCTGGTCCCGGGCTGGACCGATCTGGTCCGTTATTTTCATTATCCCATGGACGACGGGTTTTACTTCTTTGAAGCCGATCCGGCAGGCGGACTCAACATGGATATCCCCGTCGACCGGTCATCCCGGCCGGGGAATGCGAAAGTCGGGTGGATGTACGGTTTTTCCCGATTTTTCCACCGGCTGATGTATGAACCCGGGAAAAACCTCTACGGCGCGATGAAGGCGCTTTGCAAAACCGTGCAGGGCACCAGGCTGGAGGGAATCTTCCACAAGCTGGAACATTTCATCAAAGTCGCCTTTTTCGACTGCCGCGACTGCGGTGACTGCGCCCTTCCCGACGTGGCCTATCTGTGCCCTATGTCGCAATGCCCGAAAAATCAGCGCAACGGCCCCTGCGGCGGAAGCTTTCAGGGATGGTGTGAGGTTTATCCCCGGAAAAAACAGTGCATCTACGTCCGGGCCTACGACCGGCTGAAGAAATACGGGGAAGAAGAAAGGCTGAGGCGCGCCGCGGTGCCGCCCTGCAACTGGGACCTTTATCAAACTTCCTCCTGGATCAACTACTACCTGGGGAAGGATCACACGTCGCAAAATCAGAAATGATTTAATCGTTGAAGATTATGCGGGGATAGTGTAGAAGCAGCCGCACGGGCAATTAGCTCAGCTGGATAGAGCGTTGGCCTCCGAAGCCAAAGGCCGAGAGTTCGAATCTCTCATTGCCCACCAAGCCATCATCCCTCACAATCCAGGGAGCACAGAAAACCCGCCGCAAGCGGCGGGTTTTTTTACATTCCTCCCCGCGGACCAAACATTTTTTCTTCAGCTCCGCCGTTGCCGCCGCGCGCAGCGAAACGGCAACAAAAGATAACCGGACCGGCCATGAGGTGCGGCCGCCTGCTTTGATGAATTTCCCGGCAAACCGAATCGAGAGCAAACCATATTTTGTTTCCTGATCCAATTTTGCCATGACATTATCCGCTCAATCGGGTATGATGCAGGAAATTCAGCGCTGCAGAAATCTTTTTGAACGGGAGGAACCATGACGCTTCATACTTTTAAAGCCACATCCGTGGTCAAGGAAACGGGGATGCAGGTGGAAAACGAGGTCAGAGGCTTCAGGACCATAGTCGATGAGCCCAAAAACCTGGGCGGGACCGATGCGGGAATGAGCCCCGTGGAGACCCTCTTGTGCGCTCTGGGCGCCTGTCAGTGCATGACCGCCCGATTCTTTGCCGGGTCGCTCAAGATCGAACTGGAGGAATTTCGGGTCGAGGTCGAGGGGGATCTTGATATTATGGGCTTCCTCAAGGGAGACACCGGCATACGCCCGGGCTTTCAGGAGATCCGTTCCACGGTCCACATCAGGACCAATGCACCGCAGGAAAAAATCGCAGAACTCATGGCGCTGGTGGAGAGCCGCTGCCCTGTGAACGACACCCTCCTTAACGGAACGCGGGTCGTCGTTCGGCACATGGTTGAGAATGGTTGACCGCTGCACCTGTGCGCGGAAGGGCTTTTTCCAAAAACCTGTATTTCCCCCTCCGGCCAAGAAAGAAATGATTCCTCTGCCCCGGATGCATCATTTTTTTGCGTAGAGCACCTGCGAATCCATCCAATCATGGATCCGGGAATATTGAAAACGGCCAATTGAAAAAAACAATCGCCGTCAATCGGGACGCTGCGCAGGAATGAACCGGGAAGCGTAACCTTGAGCCTGACGTTCCAGGGAAGAGGTTATGAGTTTTCGTAAAGCTCCGGATACAGTTTTTTGGCGCATTCCGGACAAATGCCGTGGCTGAATTGGGCATTGGAATGTTTCCCGATGTATGTTTCAATCCGATTCCAATAACCTTTGTCGTCGCGAATTTTTTTACAGGAGGCGCATATCGGAAGCAGGCCGCTTAACACCTTGACTTCCGACAGGGCCTGTTGAAGTTCTACAATCAGCTTCTCCCGCTCTTCCTGAACCTGCTTTATGTCGGTGACGTCCTGAACAATGCCGAAGGATTTTACCGGCTGACCTGTCGGATCGTATTCGGTACGGCAGATTTCGCTCACCCATTTGATCCGTCCGTCCATCATGAGCAAGCGATGCGTGATCGCATAGGGGGTTCCTGTTTTGACCGACTCGGTATAAGACTGATGGACTCTCTCGCGGTCATCCGGATGTACGGCATTTAAGAACGCTTCGTAGGAAGCACCAAATTCCGCCGGATTGATTTCAAACAGTTCGTAAACGCCCTCCGACCATCGAAGCACATTATGGATCAAATCCAGCTCCCAATCCCCCAGCCTCGCAATCCGGTGCGCTTCTTTGAGTTTTTCTTCGCTTTGTTGTAATTTATCCACAGCCTGCCTGCGTTCCAGTTCCTTGTTCTCCAGGGATTGGGCCATCTCGTCAAAAGAACGCGCAAGCTGACCCAATTCACCGGTCGTGTGTTCTATGCCGGTGCGCGCCGAAAAATCACCCTGTCCCACCTTCCGGGAGGCAGCGACGAGACGATCCAGCCTTCTGACGATCAGGAGGTGCCCCAGGAGCCAGGCCGTTAAAACGACGGCCATCAAGGAAATCGCCACCAGCGCCAGGTTGCGAAAATAACTCTTTTTAGCCGGGGCAAGCGCCTGCTTCTCGGGAATGCCGATACGCATGTAAAGGTAGGGTGAAGAATCGCCCTCCAGGAAAAACTGCCTGTAGGCGAAAAGACGCCTGACCCCATCGACGCCGACGGCGGAGAAAACGCCTTCCCGCGGACCCGTCGATATTTGCTTTACAATCTCCGGCAACTCGGCTTTGCCTGCAAATTTCTCGTTGTCCGGATACCGGTAGAGCCGCGTGTAGTTGCGATCCAGCAGGTTCAGCGTCGATCCTTTGGGAAATTGTGTAATGCTCGTAAAACTCTTGCCGTATTTCTCAAGATCAAGACCGACGGCAACCACGCCCGTCACCTGTCCGCCCGAATCCGTTACCGGGTAAGCAACGGGCAGCACCGCCCTTCCGGATACTTGTCCGATGGTGTATTCCCCCGCGGAAAAAGTTTTGGACTGCACCGCGTTCTGAAAGTATTTCCTCCGTCTGATGTTGATGTTGCCGAAAGGGAGTGCGTTGGCAAACATCCTCCCGTCGCGATCCGCCGCAGATATCGTGGAGAACTGAGGATTGTCCCGAAGCAGTTCACCAAACAACCGATTGCAGCCGGCGACGTCCCTTCTCTGCACCACAGGCAATCTGGCAAGGGTCCTGAGAAATCTGCGCGTGGACTCCATGTCGTTTTCATGGTCGTTTCCCAGACCCTGCGCCATGATCAGGACATTCGCCCTTGCCATTTGCATGTCATGGTCTTGACGTTCATAATGGGAGTAAATGATAATACCGAGGGCGGGGAGAAAGACTGCAAAAATCAGGATCAGCAATTGGCTTCGGACGGACTTCATCATTGAATAATCAACTCCTCCGCTTCCCGAAAAAGATTCATCTCGATGAATGGTGCGTCAGTATACCATAAGTACTGATGGAATAACATCATGATGACGAATTGAAACAAAACATTCCCCGCTGAATCACCGGAGGCTTGCTTCGTGGACGCACGCTGGAGCCGGATGAACCATCAAGGTGTCGTCATCAGAGGCCGGCTGGGATTTTTGAGCGCATCATTTCCTTGCGGTCCAACTTGCGCCCATCCACGATAAAAGTTCCATCGCCGACGGCGTGAAGCGTTCGCTTCTCCTTTCGCGAAGAGTCAAAATACGCCGCTACGGCTTCGAGAACGACGATATTGTGCTTCCGGACGATGTCCACGACGTTGCATTCGATATTCGCCAGACACTCTTGTATCAGGGGCGCCCGGACATGCTTTCCCTTCACGGGGGTGAGCATAAACTTTTCAAATTTGTCCGTGTCGGCGCCGGAGCAGGTTCCCACGCCGACGACCTGATCCAGCAGGTCAACCGTAGGAATGGCCATAACGCACTCTCTCGTCTTGCAAAGAGCGGCGAAGGAATAGTTCCAGGGCCCGGTGGTCACGGCAAACATCGGCGTAAAGTCCACTACCATGGTCCATGAGATCGTCATGAGGTTGTTCTTCTTTCCGTCGTGTGTCGTAATCAGGACAACCGGACCGGATTCGATCAACGTAAACGCTTTAGCGAGCTGCATTCTTCTCATGCTCGTACACGCTCCTTTTCCTGTCTGCCCGGCCCTGCCGCTGCCGTCCGTCTTTTAAACCCGGATTGCCGAATACCCGGCGCTACGGAAGGCCATATTTCCGTTTGTACTTCTCATGCTGCCGCTCGAGAACCTCTCTGCCGCGCTCCGTCCCGTGCGCCGGAAGATAAAGAGAGCATCCCGTCTTCAGCAGCTTTCCCCAGCTCGCCACCATGCCCTTCTCGTCCGCCGCGAAGGGGGGGATCACCGATCCCCGAAAGACGCCGAACAGGGCATCGCCGACGATCGCCATCTCGTCTTCCAGGATGACGCTGAGGGACCCGGGCGAGTGACCCGGCGTGGAAAGAAGATACCCCTGAAACCCCAGGGGTTTTAAATCGTACCGGTCCGCGACCGTCAGGTCACCGTCGACGGGCCGGTAGCGGAAGAACCGTGAAAGATACCGGTGCGACAGGCGGTCGGATATCCATCCGGTCAGCGGCAGCGTTCCGTGGATCACGGGATTTTCGCCCTTGCGCACATAGTCTGCTTCCTTCCGGTGAACAATGATTTTCGTGTTGTAGCGCTCTTTGATTTCCGCCGCATTCTCCGCGTGGTCGTAATGGGTGTGCGTCAGGACCAGGCCGGCCAGCGATCCTCCGCTCACGCCCAGTTCATCCAGCTCGCGGGAGAGTTTCTTCCAGCTTCCCTTTCTGCAGGCATCCACCAACAGATGCCGGCCGCTGCAGGAAACGAGAAAGCAGTTGTACATGCCGTGGGATAGCCTGCGGACAACCTGCCCGCCTTTTGTCGTCCATTGCTTCATTTCTTCCTCCTCCGGCTAAAAATCGTTTGCGCCGCGGACCTCCTTCTTCACCACCCTTGAATCGTGACGCCCCGGCCTTGCCCCGGCGAATCACGTCCGCCGGAACCGCCCGCGCTCCCGGCGTCAACTTGCCGGCATCTGGAAAGGACGCCTTACCTGATGCATCTACCACAAACCGAAGCGGTTTTCAGGCATTTTCATCGCTTGGGGGCAGGCTCGCCCCCGACACCGGCGTGGATTTTCCTTGACAATAGAACGTACGTTCTATATAAAGAGTTCCCGGAGGAATCCAAAGAAATCCCGAACGTGAAAGCAGTTTGACTCTCTTGCGCCCCGGAAAGAAAAAAACAGGAATGCATTGAAGATGATTGAGATTTTTATCAAACGATCCGACGACCGGCCTCAGGCCGCGCCCATACGGATCACCTTGAAACCACACCGGAGCGGGCATGCCGCCGCTTTCCGCCGGACTCTTTTTTCCAGAATCGCAAGGCTGCCGGTCAGCGGGGAAGTTTGCGCCGGCTTCCCTTCTCCCGCGGAAGAGGAGCTGCGCGGTCATGTTTCTTTTGACGAGTATCTGGTGGCGCATCCGGAATCCTCGTTCCTGATCTCCGTCACGGGCGATTCCATGGCCGGCGCCGGGATTATGGACAAGGACTGGCTCATCATTGAAAAAGACCGGCAGCCGAAAAACGGGGATATCATTCTGGCGGAAGCGGACGGCGCCTGGACGATAAAATACTACCGTAAAAAGGGAAGCCGCATCACGCTGGAGACGGCCGGCGGCGGAGATCCTCCGATGGTCCCGCGGGAGGAGCTGCGCATCGCGGGAGTCGTAACGGCCCTGGTGAGAAAGTATCATCGATGACTTCTTTTCACTTTCCGCTCATCGCTCGTCACTTTTTGCCCATAACCCATAACCCATGACCTATGACCCATGACCCATGACCCATGACCTATGACCCATGACCCATGACCTATGACCTATGACCTATGACCCATGACCTATGACCCATGACCTGATTTTTATGTCCGATTTAATCTTCAGTTTACATTCCTGGCCCCGGGCCATTGTCCACATTGACGGCGACGCCTTCTTCACGTCCTGTGAAGAGGCGGTGCACCCGGAGCTTCGGGGCAAACCGCTCATTACCGGCGGCGAGCGCGGGATCGTCGCCTGCGCCAGCTATGCGGCCAAGCGGCTGGGGGTCAAGCGCGGCGTGCCGCTTTCCGATGCGCGCAAAATGTGTCCGGACTTGATCATCCTGCCGTCGGATTACGAAACCTACAGTCTCTTTTCCCGGCGGATGTTTGCCGTCATGCGCCGCTTCACGCCTGACGTGGAGGAATATTCCATCGACGAGGCCTTTTCCGACATCACCGGCATGCGCCGGGCGCTGAAGGCCTCTTACGAAGACATCGCCCTGCGGATGAAAACAGAAATCGAACGGGACCTGGGCATCACCGTGTCGGTCGGGCTGAGCATCACCAAGGTTCTGGCCAAGACGGCCTCCAAGCATCGGAAGCCCGCCGGCATGACCGTCATCCCCGGCCGGGACATCGCCCGTTATCTGCACGATCTGCCGGTGGGAAGCATCTGGGGAATCGGCCCGGCCACGACGAGCTATCTGGCCAAACTCGGCATCCGCACGGCGCTGGCCTTCGCGCAGATGCCGGAAACAACGGTGCGGAAGAAGCTCACCAAACCGGGCGTGGAGATCTGGCAGGAACTGCGCGGAAAATCGGTGTACCCGGTAACGTCCGAAGAAAAAAGCTCGTACGCCTCCATCAGCAAAACCAAAACCTTTTCTCCGCCGACCTCCGACGCCGACTATCTTTTCGCGCAGCTTGCGCGCAATCTGGAGTCGGCCTGCCTCAAGGCCCGGCGCTACGGTCTCGCGCCGAAAAAAATCATGGTGTTTCTGAAAAGCCGGCGCTTCGAAACGACCGGGAGCGAAGCGGCTCTGTCTCGCCCGTGCGCGTTTCCGCTGGAGGTTTCCGGCGTGGTCCGGCGCCTGTTTGACGCCTGCCGGCGGCCGCACGAACTGTACCGGGCAACGGGCGTGATCCTCGCGGACCTCGTTGCGGATGAATGCATTCAGTATTCGCTCTTTGACGATCCCGTGCAGGCGGGGAAAATCCGAGATGTGTACGCCGCGGCCGACGGGCTGGAAGAGAGATTCGGGAAACACACGGTGCACCTGGGCTCGTCACACCTGATGGAAAAAATGGGCGACGGGAGAAGGGGAACGCCCGCCGCCCGGGAGCAGATGAAGACGGTGAAAGAAATGAAAGACCGCCGTTAACGGAAGCGGAGGCGGGCATCAAAGATGGGGCGGACGATCTGTTCGCCCAGCGACGCGAGCTCATTGGCGCAGAATCCCAGAGGATTGGCTTTGCGAAATTCCCGGGCGGAGTAGTTCGCCAGGATTTTCTCAACATTGAGAAGCAGCGCCTCTTTCCGGTCGCTCAAACGCTTTTTCTGCAAATACTGCATCTTCAGGCAATATTGCGTAAAGCAATCCACCTTGTCGGCAAGATACCGTCGATTGGTGAGGCCGGGGTCAAAGCCGGGCAGCGCCCGTTCGCGGACCAGCCGGCTCATCTCCAGAACGATTCCTTCCAGATGCTGCACAAAGAGTTCTTTGCGAAAAACGACCGTTCGGCCGGCGTTCTGCTTCATCTGGGCGAGGCGTTTGAGGTAGTAGGCGGCCACCTGACTGAAGGTGATGGTGTGAAGCTGCTGGAGAATCTCAAAGAGCGTCTGGTTGAATTCATCCTTGGGCTTACGAAAAAACACCGGCTGACCGATGCGGATGAAAACGTCCTTCGCCCCCTTCACCAGACGGTCCACTTTGATGTTGATGGGCAGAATAAACACTTTCCGCCCGGTGCCCTGGAAAGTGTTTTCGAGGACGTGATACACGGAGCTGTGAATTTTTTTCAGGCCGCCGTACCCCCAGGTCGTTCCCTCGGGAAAAATCAGCGTCGATATCCCCCGCGCGCTGCTTTCCTTGAATTGGTTCAACTGGCCGGATATTTTCCGGCGCAGATCCTCTTTCTTGCGGTGGAAAGACTCCACAAATGGACGGTCGATGGCCGCCACTTTCAGCTTGCGGAAAATCGCCTGGGGAAGACCCATCCGGTCGATCATCCGCAGAATGCTTCTCAGAACCTTGTTCTTTTTTGCGTAGTTTGTGGAAAGATACCGGCCGCTCAGAAAGTCGTTTTTGGCCATGACCATGAAATCCGGCCGGGGCTTCAGGGCATAGTAGATGCGCGACAGGGACGGCACTTCGAAATAGCTGTCGTGGGTCACGGCAAACATGACCGGGGTGGGCATCCGGGAAAGGTTCTCCTTCCCCATCAGATGGGCCCTGTGGCGCATGATTTTGGAGGCCAGAAAAAAACCGAACAAGATGAGTTCATACAGTACGCCGTGCCGCTCCGATTTCATCTTCATGCTCCTTTCGCCCCGAAAACGCTGAAAAAACGGTGAAGGCGCCGTCGGTTCAGGCGTGCTTCAGGACAATGCCTTCCAGAATATTGGAAACATCTTCGCAGACGTCAATGGCCTCTTCGATCCGTTCAAAGATTTCCTTCCATTTCAGAAGCTCGATCGCGTCCTGTTCGTGGATAAAAAGATTGGTGATGATGGACCTGAGCGCGACATCGCCGGCATTTTCCAGAGTGTTGATTTCGACGCAGCCGTCGAGAATCATTCGGCTGTTCTTCATGTCGCGCAGGCCGTGGATAATCTTCTTGATGATCAGGATCGCCGAAAAAAGAATTTCCGCCTGCGTCACGATGGCGTCATTCGGCTTTTTCACTTTGTACATATAGACGCGGACGGCGGTTCCTTCGATATGATCCAGAATTTCGTCCATTTTATTGACCAGCGCGTAAATATCTTCGCGGTCGATGGGCGTCAGAAAGGTTTTGTGCATCCGTTCGTATGTTCTGTGAGCAATGACATCCGCCTCGTGCTCGATTTCCTTCAGTCGGGAGACCCGGGCCGCCGTATAATTCCGCCCGCGGGTCATTTCCAGGAAAAAGGATCCTCCCTCTTCAATTTTGTCGGCCAATTTCTCAAAGAGTTCAAAAAAGTTTTCTTCTTTCGGAAAAAGACGCATGCAACATCACTCCATTGATTTTTTTTAACCGCCAAACGGCGAAGCCTCAATCCCGGATGGTATAGCCCTTTTCCCGGAAAAGGCGCAGGCAGGCATCGACAACCTGCGAATCGTAAAGCCGGCCCCGGTTCCGGGTAATCTCGTCCAGGGCGGCCGCAAGCCCCAGGGAAGGCCGGTAGGGACGATGCGTCGCCATCGCTTCCACGACGTCGGCCACGGCCAGGATTCTCGACTCCGGAAGAATGTTGTCCCCGGTCAGACCGTTGGGATACCCGGAGCCGTCCATCCGCTCATGATGCTCAATAATCATCCGCGCAATGGGCCAGGGAAATTCAATGTCCTTGACAATGTCATAACCGGATTGCGCGTGTGTTTTGATCAGGCTGAATTCCAGGGGCGTCAATTTCCTCGGTGAACTGAGGATCTCGGAAGGGACGGAGACTTTCCCGATGTCGTGAATGATGGCGGCCATTCGCAGGCCGTCGATCCGCTCCCGGGGCAGGTCCATTTCCCGGGCAATGGCCCGGGCGATATCGGCGACCCGGCGCTGATGGCCCGCCGTGTAAGGGTCTTTGGTCTCCACGACGGAGGCAATCGCCTGGATGGTCCCTCCCAGAGCTTTTCTCAGTTGTTCGACGCTGTTTCTCCGGTCGGTGATGTCCTCCAGCAGGCCTTCAAAATAAAGAGTTTTCCCCTGCTCATCGCGAATGGCCTGGATGGTGCGGGATACCCAGATGAGGCTTTTGTCCTTCCGGATAAATTGCAGCTCTTCGTTTTCGATCAAATCCCGCTGTTCCAACCGCTTTATGGTTTGTGCTCTTTGTTCGGGATGAGCATACAGTTGACGGGGGATATCGGTGACGCTGTCCATCAGTTCTTCGGGAGAATCATATCCCAGAATTTTCGCCATGGCCGGATTGGCCATGAGAAATCTTCCTTCAGGCGTCGTCCGGAAAATTCCTTCCTGTGCATTATGAAAGACACTGCGGTATTTGTTTTCGCTCTCCCGAAGCGCCTTCTCCGCCTGGATTTGCCTGGTAATGTCCTGATAGATGATCTGATCATGGAATTGCCCGTTCCAGACAATCTGCTTGCGGAAGGCCCGGACGTGGCGGATATCGCCGCTTTTCGTTACAATATCGATCGTATATTCGTCCTGACCTCTCTCTCCCCGGTCTCTTTTTGCTCTTCTGACCAGGTACGCGGCATAGCTTTCCGGCGTATAACGCTGCTTCAAGGGAATGCTTTGAAACTCTTCGATGCTGGCGTAGCCGTATATGTCCAGCATCGCCCGGTTGGCATAAAGGGTTTCACCGTCCGCGGTAACGATTCGAATGCCCAGCGGGGAATCGTCCATGGAACGGCGAAAATTCGCCTCGCTCTCCCGGATGACCTCCTCCGTCCTTTTGCGGTCGGTAATATCGACGATGGCCCCCCGAAGGCCCACGGGCTTTCCCTGATCGAAAATCAAACGGGAAAAGACAATGGCCGGAAATTCGGTCCCGTCGAGCCGCTTCAACCGGTATTCCGTGCCGCCTAATGGTTCCCCGTTCAGCAGCCTCTGCATGTTTTCCACCGATTTTTTAACCGCTTCCGGCGTCAGCAGCTGCCAGGCCTTGAAGCCTTTTTTGAAATCCTCCTCCGTGCCTCCAAAGGTTTCATAAATCGCGCGGTTGACGGATGTGATCGTGGATTCAAAATCCATTTCATAGACCGGAATCGGCAGAAAATCATATAATTCGCGATATTTCTTTTCGCTTTCGCGAAGTTTCTCCTCTGCTTGTTTCTGCCCGGTGATATCCAGAGAAATACACCCGATCAGGGGGGGCTTGTCGTGTCGGTGAATGGGAAACCGGTGCGTAATCCAGGTATGCGGTCCGTCCTTCTGGGGCCTTTGCGTGATGGACTGCACCACCTCTCCCCGCAGGACGGCTTCATCGTCTTTCTTGGACGACAGGGCAATCTCCTCGGGCCAGATATCCTCGCTTCTTTTTCCCAGCCACTCCTGCGGCTCCACCCCGAAATATTCCTGAATATTCCCCGTCAAATAAATGATGCGCCGGTCCGAATCCTTGATGTAGGCGCTTCCCGGAAAATACCGCATGAGCTGTGCAAAGAGCTCTTCACTCTCCCGCCGGGCGTTCTCCGCGAGCACTCGCTCCGTGACGTCCCGGGCATCGCAAACGAGGCCGTCAATCCGGCCTTCGCGCATGAGGGGCGATCCGCTGATATCCAGATATTTCGGGGTTCCATCTCTGGCGATCACATTGAAAACGACCGATGTGATGATTTTCCCCTCCAGGACCTGTCCGATGTTTCGTGCCGCCAGCTCGAAAGATTCCTGCGTCATAATGGCCTTTAGCGCGTCCATGGACCGGCCAATGAACTCTTCCGGGCGGTATCCCAGAATTCTTTCCGCGCTTGGGGACACGCTCGTAAGAGTGAGATTCGCGTCAAACACCAGAACGATATCGGTAATGTTGTCAAAGCTCAGCCGGTACCTTTCCTCCAGAATTCGAAGCCGCTCGTTGGCTTTTTCCAGGTCGGCCAGTTTTTTCTCCAGCTGGTTGAAAAGAACTTCATTGTACTGCCGAAAAAATTCCATTTCCTCGCCGAGCGGTTTTGTCTTCGCCCGGGACACCGAACGGCTTTCTTTGAGGACTTCTTCCAGCGTCGCGATCAGCGCTTCCGGTTCCATGGGTTTGTAGATATACCGCGCCGCACCGAGGCTCATGGCGAACTCCTCGTCTTTCGGCGTGTTGTATGAAGCCGTGAAAAAAACAAGGGGGATTCGCTTGAGGACCTCATCCGATTTCAACCGGCGGCAGAAGGTATAACCGTCCATCACCGGCATCAGGATGTCCGAAACAATCAGGTCCGGATGGTGCAAACGGGTCTTCGCCAGGCCGTCTTCGCCGTTTTCCGCCGAAATCACTTCAAAACCGTGGCCCTGCAAAAGGGTTTGCAGCAGGTACCGATTCTCGCTTTTGTCGTCCACAATTAAAACACGCGTTGCCATGATCCGTCTCTTTTCCTTTTTTTATGTTGCGAACCTGCCGTGTTTCTTTCGTTGCCGGACAAGACGACAGCGTTTAAGGGAAATCGAGAAATGGAATTTCTTGCAATAAGGTCAACTAATAAGAAGCCGGTTATCCTGTCAAGAAGATTTTACGGACAAAGCGCATTCGAAAGGGAGCCGGAAACGGCTTTGTGTATGCCCCGAGACACGCGAGGCCCAAAAGACGGAAATTCGGGCAAAAGAGGCTGAAAACAAGTGCATTCCGATGGAGTCCCATCGAGAAACGCGGCGGCCGTTTTGCCCGGGCCGCCTTACTGAAGAGACTGCAGGTAAGAACGAAGGTTGACGCCCTCGCTGGCCAGATTCAGCTTTTTCCGGATATGGTTCCGATGCGTCCCGATCGTGCTCGCCGACGTATGGAGCAGGCCGGCAATTTCCTTGGTTCTCATGCCCTTGCGGATCAGATCGGCGATTTGAATTTCCTGAGGGGTCAGGAACTTGTGCAAAGACTGCAAATTTTTCACAAAGGGCGACACGATCTCTCTCAGATTGCTTTCCAGAACGCTCAGGTATCGCCGGTAGGGTTCTTCCTGGATCCCCCTTCCGATTTTTTCCACATACGGCATGACAAGATCGCTGATATTGGCCCGCAGCTTCTCTTCGATTTCCTTTTGCGCCTCATTCCGGCTCAGCATCAGCGTGCGCAGCGCTTTGTTGGCCTCTTCCAGTTCGTCGGCAAGATCTCTGAGGGCTTTCTGGGCCTGCTTCTGTTCGGTAATGTCGATGCCGTTGAACATCAGGCAGGGTCTTTCGTCATAGCGGATCCGGCAAGTGCTGATGAAATAATCTTTGACGGTTCCGTCCTTGCAAAGCAGGCCGTATTCCTCGGAAACCGTTTCCTGTTCAAAAGCATGCCGCAGCTTTTCCATCACGACTCTTCGATTCGTTGCAGGCTTACGGTCCACCACGGTCATCGACCGGATTTCCTCATCCGAAAAGCCGGTGACTTCCTTATAATTTCTGTTCCAGATCAGATACCTGCCCTGCTTATCCACAATGCAAAATATGCCCGGCATGCGGTCGATCACGGACTGGAGAAAAACCTGTTCCCGGTGCAACTCATCCTGAGCCTGTTTGCGCTCGGTCACATCCCTGGACACGCCGTGAACCACGGTCAAATCCCCGCCGGTATTGTGAAATCCCTGAACGACCGTCTCCAGCCAGCGCCTCGATCCGTCCTTGTGATAGAATTCCAGCATCAGGGTTAGCGGCTTTTCGGCAATCCGCTTCCCCTGTTCTTCGAGGGTGCGCAATCTGGCCAGAGCCTTCCGCACACGGGAGACGGAATCCGGCGTCATTCTCTCCTCCAGGCTCTGACGGCTTCGCTCCGCGGGGGTGAATCCCAGCACATTCTTGATCGACGGAGTGATGTACAGGGTCCGAAGATTCATGTCCGTGATCCACGCGATATCGCTCATGTGCTCCGAGAGGAAACGGTACCGGTTTTCGCTTTCCTGCAGGGCTTCCTCAGTTTGCTTCCGGTCCGTGATGTCCATAACCAGCGCGATGGCGTAGCGGCGTTTGCCGATCGTGACCCGCGCAGCGAAACAGAGGCCGGTGATCACCTCTCCGTTTCTTCTTCGAAAGCGGAATTCCTGATTCAGAAATCGGCCCTCGCGCAGCAGCATGTCCCGGAATTTTTTCCGCTCCTCATCGGGCACCGCCCATAATCCCAGCTCAACGGCCGACCTGCCGATGGCCTCTTCGCGTGAATATCCGGACTGGCGGCAAAACCGGTCACTGACATCGTAGATGACGCCGTCGTCCAGACTGCTCACGATCAGGGAGGCGGGGCACAGACGCAGCAGGGAGCGGTAGATTTGCTCGTGAAAAACGGGGACCCGGTCCGATTCTCTCTTCTTCAGGAGATTCTCCAGTTCCTGATTTCTTTCTCTGAGGAATTGATTTTCTTTCAGGATCAAATCGATATCCGCTTTTTTCATATCGCAACCGTGTGGCAGACCGCCCGGAATCACCGGCCCTTGAATGCGGGGGGACGCTTCTCCAGAAAAGACATGACCCCCTCGATGAAGTCGCCGGTTCCGGCGGCGATTCCCTGCAGCGAGGCCTCTCGCTCCAGCGCCGCCGCAAGGTCGGATTCCAGCGAGCGGTTCAGCATGCTTTTGATCATGCCGATGGCCCGGGTGGGACCTGCGGCAAGCCGTTCAGCCAGTTCCATCGCCTCATCCATCAACCGGTCCTGAGGGACGACACGATGGATGAGCCCCCATTCCAGCGCCCTGGCGGCGGGCAAATCCTCCCCCAGCAGCATGAGTTGCTTCGCCCGGGGAAGGCCCACCAGGCGGGGCAAAAGATAGGTGCCGCCTCCGTCCGGGATCAGCCCCCTGCGCACAAAGACCTGAATGAACTTGGCCGAGTCGGAAGCCAGCACCAGGTCGCAGGACAGGGCCAGGTTGCAGCTCGCCCCCGCCGCGGTGCCGTTGACCGCGCACACCACCGGCTTTTCGAGCGACCAGATGGCGTTCACCATCCGCGAGTAGCCGAAGGTGGAGATGCGCATCCCCAGGGGCGTGTGGGCGTCTTTTCTCGCGCTGCCCTTTCCGGTGAGATCGGCGCCCGTGGAAAACGCCCGGCCGGCGCCGGTCAGAAGAATCGAGCGGATGTCGTCATCGGCCTGCGCCGCCTCAAATAAATCTCCCAGTCCCTGCACCATGTCGTACGTCAGCGCGTTCATCACCTCCGGGCGGTTCAGCGTGACGATTTCCACATTCCCTTTTCGCTCGATGATCAGTTCGTCCATGATTCCCCTTTCCTGGTCCCCGCGGAATGAAACGGATCTTTTTGCGAAGGACTGTAAGCAAAACGAGGCGGGATGTCAATGCCGAACTGGAGATGGAGAAGCAATCAGCAACGAGTGATGCGTACGGGGCTTTCGCTTGACACGCTGACGCCATGCGCTTATAGTTCCTCCGCATGAACAGTGAGGTGTTTTCAGATCTTCCACAAACCTCCGCTAGACGCATGGACGGCACCAGCGGCAATGAACGCATGATGAACGATAGAACCGTCATCGAAACCCGATCCCTGACAAAAACCTTCGGCAGAATCGAAGCCGTCCGCGGCATCGATCTGTCGATCGAGCGGGGAGAAATATTCGGTCTTTTGGGCCCGAACGGCGCCGGCAAAACCACCACCATCGGAATGCTCTGCACCGTCATTCGCCCCACTTCCGGCCGCGGCATCATCGCGGGCTTCGATATCGCGGCGTCGCCGACGCAGGTCCGGCGAAACGTCGGGATTGTTTTCCAGGACCCGACGCTGGACACGATTCTCACCGGCCGGGAAAACCTCGAACTGCATGCGCGACTCTACGGGATTGGGGCGGACGTTCGCGGGTCCTGGATCGATGAAATGCTTGCACTGGTGGATCTGAAGGACCGGGCCGACGATCTGACCCGAACCTATTCCGGCGGCATGCGGCGGCGGCTGGAGCTGGCGCGCGGCCTTCTGCATCGCCCGGCCGTCTTGTTTCTGGACGAACCCACGCTGGGGCTGGACCCGCAGACGCGCGCCCGCGTCTGGGAATACATCCGCAAAACCGTGCAACAAGAAAACATCACGGTGGTCCTTACGACGCACTATATGGAGGAAGCCCAGCAAATGTGCGGCCGCGTCGGGATCATGGATCACGGAAAAATCATCGCCCTCGATACGCCGCAGAACATGATCGATTCCCTGGGAGGAGACATCGTGGCGATTCGCGCGGCATCGCCCCCGCTGGAGAGCATCCGGTCGCTCCCCGGCGTGTCCTCAGTCCAGATGACGGACGGGCTGATGGAAGTCACCATGAAATCCGCGCACCTGCATCTGGCCGCCCTGCTCGGGCTGATCCCCGACGTCCACAGCGTGGAAATGAGAAAGCCGACCTTAAACGATGTCTTCATGAAGCTTACCGGCCGCGATATCCGCGAGGACGGAGCGGCCCGCGGCGAAAGCTGGGTGGAAACGGCTGCAAGATATCAACAGCGGGGGAGATGAGAATGAACCCTTCCCGTCTTCTGCGCAGAGAACTGATGGGCATTGCCGCCGTCTGGTGGAGGGAATTCAAGGTATTTTGGCGGGAAAAAAGCCGGATCATCTCCAGCATCGTTCAGCCCCTGATCTGGCTTTTCCTCTTCGGCAGCGGCATCGGCGCGAGCTTTTCCGTGAACCACGTCCACTATCGCGACTATATTTACCCCGGCATCCTGACCATGTCGGTCATCTTCGGCTCTGTTTTTTTCGGCCTGTATATCGTCTGGGACCGCAAGCTGGACGTTCTCAAGGCCGTTCTCGTCGCCCCGGTGGCGCGCATCAGCATTTTTTTCGGAAAAGTTCTCGGCGGCTGCACCGATGTGCTGCTGCAGGTGATGATCCTTTTTGCTTTTTCTTTTTTGTTTCCCGCCGTGGATCCCCGGGGGATTCCCCCGGCGCTCCTGCTTCTGCTGGTCACGTCCGTCGCTCTGGTGTCGCTCGGTCTTGCGCTGGGATCGCTTATGGAAAGCCTGGAAGGGTTTCAGGTCATTTCCGCCTTTCTGGTGTTCCCCCTTTTCTTCCTGTCGGGCGCTCTTTTCCCGCTGGATGACCGGCTGCCCTACTGGCTGACCGGCCTGGTCAAAATCAACCCGCTGAGCTATACGGTGGACGGCGTCCGCGGAGCGCTGCTGGGGATGAACCACTATCCTTTCGCGATGAACCTGGGAATCCTCACCCTCTTCGCCGCGGTCATGCTGATCATCGGCAGTATTCTGTTCAGCCGGATGAAATAAAATTACGCAAGGAAACGATTTTCCATGAAACCGCTCACCCTCAAATTCATCACCGTCTTCACGCTGCTGCTTTTTGCCGCACCGGCGTGGGCCTGGCACGACAAAACCCATCTGGCCGCGGCCAAAGCCGGGGGGCTCGACTCCTGGTACAATGCGGCGGGCCCGGACCTGGCCAAGATCAAAGCCGGCAACATCGAATCATACAACCACTGGTTCAACAACAACGCGGAAGCGGAAGTCACCGTCCGGATGGTGATGGATCAAATCGGGCGGTACAACCAGAGAAACAAAGAGCTGGATTCCGAAGGCCACCTCTACGGCGCGATTCTCGCTTCGCTTAGAGCCTATGAAAAAGATCTCCGTACGGGCAAGTACGCCCGGTATCATCTGGCCTACTGCGTGCATTATCTGGCCGATCTTTCACAGCCGCTGCACAATATCGCCTATGACGACTTCAATCAGGCTTTTCATGACCGGAACGACGGCATCGTGGAGTCCGTGATTCTGGACCGGCCGCACCTCATCACCCGGCACATGTACCGGATCACCCTGGGCGACGAGACGTTTGAGGAGGACCTGGCGCGGGAAATCGCGCGGATCGCCAATCTCAGCCGTTACCTGGGGTACCGGCTCCGCGCGGAAAAACGATTGATGACCCGGGAGGAAGCCTGCGTGCAGCTGGGGCACAGCGCGTCGCTCATCCGGGCCGTCCTGCGGCGCTATCCTTAAGCCCCGCCGCGGCTTAAGGACCCGGCCGACGGCCGGCGCCTTCACAAACCCAGATCAAAGAGCGCAATGGCCGGGCCGGCGGCGATGCCCTGATTTTTGAGCGTGCCCAACAGGACCGGGCCGGTCTCGTAAACGAACAGCGCGGATGCGGCCGGAATAAAGATCACATTGCGGTTGCCCGGCAGACGAATCATTTGCCTCCTGAAATATTCATCCTTTCAGGTTTCCGTTGAATCACCCCGGATGCGCACCGCAACGGATAACGCCATCCAAACTCCCCGGTGATTTTTCCCTGTTAATTTTCAGGACCTGTGCTACACTTTCGCCCGGAGAACCGCAAACAGAAAGACCGCTTGCATCATGCGATATTTCGATAACGAGGCGCTGTTTAAAAAATTCTTTGTCGCGTCCGACTGGGCGGCAAAGGCCGGATCGGCCATTGCCGCGCTCGCCGGTTTTGTTTTTACCCTCGCCGCGCTGCTTTTCTGCTGCCTGGTTCTTTTTGATTTCGGCTTCCGGGATACCGTGGCGGACAGCCTGGTCATTCACCAGACCTACCTGCTCTTGTTGTGGATGTTGTTTGCTTCCAAACTGATCATCGAACTGCTGGCCTTTCGCGCCGCGAAAAGGTTTGCCGTGCTGTTCCGCGTCCTGGTTCTGGCCGCGGTCTTTCTGATTCTGCTCTCGCATCTCCACGCGCTGCCCGACGCCTGGTCCGGCATTTGCGGGGCGTTGAGCGGCAAACCGGCCATCCTTCTCGGCACGCTCGCGCTGATGGCCACGCAGATGCATCACCTGTCCGGCGTCCTGAACCGGATCAATATTTCCCCTTCCTTTCTTTTTGCCGGAAGCTTCCTGGCCGTGATCCTCGCCGGCGCCGGACTTTTGATGCTGCCCAATGCCACGCTTCAGCCCATTTCCCCGCTCGATGCGCTTTTTACAGCCACCAGCGCCGTGTGTGTAACCGGCCTTACGGTGGTGGACACCGCAGCCGCTTTCACCCCGTTGGGCAAAGGAATTCTTATGGTCCTCATTCAAATCGGCGGATTGGGCATCATGACCTTTACCGCTTTTTTCAGCTATATCTTTTTGGGGTCCTCCTCCTACAAGGACCGGTTCTTGCTCAAAGACTTTTTTTCCGGCGAAAACCTGGCCGGTCTCTATAAAGTGGTATTGAAAATTCTTTTATTTACTTTTGCCATCGAAGCAGCCGGCGCTTTTCTGATCTACCAGACCGTCGAGGGGTATTGGGTGCATAAATTGCAGGATTCAGTTTTCCACGCCATTTCCGCTTTCTGCAATGCGGGATTCTCCGTTTACCCGGAAGGTCTTTCCACGGCGTCGCTTCGCTTCAATTATCCGCTGCAGCTTGCCCTCTGCGCGATGATCATTCTGGGGGGCATCGGATTCCCTCTCCTTTTGAAGCTTTATCAAGTGCTGAAATATCAGCTCTCCGTTTTTCTCTATTTTTTGAGTGGACGGAAAAAGTCCTATGAGTTGATCCGGCTTACCGTAGGCGAACGGCTTGCATTTAATACCACGATTGTGCTAATTTTCTTTGGGACGATTGCCTATGCCGGTTTCGAAATGGTGGAAACGACGGATGCCCACAGCTTGATCCGCGAGGCCATGGAGGCATTTTTCGCCAGCGTCAGTGCACGGACGGCCGGGTTCAATATCGTGGATCTGACGACCTGGACCCACCCGACCGTTTTTCTGGTCATGTTCCTCATGTGGGTGGGCGCTTCACCCGGATCAACGGGCGGCGGTATCAAGACAACCACGCTTGCGGTAGCGGCAAAAGCGGTCATCAGTTTCTTACAGGGACGAAACGAACTGGAGATTTACGATCGGGAAATCGGCGTCCCCACCATTTTCCGTGTGCTGTCGATTCTGCTTTTGTCGATGCTGTTTATCTCCGTCGGATTTGTGCTTCTGTCGGTTTTCGAGCCGGGGAAGCAGCTTCTTCCTCTTCTCTTTGAATGTGTGTCCGCTTTTTCCACGACGGGTTTGTCGATGGCGAATACGAAGACACTGGGAAGTTACGCCAAGATGGTTTTAATGGTTTTAATGTTTGTGGGGCGCATAGGCCCGGTTGTGCTGCTTTCAGGGTTTATTGCAATTCAAAACGACTCTTTCTACCGCCTGCCGGTGGAAAACATCAGGATTAATTAAGATGAAATACATTGTCATTGGATTGGGATTTTTCGGCTCCTCCCTTGCGGCCAAACTAACGTCGCTGGGCCACGAAGTCATCGGCATCGACAGGCGAATGGAGCGCGCCGACGAGCTCAAGGACAAAATCACCAACGTGATGATCATGGACTGCACCAAACCGAATGCGCTTATGGCCCTGCCGCTTTCGGACGTGGACGCCGTGATCGTTGCCGTGGGCGAAGACATCGGATCTTCCGTCCTGATTCTGTCCATGCTGAAAAAGCAAAAAGTGAAGCGGATCATCGGCCGGGCCATCAATCCCTTGCACCAGAATATTCTCGGCGAGCTGGGCATCGAGGAAATCGTCCATCCCGAAGAAGACACCGCCACGGAGCTGACCGCCATGCTGATGGTGCGGAACGCCGTCAACACGATGTTCGTCAACGACAGAATCATTATCGCCGAACTCAAGGTGCCGGACGCCTATGTCGGCCATTCGTTGGACACGGTCAACCTCGAAAATCGCTTCGGCATCCGTCTGGTGGCCGTCAAAATCGCACCGGCCCAACAGAGCCTCTCCACGCTGCTCGGCAAAGAGTACGAGGTGGACCTGTCGGGTGATCCGCACCGTCCGTTGGGCGCGAAAGACCGGCTGATCGTCATCGGCAGGCTCAACGACATCAGACGCTTTGTGGATTAGTCCGGAGAATATGACGCCATGACCTATTACGTTCTCATCGCCTTCTGCGTGATCATTCTCCTGGCATACCTCTTCGACACCACCGCCAAGTACACCCGGATTCCGGGCGTGATCCTGCTCATCGCGACCGGCATGTTCATCAATTATCTGGCTTCATCGTTTAAAATCGGCATTCCGGATATGTCCGGCCTGCTGCCGATCATGGGCACCCTCGGACTGATCCTGATCGTTTTGGAAGGCAGCCTCGATCTGGCGATCCGCCGCGACAAGAGCAGACTCATTATCGGATCCGTTTCCTCGGCCATCCTTCTGTTTTCCGTGATGGTCGGCGTCTTCACATATGTGGCGGTTCATTTTCTCCATTACGACCTCCAGGCCTCATTGCTCAACATCATTCCGTTTGCCGTCATCAGCAGCGCCGTCGCCATTCCCTCGGCGTCGGGCCTGAAGCCGGAAGACCGGGAGTTTGTCACCTACGAAAGCTCCATCTCCGACATCATCGGCATCCTCGCATTTGACTTCATCCTCCTGAGCGGCAGCTCCCTGGGGACCGGCGTGCTTCGCTTCATCGCCGAACTGATCGTGACCTTTATCGTTTCCGTCCTCCTGAGCGGCGGTCTGGCCATTCTGCTGCACAAGATCAGCCATCATGTCAAATACGTCATCATCATGACGGTCATCGTCCTCGTCTATGCGCTGGCCAAGCTGGCTCACCTGCCGTCGCTGCTCGTCGTTCTGATCTTCGGCCTGGTCATGAACAACAACGCGCTTTTCCAGAACGCCTTCTCGGCCAAATGGATCAACTTCGACGAATTCAACGCGGATCTCGGAGCGTTTAAAAGTATCGTCTACGAGCTGACCTTCGTCATCCGTTGCTTCTTTTTCATCCTGTTCGGATTTTACACCAGGCTCTCCGACCTGCTCAACCTCCACAACCTGATGATCGCGGCGTCCATTACCGCCTCCATTTTCATTTTTCGGGCGCTTTTCTTCAAAATCGTCCTACGCCTGCCGCTCAATCCCCTCTTGTATTTCGCTCCCCGGGGGCTGATTACCATTCTGCTGTTTTTGGGCATTCCGTCCATCCTGCTTTTGCCTTTCATCAACGTGGGCATCGTCACGCAGGTCATCTTCCTCACGATTCTGATGATGACGTTCGGCAATATGATTTTCAGCCAAGACCAAACGACGAAGGCCCCGGGGACACCGCTCCGGCACTGAGAAGCCGGGTCCAGGACTTCTTCTGTGCCTTCTCACCGCCGTCGATTCGATTGTTCGCGGGCCAACGATCAGAGACGGCTCGCGGGAGCCGGTGGAATCAATGATTGAAGTGGAGATGCACGCGGTTCCGGTCCGCGCCGGTCTCCATCGAGGTCTGATCCGCAAGGCTCCGAATCATGTAGCCCGCCAGCCTGAGCGAAGCGTCCGGATCCTCCAGGAGCTCCCTCGAGTCGGGCCTTGAGGCGGACAGTTCGATGGGCTTCCCCTCATAGGCGATGTCCACATCCAGATTGAACTCGTCAAAGCGAACGGTCATCGTGACGGGCTTCCGGGTCAGGGCGCATTCCGCGGCGGCTTCGTAAAACTCAATCATCGCCGCCTTCGCCTTGTAGATGACCTCGCTGCGGGCGCCCCAGGCGCGGCCCTGCTCCTCCATGAAAGGATCGATGGCTTCGGACGGATGCTCGCCGGGGGTCAGGACCAGGGACGTGGTTTTCGCGATGCCGATGCGGAAAATCAGATTCAGCACCACCGCGCAGATCGTGGCCAGCGAAAGGGAGGAGCTGAAGATCGGTTTGATCCAAGGGTGGACATCCCGGTACAGTCCGGGGGCAAATTCGATGCTGAGCCCGAAGATGATGGATATCCCGATGACAAAGGTCTTCCGCGCGTCAATCATGCGGGACATGATGATCTGCAGACCGGCCAGAATCATGAAGCTCACGGCAAAAATCAACGAAGCCCCCATGATGGGCGTGGGCATGATGACGAAGATCGAAGCGAACTTGGGGAAAAAAGCGAGCAGCACCAGAATGATCCCGGTGCTGTAGGCGATGCGGCGGCTGGTTGCGCCGGTGGCGATGGAAAGCCCGATATTGCTCGACGAAACGGATTGCCCCAAGGCGCCCAGCATGCCGGACAGAATGTTGCTGATCCCGCAGGCCAGAACGCCGCCGCTGATGTTGACCATATCCGGGCGCTTCCACTGGGCATCGTTGATTTTCTGGCAGGTGGTCAAATCCCCCATGGTTTTAAGGGCCGACGACAGAGCCGCGACCAGGAAGGGAACCAGAAGGATCCATTGAAAAGAAACGCCGTAATCGCCGACGGCCGGCAGGGCAAAGAAAGGAGCCTCCATCATCACCCGGAAGGTATCCCGGTTTAGCAGGCCCGCGGCGGCGGACGCCCCGTAGCCGACCACCATACCCAGCAGCGCCGAATACAGGCGAAGCTTCCCCCTGCCCCAGACATTGAAGCAGGCCATGGCCCCCAGCGTGATCATCGCAATGAGAACCGCCGTCGCATCCGGCATGGAATGCGTCGGGTCGATTCCTACAAACTTCCGCACGGCAAGGGGAACCACTTCGATTCCCACCATCGTCACGATGGTACCCGTCACCTCGGCGGGGAAAACGGCCCGCATTCGGGACAGCAACCGCGAAAAGAAAACCTCGCAAACACCGGCGACCGCCGTCATGCCGAAGATCAGGGAAAGACCGCCCATTTTTCCCGCCATGAGCGAAGCGGACAGGAAAGCCGGCCCGTTGAGGAGCGGACACAGATAGCCCGAGCCGACCGGCCCCCGGTTGACGGCCTGCAGAATCGTCCCGATGCCCGTGGCCAGCATGGCCATTCGAATCAGGCCTTCCGCTTGCTCCAGTTTCCCGCCGATGGCTTCGATGATGATGACGGGAAAAATGAAGGCGATGGACATCAGGGAGATGTGCTGAAGCCCCATCAGGATCAGTGCGATCGCGCCCGGGTTTTCATCGACGCCGTAGAGAAGATTGGAGGGTTTCCGGGGCATGGCCGTTTTCCTCAAAAGGAACGAAGAGCCTCTTCCTGGTCGGCGAAAATGTCGAACAACTGGGTGAACCCGGCCATGTCCAGGATCTCGAGAATATGGCTTTGAACGGATAAAAGAACGACCCTGCCGCCCTGGTCTTCCGCCCGTTTCGTGAAGAGCAGCAGACGCCGCAGGGCTGCTGAACTGATGTAGTCCAGACCGGCCAGATCCAGCAGAAAATTTTTGTCGCCGGCGGAAATCATCGGCAAAACCTGCTCTTCAAAAAGAGGCGCCGTCGCCGCGTCGAGCCGCCCCTGAACGGCAAGAATCATCACATCCTTTTGTCTTTTGGACCAGATTTTCATCAACCGCTCCTCTCGAGGCAGTCCCGCGCAAGCGTTTGCACCGGATCAACGGATCTCAGCCGGTCCGGCCGCCCCAGCCTTCTTCAACCGCAAGGCGAGCATGGTGATATCATCACTGGGTTCGCTTTGTCCAACAAAATGCGCGATCTCTTCCAAAACTCCCCGGCAGATCGCTTCCGGCTCCTGATCCTGCAGGCGCGTTAGAACCGCCTTCAGCCGTTTTTCGCCGAAAAGTTCTTTCCGGCCGTTCATGGCCTCGGTCACGCCGTCGGTATAGAGAAAAATCGTGTCTCCCGCCTCCAGACAAAGCTGCTGGTTTGTATAGACCTCCTTTTCCCGGATGCCCAGCGCCAGCCCGGGTTCCAGAACCATGCGCGAAACGCCGCCCTGCCGGATCCGATAGGGAGGATTATGCCCGCCGTTGCCGAAGACGGTCTTGCCGCTTTCCAGATCAATGAAGGCAATCAAGAGGGTCACGAACATCATCGACTCGTTGCCGTCGCAGAGTTCCCGGTTCAGACGCTCCAGAAGCTCCGCGGGCTCCTCGCCGGACTGCGCCAGCGCCTTGAGGAGCTTCTGGGTGATGGCCATGTGCAGAGACGCCGAGATGCCCTTCCCGGACACATCACCGACGGCGAGGCAAATCTTTGCATCGTTTTGAATAAAGCAATGGTACAGATCGCCGCCCACCTCTTTGGCCGGCTTCAGAACGGCGTGGACGGCAAAGCGGGGATCTCCGATCTGCGAGGGAACGGGCAGCATTCCCATCTGAATTTCACGGGCGATGCGCAGTTCGCTGTCGATGCGGTGCTTCTCCGCTTCATTTTGGCGCTCCCGGTTGAGATTATGGAGAATGAAAAAAAACAGGGCGATGCCGGCGCAGTTGACCAGCAGCATGGGCGGCATTACCGTCCGCAGGATCTGCCGGATTTCTTCCGAAAGTCCCAGCACGAGGGGGGTAATCACAAAGCCGTGCAGCGCAGTGACGCCGGCCATCATTGCGGCTGCCTCCCAGATACGGATCGGACGACCCCTTTTCCACAGATAAAAACCGCCGCAGATCAACCCGGCCAAAACGGTGGCGACGCTGCAGGGAACACCCGTGATCCCTCCCAGAAGATACCGGTGCGCGCCGCCGATCAGACCCGCAATGCCGCCCGCAACCGGACCTGCCAGCAGACCCGCAATCGCCGGCCCCAGGTCGCGGAAATTGGCCAGCACGCCAGACGTTTTCACGGCACTGAGCGTCCCGAAGATCGAAATCAGCCCGAAAACCAAACCCAGAAGCAAATCGCTTTTTAAAGAGAAGCGGCGATTCAATAAATTACCGAACCGGGGAACACGGGTTGTGACATAGGCCATCACCAACAGCACGGCGAGGTTCTGCACCAAATCTACGAACATGCTGAATATCCTGTGTTCCATAAACGCCCCTTTCCCCAAGTCTCTGCCGCCGCTGAAAAAGCGGCCCATCCTAATATGAATTCCCGGCCCCCGCAAGGCGCAATCGCATCTTCTAATGTCTGTTTTAAAAAAAGTGTGCTATAAAGCCGCAGTCACCCGGTTTTCGTGATCAATTTCAGCGGCGGAAAACCGCATCGGGGTGCCGTGGTGAGAATCATCAAAAACAAGGTGCAATGCGGCATTTGCAAAAAAGACGGCGCGGTCGTATATTGCGACGGTTGCGACTTGCCTCTGTGCCTGAATTGCAGAACCTTTGATCTGTGGGGCTATGGATGCGGCCACGTGGACACCAAAGCCTTCTGCCCATCCTGCGCCGATGATATTCAGATCAACCCTTGGGGCGGCAAAAGGCCGTAGGCTTTGCCGGTCTGAACGCGGCATCCCCCGCAAATGAAGAAGGAGGTGTCATGAAAGAATTCGACCAAGAATCCCTGGCGCAATTCGACGGCAAAAACGGAAGACCCTGCTATATCGCCTATGGGAACCGGGTGATCGACGTCAGCGCGAGCAAACTCTGGAAAACGGGGACTCACATGAAACGCCATCCGGCCGGAACCGACCTGACCGCCGCCATCGGGGCCGCGCCCCACACAACGGATGTGCTGGAAAAATATCCGCAGGTGGGAATTTTAAAAAAGAAGGTCGAGGAACCTTTTTTGCCCGCGCCGCTGCAAGCCCTGATGGAGCGCGTTCCTTTTCTGCGCCGCCATCCGCACCCGATGGTCGTGCACTTCCCCATGGTTTTCTCCCTGGCGCCGTTTTTTTTCTATCTTCTCTATCTCTTAACCGAAGAGCAGTCCTTTGAGGCGACGGCTCTGCACTGCCTGGCGGCGGACATTCTTTTTATCGTGCCGTCCATCGCCACCGGTTTCCTGACCTGGCGGGTGAACTATCAGGCCAAACCCATGAAGCCCGTCCGCATTAAAATTTACGCCTCCTTTGTTCTTCTGATCGCCGCCGTCACGGCGTTTCTCTGGCGAATTCTCCGTCCGGAAGCGTCTGCCGCTGCCGGACCGGAAGCCATGATCTATTTCGTTCTTCTGATTCTGATGGCCGTACTGGCATCCGTCGTCGGTTATTTTGGCGGCGGTTTGACGTTTCCCGTGGAAAAACAAGAACCGGTCTAAAACGGAGGAAAACGATGACCACTTATGAAAACCGTTCCATGGTTCCGGCGGCCTTCATCATCGGCGTCTGCCTGCTTTCAGGGTTGCTCCTGGGCGGATACTTCATCGGAAAAGGCGTCGCCCGCTTCAAGTCGGACACCCGCACGGTCACGGTGAAAGGGCTCGTCGAAAAAGAGGTCCGGGCGGACCAGGCCATCTGGACGTTGAATTTCCGCAGGGCGGGCGAAGACCTGAAAGACGTTCACGCAAAAATCATCGCCGACCGGGACGCAACCGTTGCCTTCCTGAAAAAACAGGGCTTCAATAATGAAGAGGTCACCTGGCAGCCCTCCAAAACGATCGACAAGCTGGCCCGCGAATACGGTCAGAACGAACAGAGCAACCGGTTCCGTTACGTGGTCACCAGCTCCCTGCGGGTCACGACCAAAAACATCGACCAGGTCATCCGGGCACTGGGGGCAACGGAAGAACTGCTCAAGGCGGGGATTCTTCTGGACGGACAGCAGGGAGAAGGCATGGCCAATCCGCGATACATCGTCACGACCTTCAACGCCCTCCGGCCGCAGCTGCTGGCCGAAGCCACCAAAAACGCCAGGTTCACGGCCGAGCAGTTTGCCTCGGATTCCGGCGCCCGAATCGGCCGCATCCGCTCCGCGAATCAGGGCATGATCCAGATCTTCGGCAGCGAGGGAAATGACGAGTCCGCTCCCTACAGCCCAACGAGCACGCCTGTAAAAAAAATCCGCGTGGTCAGCACATTTGAGTTTGAGTTGAAATAGTTGGGAACCGACGGCGCGGGTCAGGGCTTGCGAAAACGCGAAAACCATTCTTCCAGAACGGCCCTTTTGGCGGCGCACCGCGGCTGGTCCCAGCAGGATTCATAGATCAATGCCGGGGTCCCGTTTTGCGTGATTTCCACCCG